>NZ_JBSYOQ010000071.1:0-287070 GCF_058244645.1 Candidatus Thiodiazotropha sp. AKAK3
CCCCACCAAAACGGCTTAAGCTAAGTGCCATTCGGGTCAGTAGCTAGAGGTGCTTTTAAACTGCATTATGTATGTGCAGAAATAAGCATCATGCTCAGCGGTTAGTCCTACCCTGGAGGAAGTCCAATTAAGGGTATCACTAGCTGGAAGATTGCTATAGTGGCATTCAGAGTTACACGAATATCTCATATTTCTGTTAACAATCAATGGCTTCTGGAGATTATATAGGTTGCGATCCAGCGTAAGGGATCTGCCTCTTCAGAGAACGACTCGAGATTACGCTGTGCTTCCTGAATTAGCTCTTCAGCCTTCTCCTTGGCCTCTTTCAACCCCATAACCGAGGGGTAGGTCGGTTTATCTTGTAGACTGTCTTTGCCTTTCGTTTTGCCTAATGTCTTGGTATCACCCTCGACATCAAGAATGTCATCCTGTATCTGGAAGGCCAGTCCGATGCACTTTGCATAGCGATCCAAATGGGTGATTTGCGCCTTACTGGCTGTGGGGCTGAGTTGTGCACCCAGGCGAACAGCCGCTCTGATCAATGCACCGGTTTTGTGGATATGCAGATTTTCGAGTTCAGCAAGATTGAGATCCCGCCCAATAGATTGTAGATCGATTGCCTGTCCCCCTGCCATACCCCGGGAGCCACTGGCTCGAGCTAAAGTCTCTACCATTGCCATGCGGGTCGCAGCATCGGCTGGTATATGCGCATCACAGCATAAAACCTGAAAAGCGAGTGTTTGTAAGGCATCACCGACAAGGATGGCAGTGGCTTCATCATAGGCGCGATGACAGGTGGGGCGGTTGCGTCTTAAATCGTCATCATCCATGGCGGGTAAGTCGTCATGAACCAGGGAGTAGACATGCATCAATTCTATTGCACAAGCCGGTCCGTCAAGGGACTCAATAGGTTGGCCAAGAGCCTGACCTGAGGCATATACCAGAAATGGTCGAATACGCTTGCCTCCATCAAGGCAGCTATAGCGCATGGCTTCGTGCAGGCGGGTAGGCAGGGTCGTCTCTTTTGGCAGTCGCTGTTGCAACGCATCTTCAACGCGCTGCTTGCATTGACTCATGTAGTTTTCGAGGGGGTTATTCACTGTCATTTGGGAAAGATTCAAGCTCCGATGTCTGTTGCTCTCCACTGAGAATCTGGACTTTCTGCTCTGCCTCTTTCAGCGCTTCCTGGCAGAGTCGAGTTAATGAAACTCCCCGCTCAAACGATTTCAGGGAATCCTCGAGTGACTGATCTCCCTGTTCCAGGGTTTCAACCAGACTCTCCAGCTCTTTTAATGCCTCTTCGAAGGCAGGTGTTTTCGCTTTTCTAGGCACGATATCTTTAGCCAACTATGGTGATTCAGATCGGTTTTTAGTCATACAGTCTGTAAAACTAACCCAGCCCAGATAGGGGGGTCAATCTTATTTGAGGCGCCTTTGACCAAGTCGTGGACCAACATCTTGCTGCCAAAATGTGCTTTTCAGCTTTCTCGATCTTCGCAATCGCTGGTTATTACACGGAATCCTCACCTTGAATCAACAATCTGCTAATTCAGAGATTCCCCGGTGTTTCATACGGATTGCTGGAATAAAAGCTCAGTGAGAGGTTCAGATGTTGCTTAATTTAATGGCACAAGCGGTTATTAGAGGTGCCCTTTATGTAAGTGGCAGGGCTGCGGACTCGCAAGCCAAAGCCCAGATGTGTAAACTTCCCGCGGTGTGAACAGATTGTAATAGGATCCTAAACCCAATATGAGTGGCAGTTACGACGCGTCTGATATCGAAGTCCTCAGTGGCCTTGAGCCTGTGCGCAAGCGGCCGGGGATGTACACAGATACCTCCCGTCCAAATCACTTGGCCCAGGAGGTAATCGACAATAGTGTGGACGAGGCAGTTGCCGGCTTCGCAAAATCCATCGACGTAACCCTCTTCGAAGATGGTTCACTGGAGGTAGTGGATGATGGCCGAGGCATGCCGGTGGATATCCATCCGCAACAAGGTGTGCCTGGTGTAGAGGTCATTCTGACCAAGCTTCATGCTGGTGGGAAGTTTTCCAATAAGAGCTATCAATTCTCCGGTGGTTTGCACGGGGTTGGTGTCTCTGTGGTGAATGCACTATCCAAGCATCTTGAGGTTTGGGTGAAACGCGACTCGCAAGAGTTCAATATTGCCTTTGCCGGTGGGCATAAGATTTCTGATCTGGAAGCGGTTGGAAAGGTGGGGCGTAACAACACTGGGACCAGGGTAAGGTTTTGGCCTGACGGTCAATACTTCGATAGTGCTCGCTTCTCAATCCGCCAGTTACGTCACGTACTGAGAGCCAAGGCTGTGCTTTGTCCAGGCCTGAAAGTTAGCTTTTTTGATGAAAAGAGCGGAGATAGGGAAACCTGGTTCTATGAAGATGGCTTGCGGGATTATCTGTTGGATGCCCTTGAAGGCGCTGAGCGGATACCGAATGATGCCTTTGTTGGTGAGATGGCGGGTAACAGGGAGGCTGCCGCCTGGGCAGTAGTCTGGTTGCCGGAAACCGGAGATCTGGTGACAGAGAGTTATGTCAATCTGATCCCAACTGCTCAAGGTGGTACCCACGTAAACGGTTTGCGAACTGGATTGACCGATGCTGTGAGAGAGTTTTGTGAATTTCGCAACCTTTTACCCCGTGGCGTCAAATTAACTCCGGAAGATGTCTGGAACAGAGTTTCATATGTGCTCTCAGTCAAACTTCAAGATCCTCAGTTTTCCGGTCAAACCAAAGAGCGACTATCCTCAAGGGAGTGTGCTGCATTTGTATCCGGCGTGGTCAAGGATTCATTCAGCCTGTGGTTGAATCAACATACTGATGCAGGTGAACGCATCGCAGAATTGTCGATCACTTCAGCCCAAACTCGAATGCGTGCTGGTCGTAAGGTGGCACGTAAGAAAGTGACCCAAGGTCCTGCGCTACCTGGAAAACTGGCAGATTGCAGCTCGGTTGATCCAACTCGCAGCGAACTGTTTCTTGTGGAGGGCGATTCTGCCGGAGGGTCGGCCAAGCAGGCCCGGGATCGGGAGTTTCAGGCGATCATGCCGTTACGCGGCAAGATATTGAATACCTGGGAAGTGGATTCCTGTGATGTGTTGGCTTCTCAGGAAGTGCATGACATCTCAGTGGCTATCGGGGTGGAACCAGGCAGTAGTGATCTGTCGGGACTGAGATTCGATAAAGTCTGTGTACTGGCGGATGCTGATTCTGATGGATTACATATCGCAACCTTGCTATGTGCTCTGTTTTTGCGACATTTCAAGCAACTAGTCGAGCAAGGGCATGTCTATATGGCAATGCCACCACTCTACCGCATCGATGTTGGTAAACGGGTTTTCTACGCACTTGATGATTCAGAAAAGGAGGGTATTCTGGATCGGATTGAAGCGGAGAAGCTGAAAGGCAAAGTCAATGTGCAGCGTTTCAAAGGATTGGGTGAAATGAACCCGATGCAGCTGCGTGAGACGACCATACATCCCGATACCAGAAAGCTGATTCAGCTTACGGTAGAGGCTGGAGACAGCACCAATATGGTTATGGATATGATGCTGGCAAAGAAGCGCTCATCAGACCGAAAAAAGTGGTTGGAGGAGAAGGGCGATTTAGTAGAAATATAAACATATGAGATATTCTATGTTCAAAAGCGTTGGCACCTTTAATATGCAGCAGAAGATCGGATTTGATTTGCAGCTTGTAGTGGTAATGGTTTTTTTTACTACCATCTCCATGTTACTCGCCTCTGCAACTGCGAAAGCGGTTGAGTTCCCTCCAATGGTGGCGTCCGATGTGGCTCTGTTGCAAGACAATCTTGGGGAGATGAAGAAGCTTGCTCCCAAATTAAGGATGCAACTCAGAACGGTGCGTTCCCAGGTGGAGTTTGATGTAAGACAGATACACAACATTGAACGAAGTATCAGTCAGTCTGAAAGGGATCTGGAACGGCTTATTATGATGCACAGAGGTGATCGGTTTAGTGAATTGAGAGCACACTTTCTGGTCGACGACCTACGGCGTAAGGCGAAGATCATGCACGAAGGTGAAAACTACGTTTTAGGTATGATTGAACGACTCCAGGAAAATCAGGATGATCGTCTGCTACCCATGATTGAGCAGTACAACCAGCTATTTCTCATACTGGGAGAGTATAATCAACTGATTGATCAGTGCCTGAATATCATTACCTCGCAAAAAGAGATGTCGTGACTCTCTGTTGTCATAGATTAGCAGGCTGTTCTAACGTCCTCTACCTGAAAAACCATTTCTTCTATTAGCAGTAAATCTCTTCAGTGAACCAGAATCTGATGCAAAGACTTCTTTTGATCATAATGATACTTCTACTTAGTAGTGGTTTGGCCTGGTTACTCTTGGTTTGGCATCCAGAAGATAGCAAGCGGGGTGGTGCTGAATTACAGGCTGTTCCCAAAGGTGGAGATTTTAGTTTTCGATCCTATCAGGGTGTCGTGAGTCTTAAAGATTTTCGAGGCCAGGTTGTGCTGCTCTATTTCGGATATACCTGGTGTCCGGATATATGTCCGACGAACCTGGCATTGATCAGTACCATTCTGGATGAAATGAGTGAGGCTGAAAGGGCAAAAGTACAGCCTATTTTTGTTAGTGTGGACCCTGCTCGGGATAGTGTGGATAGATTGAAGGAGTATGTCGAGTATTTTCATCCCAAGTTGCTTGGAGTCACAGCCAGTGAGCCGGTTATCAGGGAAGTGGCGGAGCGATATGGTGCGGCTTATAAGCTTCACCAGGAAGAGGGAGAGGCCAACTATGTTGTCGATCACTCAGCAGATACCTACCTGGTTGGCACAGATGGGGAGTTGATAAATACCATTCCCCATGGGGCCACTGCCGAGGAGTTGCTGGCGGTGGTTCGTCCATTGCTATGAAAACCTGAGTAGATATCCAGCCGATTCAAGATAACCTGCCTCTTGCTCAAGTTCTGTCCTGGTCAGAGGATGGTGGTTGATCCAATCTTCCGGATAGACCAGAGAGATACGATTCTCTTCGACCTCCAATCGAGGGATTGGTTTGGCGACAGGGGATCTGGCTCTGTGACTCAGTACCGAAAGACGCAGCAAGATACAGAGCTGCTTGGTACAAGTGATCACATCACTGGGTAGTTGCTCAAAAATTGAGGTGGGAAATTTTCTACGATGACCCCGAACCATCGCTGCCAGAACCCTCTGTTCCTGGCGGGAAAAACCTGACAGATCAGAATTTTCAATCACATAGGCGCCATGTTTTTGGAATTGACTGTGAGAAACCGTGAGTCCTATTTCATGCACTCTGGCTGCCCAATTCAACATGGCGCTGTATTTCGGTGCTTCTAAATGCCAGCTTCTTTTTGCCTGCTCTAACAGAGACTGCGCTGTCTCCTTTATGCGATTGGCCTGAAGTTGGTCAATATCGTAGCGCTTTGACAGGGTTTTCAGGGTCAATTCCCTGGCGTCTTCATCTTGACTTCGGCCAATCATGTCATAGATCAGGCCTTCTCTAAGTGCCTCTGAAGAGACATCCATATGGTCGATACCGATATGTTCGAAGACAGCAGAAAGAACTGCTACCCCCCCGGCGAAGACCGGTTTTCGCTCTTCAGATAGACCCTTTAAGGCAAGTTGCTCGACAGAGCCGGCATCGATCAGATGGCGAGTGAGTCGCTCAAGTGAATTGCGGGTGATTCCAGACTCACTCCACCCTTCTTCAATGACTACATTACGGATTGACTTGATACTACCGGAACTGCCGATTGCTCTCGCCCATTCTCCATCGCGAAACTCGTTTCTTACCGGTCGAATCTCGATCGCACAAGCTAGCATTGCCTCCCTCATCGATTGTGAAGTGATCTTTCCGTTTTGAAAGAAACGGCGACTCATGCTCACGCAACCCATGTGAAGACTTTCCCGTTCTAAGGGTTGATAGCCTTGCCCAATGATAAGTTCAGTACTGCCACCACCGATATCTACCACCAAACGTTTTTCATCGCCGGCAGCCAGGCCATGTGCGACGCCAAGATAGACCAGGCGGGCCTCTTCCCGTCCCGCGATAATCTCTATGGGGTGTAGCAGGGCCTTTTCAGCCAGGCTATGAAAATTATCCGCCGGATGAATCTGGCGCATAGTATTGGTACCCACGACGCGGATATTTTCTGCTGGCAGAGGCCGTAACCTCTGAGAGTAGCGACTGAGGCAGTTGATTGCCCGCTCTGCAACCATTGGATCCAAACGTTTGTCAGGTGTGAGACCTTCACCAAGCCTCACCATCTCTTTCATCTTGTCGATGATCTGCAGGTGTCCATCATTTACCCGGGCAACAATAAGATGAAAACTGTTTGACCCCAGATCTATGGCGGCTATGGCTTCCTCTAGGTCAGCCTCTGGAAGCTGTTGCGACATATTATTTAACTACTCTTTTTAAAAACAGTCATCATATCAAGAAAGGGCTGTTATCAATAACTTCTATGTAGGTGAGTGCTCTCTGGCCTGAAAATATTGAAATTATATGGTTTTATCGGCGAAATATTAGGAGATAAGAGTGTTGTTTTAGTAAACCAATAGGCGACAATGGGAACATATCAGTCTCAGTGGAGTGGATGATGATTTTTTGCAGTCAATGTGGGGCGAAGGTCGAGGTCAAGATACCAGAAGGGGATAACCGCCCCAGACATGTCTGCGATGCCTGTGACACCATTCACTACCATAATCCCAAAATCGTTGTTGGCTGCATTCCGGTTTGGGAGGAGAAAATACTGCTTTGCCGCCGAGCAATAGAACCAAGGTATGGGTTCTGGACCTTACCTGCAGGTTTTATGGAGAATGGCGAGACCAGTCAAGAGGGTGCAGCCAGAGAGACCTTGGAAGAGGCGACAGCTCGTGTAGATGTGGAAGGACTATATGGTCTATATAACTTGCCCCATATCAATCAGATCTACTTAATCTTTCGAAGCCGTTTACTTGATCTTGATTTTGCCGCAGGTTCGGAGAGTCTTGAAGTTGCACTGTTTGAAGAGTCGGAGATTCCATGGCATGAGATGGCCTTTCCGGTGATCAGAGAGTCCTTACAAATCTTTTTCAAAGATAGACTAACCGGATCATTTCCCCTGCGTGGAGGCACAATTATTCGCAGTCAAAACGACCGCAAAGGCTACCAGATGATTATGGATCCTGCTGCAGCCCCGGAATAGTTACTAACCTGAGTGTATTAATATCTATGGCCTGGTTAGTAGCTGTGGTTTGTAACAACTCAGAACCCTTGTCAGGATTCTGAGTTATCCTTCATAAGCCACTTCCGCCAAAACTGGGTACCAGGCGCACATTGTTAGCAACCAGCCCATCATCCTTATCACTCTTTTCAATGTAAAACTCGAGTATTGAGTCGCGATTCAGCATGATCTCGTCGGTGACTTCATCGGCCAACTCATTGGCATGGCAGAAGACACTTTCATAAGGAGAGTCGGGGTGACGCGGATCGATAATCCACAGATTGGGATCGATACGCTTGATAAAGCGAAGAAATCCATAGCCTTTCTCAGGAAACCACTTGGAACAGACACCACGGACACAAGAGCCAGGGGCACCCCATTCGTTTCGAGGTTCGTAGGAGATCGGCAACAGATCCGGGATCAGGAAACCAGAGTAGTAGTCATCCACTAGTCTTCTTAAATCTTGAGAAACATTGCGGAATCCAAGCAATTCAACCCGGCATCCCCGATCCTGCAATGCAGTCACGACTTGTAAAAAATCGCCATCGCCAGTCACCATGAGTAACAGGTCGAGTTTTTCTGCTTGTAGCATGGCATCAACAGCCATATCGAGATCGGCATTGGCCTTAGTGGTTACATTGCCCTCATCATCCGTATATCTACGCACATTTTTAACGACTATTTTCCAGCCGAATTCCCTCACCATCTGCTGGTAGGTCAAGGCCCGCCTTCGATACTCCGGGTCTTCTTTTGCACGCTCCTGGTCAAAAGCGATATAGGTATTGAGTCTGACCAGAGAACCTCCATATCGTCCAGCAAACATTCGCAGTATGTCGTAACGGAGCTGGTAGCCACCGTTGTAACGTACATTTTCTGCATCAACAAAAACGCCAACTTTAATTACTTGCTGCAATGTGCTTTACCCATTAAGAATAATTATGAACTGAAAACGGAATTTTAAATTGCGAAAAAAATATAGGAAATTGTTTAAATAGATGCGCCTACAACAGGCTTGGTGCCCTGGTCTGTAGGTCATCGAATATCTGACTGCCATTATTAATTCAATCAAAACAGGGAGGTGTTAAAAAACCCTGATTATGCTGTGACTCTTGCTAAAGTTATCGCTATTGGCAAGAGTTATTATTGGTCAAGCACATTCCAGAAGCCCTGAACGCACCATTTTTTGTCTGCTCAACAAGAACTCGCCGCGTAGATAGTAGTTGCAGCTCTGTTCATGCGGGGTCACTGTTCCCCAAGTAGATGAATTTATTTCAACTTTGATAATTATACATCGATCTGTTAATTAAATTGAATACCAATGACGTGGTTAAAGCCAGAGGTAAAGTAGAAATATCGATCTATGTAAATATTGATACTATCTTATCGATTCAGACTTAATCTGTGAATACCCTTCGCTAATTTACTACTCATCAACACGACATTATCACATACAAAGTGTAGTACTTTTGATCAACTTTGCTGTTAAAGGGAGTAACTGTTTTCATCTCTTGAGAAAGTAATTCAATAGGGGGGTTGTCGACAATTATAGTTGGTAGGTGGGAGAGATTAAGGTAAATGGCATATGAAGTGTAAGGTATTTTTATGCATCAGACATCAGATGAAATCGTTTGGCTAGGTATCAGTTGGATTGCAGACAATACCCATTGACCCTACTGTAAAGTGCTCAGTTATATAAAAAACAGAAACTTAGGGTTGTACGATAATGTTCTTACTAAAGATATTTGCTGTTGGTATGGTTGTGTTGTGAATGGTTAATTGCTCTTTTATTCAGGTTGCTCTTGAAGTCGTGTAGATGACCTAATATGGTACAGGAAGCGGTGTTTGTCTGGCTCGGTTTTGGTCAAAATTCACCAGAATAAAAATAACACGTGCAGGAAGAGTTGCGATGCTATCAGATTTTCCCTCCCATAAAGGCCTGACTGCGACGAGTGAGCTTTTTCTACAGGCTGACCGATTAGAGCCATGCGTGCTGGTGATATTTGGTGCAGCTGGAGATCTGACTCGGCGTAAATTGATTCCTGCTCTCTACAATCTGGTACGTGAAAAGGCTCTGGATGAAAGGTTTGCCGTCATTGGATACAGCCGCTCAGCAAAAAGCGATGATGATTATCGGGCACTGCTGTTTGACTCCCTGAAGAGATACTCCCGCACCCAGCCGGTCGATGAAAAATTATGGCGCGAATTCAGTCAACGAATCTCCTATGTCGAAGGGGATTTTGAAGATCCTGAAGCATATGCCAGTCTGCGTAATTCGCTGGAGGCCCTGGAACAGAGGATTGGCAGTGAAGGCAACCGGTTATACTATTTCGCCACCCCCCCTTCGGCAGCGACCATCATACTCCATCGACTTAACGAGGCAGGGCTTCTGGGAAACTTCGGCGACAAGACCCCCTGGACACGTGTGATCATGGAAAAGCCCTATGGCCGCGATCTGGAATCAGCGCTTGAGTTGAATCGAGTCGTTGGTGAAGTATTACAGGAGGATCAGGTCTACAGAATCGATCACTATCTTGGAAAAGAGACAGTACAGAATATCCTTGTTGCCCGTCTGGGAAATACCATCTTTGAGCCACTATGGAACCGAAAATACATAGACCATATTCAGATCACAGCCGCTGAGTCGATTGGTGTCGAAGGGCGAGGTCGTTTTTACGACAATACCGGGGTATTGCGTGACATGGTTCAAAGCCACCTGCTTCAGGTACTTTCCCTGTGTGCTATGGAACCACCGGTCTCCTTTGTCGCTGATGATATCAGGGATAAGCGTGTGGAGGTTTTGCGGGGGTTACGCACGCTTGATCGGCAAGAGGTATTCAAACATGTTGTGTTTGGTCAATATCGTGGCTATCGCGATGAAGATAATGTTGATCCGAAATCTCGTACACCGACCTATGCCGCAATCAAATGTTACGTTGATAACTGGCGTTGGCAAGGGGTACCGTTCTTTCTCAGGGTGGGTAAACAACTCAGTCACAGAATGACTGAAATTTCGGTGGTTTTCCGACCGGTACCGCTTTGCCTGTTTGGTCGTGATGATGTTTGCCAGGATCTGGAACCCAATGTACTTACGATCAGAATTCAGCCGGATGCCGGGATGGCATTGAAAATCAGCAGCAAGAAACCGGGAGATAGTCTTGAAGTCAATTCTGTTGAGATGGATTTTAACTATTCCGAGACTTACGCCCACCCCATCAAAGATGCTTATGAGCGTCTGCTACTCGATGCGGTAAAAGGTGATGCAACCCTTTTTGCTCGTCGAGACGAGGTTGAATATGCCTGGCGGTTTGTCACTCCCATCCTGCAGAGTTGGGAAGCTGAAACGAAAAAACAACCGGTATTTTATGCTGAGGGCGGTGATGGCCCGGTCGAAGCAGACGATCTGATGGATCGCTACAGCCGTCAATGGCGGGAGATTAAAGCGTGAGCGAAGAGCGTTTAACTGTCGATAGCAGTGAATTTGTTGATCATGCGGAAAAGTGGATTGTCGAGAAGATAAAGCATGTGCTTGAGTCGTCTGATCACTGTCATCTTATGCTGGCAGGAGGGTCAACACCACTTCCTGTCTATCGAGCACTGTCGCACCGATCCGATATACCCTGGTCCAGGATATCCCTCTATTTTGGAGATGAGCGTTGCGTACCTGTTGATACGCCAGAAAATAACGCCTTCAGTGTACTCGGTGCACTGTTTCCAGAAGAGCGTCCCCAAGGCGTTACTATCTACCGGATGTGTGGAGAAGAGGATCCGGATAAAGCGGCGAAGGATTATGAATCAATCCTCCCTGAAAGGATCGATATTCTTCTGCTCGGCATGGGTGCTGATGGTCATACTGCTTCACTCTTTCCCGGTTCGGCTGCACTCGATGAAGAGCGACGCAGAGTGATGCCTGTGATTGGCAATAAGCCTCCGATGCAGCGTCTTACAGTGACTCCATCGGTTATTCATCAAGCACGTTACCTGCTACTGATGGCCCAGGGGGAGGATAAGGCTGATGCTGTACGTTGGGCGCTGCAAGAGGGTAACGTCCCTGCCGCTCTGGCCAGGGATGGTGATTGGTTGCTGGATCGGTTAGCTGGACGCTCACTGCTGTAAAAAAATTCGACCTATAGGAATTCTCAATGTCTGGAATAAAACAGTTTCATATTGGCCTCATCGGATTGGGTGTGATGGGGCGGAATCTGGCGCTCAATATGGAAGAGAAAGGCTTCCCTGTCGCCGTCTGGAACAGGCGAAGCACAACACTCGAGGCCTTCCTGCAAGAACATCAAGGACAAAACTTTGGTGGTGATCCCGATTTGAGTAAATTTGTCGACATGCTGGAGCGACCGAGACGAATTCTATTGATGATAAAGGCAGGGGATCCGGTTGATCAGGTAATCGAACAACTACTGCCCCTGTTAGAGCCAGGGGATATCATTATGGATGGGGGTAACTCCTGGTTTGAAGATACCCGCCGTCGTGAGGCCTATCTCAGGGAGAAGGGTTTTCACTATGTTGGGGTCGGTATCTCCGGTGGGGAGGAGGGGGCGCGTCACGGACCCTCGATGATGCCAGGCGGGTCAGTCGATTCCTATGCGGAGGTTCAATCAGTATTTGAGGCAATCACCGCACAGACTGAAGCTGGGGCTTGTGTCACCCATGTGGGAGCAGATGGTGCAGGACACTTCGTGAAAATGGTGCACAACGGTATTGAATATGCCGATATGCAACTGTTAGCAGAAGTTTATGATCTGATGCACCGTGGTCTTGGTTTGAATGAAGATGATATTGCTGAAGTTTTTGAGCAGTGGAACCAGGGACCTATGGAGTCGTTTCTGGTTGAGCTCTCTGCTCAAGTCATGAAGACGAAGGATCAGCAGAGCGGTAATCCATTGGTCAGTCTGGTAATGGATAAAGCCGGCCAGAAGGGGACAGGTCGATGGACTGTTCAGGCAGCTCTGGAACAGGGGGTTGCCGTACCAGCCATTTCCGCGGCAGTTGATGCACGGGTGCTCTCTTCAATGAAAGCGCAAAGGGTTGCCGCATCAAAGTTATTACATGGTCCATCAATGAATGTGGGAATCGACCATAAGGCAATGATGGCTGATTTGCACGGTGCAATTTACGCTTCCAGAATTACTGCTTATGCACAAGGCATGGCACTCATACGTAGTGCATCCGACCGTTATGAATGGTCTGTGGATCTGGCTGAGACTGCTCGTATTTGGAAGGGGGGATGTATCATTCGCGCTCGTCTGCTCGATCCAATCAGGCAGGCATTTTCAGGCGAGATCGAGCCAGCCAATCTGATGACAGATCCTGAAATGAGTAATCAACTACATGGGCTGCAAGGTGCGTGGCGGAGGGTTGTGAACTATGGAAACACAGTGGGTATTCCACTGCCGGTGATGAGTGCCAGTCTCAATTACTTCGATAGCTACCGTTCTGAGCGATTACCGCAAAATCTCATACAGGCACAGCGTGATGCATTTGGCGCGCACACCTATGAACGAATTGATAATCCTGATTTAGGCTTTGTACACAGTGAATGGTTAGAAGAGTAGTGCAGATATGCCCTATGTGAATATCAAAATTACAAAAGAAGGCGTCACTAAAGAGCAGAAACAGCAGCTCATCGATGGAGCGACTCAGCTGCTTAAGGATGTCTTGGGAAAGAACCCCGCAACGACTTTTGTGATTATTGATGAAGTGGATACAGATAATTGGGGTATCGCTGGAGAGCAGGTTACCGAGTTACGTAAGAAGCAGTAGTGCTCTGATCATATAACCTCTGACAGAGTCGGAATTTTTAAGATAGAAGGCGTAGCCTGGATGAAGCGCAGCGGAATCCGGGAGACGTTTGCTCAGGGTTACCGAAATTACCGAGCGGCCCACGAGGCAGACCTCAATACACTTACTACCCAGGACATAAGTCAGCGCTATCCGATGAGATCTGTGTCATCCCGGATTCCGCTGCGCTTCATCCAGGCTACAGAGAATCAGAGATCCTGCCACTTCGTCAATAGCAGGCCTGACAGGATTCCAGCTAATCCCCCCCCGATAATGCCACCGAATACTGCGCCAGGTAGGGTTTCTTGTATGGTTTCGAGGGCGGTTAAAAATGGCCCCGCAATTTCATTGTCAACGGTGCTGATCATTACGAAAAAACTGAGCGTTACAAAACTGGACACCCCAACACCGACCATCAACCCATCGCCAATAGGGGGCAGCAAATTGTCGTAGAGTTTAATGAAACTCGGCACTAATAAGACATACAGAATACCGGTCAGCGGGCACATTAACCCCACGATCAGGGAAATAGGGAGATTCTCAACAAAACTGGAAACGAGTAAAAAACTCAGCGAGATCAACCACCCTGAGCTGAATCCAGCTAAGGTTTTTGCATCGGCACGATTAACCCTGGAACCCATTGAGAAAACGCCATAAAGCGCACCGACAATCGCACCGACAAAGGCTGATAGCAGAAGAATTGTGTTTAGGTTTGCTGGCTTCTCTACAAGAATGAAGTAGAAGATGCAGATCGGGGAGATGATTACAGTCATCAGTACTGCAAGTCGCATACTGCTGTAGATCAAGGCGCCAAGAGTTCCAGAGAGTACGCCGGCAAATAGGTAGGGATTAACCGGCAGTTGCCAATATTCGGCAAAAGCAGAAAAGAATACAAACAACATTCCATATAACAGGCCGATGAATGCCCATATGGCACCACGAATCAAAGCTTCATTAATGCGTATCATAGCTGGGAATGTCTTTCTTGTAGCCGATGGAAAACATAACTTTCATGGTGGGGTGCGCCTGTGTGCGCCTCTGGAAATCAGGGTAATTCACTCTATTAGAAAGATATAGTGCATGAAAAAATCATAGCATTTTATTTTACAAATGTAGGGATTGAATATAGAGCATTAGCATCAAGGGTACCATCAATTTCATGAGGCGTTATTTTTTTCGATGGGGGGGTGATAATGCACTCAACTGTTGCTGTAAAGACCTTTTTCATCATTCAGACTCAGCCAACCCTTGGCGATTCGGTAGATCAACCAGACTGCATTAATAAAAAGGATGACATAGCCTATGAGAATGAAAGTGGTTATAAAGCCAATTACCGACCACAAGAGGACGTACCAGAAGGTACGGATCTGCCAGCGGAAATGTGATTCCAGCCAAGTGCCTTCCACATCATCTTTTTTGACATAGTTGATAATGACCCCGATCAGAAGGGTGATGACAAATAGAAACGAAACTGCCTGTAGTGCGTAAACCCCCACAGTTAGGGTCACTTCCCGCTGAAGGTTCCTATTCTGGTCTTGATCTGGATTGAGTGTTTTCATGATTGAATGTTGTTGTTATCAAGGGGCTTTTGAATCCGGATTCCGCAGTTGACCGCTAAAATCTGCTGTTTGGTAATGATCTGCCACAAATCCATGCTTCAGGTCGCGCCCTACGGGGCTTTACGACCCGTCCAGACTCTGCGTTGTGCTTTTTCGACAGGCAATAAGCATGGCTTCAAAAGCACGTCTTGATTCTGAACGGGTCGTAAAGCCAGAGGGCACAAGCAGTTAATAGAGGTGCCCTTAACTGCGGTTAGGTTCCCAACCTGGCTGATCAATGTCTGAACAGTACTCTTCTAAATCCCATTGTACACCAGTTTAACTGGATCTTCCGTTGTGTAGCATTTGCTACTGAAGGGGGATCTCCGGCTGTGTAATTTATAACCCCTGACTATTCACGATGGAGTTCTGATCAGATTGTCATCGCAGATACCACATGCAGGCATGATCCTTTTTACCGGTACAGTTTTAACCTCTCCGATAAGTTCATTGTCTCTCATCTCGATAGAACATGTCTGAAATTTCAGAAGGCCTGAAAACAGTAGAGGTGATAAATATGAAACCTATGAGATTTTTTGTTGATACCCATAGCCAAGATAGTGAAACCTTCCCAACAGGGCTGACTAAAGAGCAATTCGAAGTTTTTTACACCGCATATGAAAAGGCCTGTATGGAGGAGAATGTGGTTCCACTCAGAATTCATCTGAGTTATGAAGAGGCGCGCGCATTCTGCTTTACCATGGCAGCAGATGCGGCAGCGGTTCAGAGAGCACATGAAAAGGTTGGCCTGCCTTTTGACAGCATAACAGAGGTCACCACAGTGACTCCGGGAGATACCTTTTTTCAACGACGGGATGCCTGAGCAGATTCTAGTATTAATCCGGTTGTGGAGCGGCAGTGTTTAGTGAAGGTGTTTCAATGATGAATCTCGCAAACGTCAATATTCTAAGTGTGGTTGTAATTGCTGTGGTAGTCGGACTCGGGGTACTGATCACCATGGTGCGCTATGATCTCGGGCCAAAGGGCCGGCTGGCGAAAGGTGGGCAGTGGTTGCTGGCAACAGGTCTTGGAACAGGCATTCTGGCTCTGGCTTTTAAATTGATGATTATTCTTACTGTCACTAATTTTCCTGGTGCTGTGATAGATCCCTTTATCAAACAACCCGATATAGAGCCAACCGTTTCTGTATATGATCCACTATTGGGTATTCCGGCTTCGAAACGCTTTTTGTGGCAATCCTTACCGGCAAGTGATTTCTCAGAAAAACAGAGTGTGAAATCACCATCGCCCTATGTTTGGGAGGCTCTTCCCAGTAAAGCACCGGCGCCTGAGAGCAACCCGATGTCAGAGGAAAAAATTGTTTTGGGTAAACGGCTGTTTTTCGACAAGAACCTGTCGAGAGACCGTACCTTGTCCTGCAGTTCATGTCACGATGTTATCAGTGGCAGTGGTGATGATGGTCAACCGACCTCAACTGGGATTGATAATCAGCTGGGTGGCCGTAACTCTCCAACAGTCTGGAATGCAGCCTTTCAGTCCGTTCTGTTCTGGGATGGACGCGCCAGCTCGTTGGAAGAGCAAGCAAAAGGACCATTAATCAATCCGGTTGAGATGGGTATGCCCTCCTGGGCGTCTGTAGAAGAGCGAGTAAAGAGTGACCCAATCTACGCAGGCCTGTTTGCCAAAGCATTCGGTCAAGATGCGGCTATGGATATAGAACGAATTGCCCAGGCGATCGCCAGTTATGAACGAACCCTGATCACACCAGATAGCCCATACGACCGTTTTGTTGCTGGTGAACTGGATGCTCTCTCTCCTGAGCAGTTGAGTGGTATGGCGCTATTTCAGTCGTTAGGGTGTATCAACTGCCATTTTGGTCCCAATTTCAGTGGTGCCAGCCTGTTCGATCCTCGTGCTCCGCTACGTATCTTTCCGATCTATCCGACCCCATTCGAGCAGCGCTATAGGCTGACAGAAGACACGGGTGCCTCAAATCCTGAAAGCGGGCGGGGAAGCTGGCGGGTACCTTCTCTACGTAATGTCGCATTGACCGGTCCCTGGCTTCACAATGGTTCTGTAAGTGAGCTGAAGGAGGTGGTACGTATCATGTCCAGTGTTCAACTGGGCCATACGGGGCGATATCTTGTCTGGTCAGATGATCATAAAATCATGACGGAACTTAATAATCCGGTACTGAGTGAAGAGGATATCAGTGATATTGTTGCCTTTCTTGAGTCCCTGAGTAGCGATACTATACTCGAACGTATAAAGCTGGCTCGGGAAATGGAAGATATGACGATCGCCACGCTTGATTGACGACGATCGCGCAAATTGGTGAATTCTCCTGGAGGAGTCAGGGGATGCTGTTACCATTTGCCGCTGCCACTCTGTTGCTACAGATTGGTAGCCGGTTGTCATCAGGAACACAGGAGTAGTTGTGGCGGAAACCTTTCTTGATCTTACCCCAGCCGGTAAGAAGTTGTTTGATACCGGTGTTGTAACAAAGCGCTTTCGTAGTCCCACATCAGTCATCCATAAAGGCCAGGCAGTATCAGGCGCCTATCTGGTCACACGGGGCCGTCTACGGGTGTTCACCTATACCCCACAGGGAAGTGAAGCCACACTCTATTTCCTACGCCCTGGGGAGACCTGTGTATTGGCGCTTAACTGCCTGTTCAATGATCTCCGCTATCCTGCCTGGGTTGAAACTGACGACAACACCGAGGTGGATATCATTCCAGGATCCATCTATCGTAAATTGTTTGAGGTTGAACAGACTGTTCAGGACCTTACTGTTAAGGCACTCTCCTCCCTGGTGTTTCGCTTGATGGAGGAGTTGGAGCAGGTACACGCCTGCAACCTGGATCAGCGTTTGGCCAACTTCATTCTGAGTAACGCCTCTGAAGAGGGTATATTGCGTATGACGCAACAAGAGTTGGGTGGACATCTGGGTACAACCCGTGAAGTGATTGCCAGGTTGATTCAGGGGTTTGTGGCAGAGGGTGCTGTGGAGACCAGGCGTGGTGCGGTGGTTGTCAAAAATGCAGAGATACTTGCTCAACTGATCGAACCAGCAGGCATCTATGACGAGGTACACTAGGATGAAACACCATACCAGGTCACTACATACTTTCTTTAATAGCGAGTGGCACTTTGACCAAGCAGAATAAAATTCGAATCACTCGTTCAGTAACTATTCCTGATCCTATTAAAATCAGCCGATATCAGCGGTTGCCTGAATTGGGCCCCCGGATACTCTTTTTCAGTGGTGGGACAGCACTGAATGGGGTCAGTCGGGTTTTAAAAAACTTCACCCATAACTCCATTCATCTGGTTACGCCATTCGATTCAGGAGGAAGTTCAGCAAAACTGCGTCAGGCCTTCAATATGCCTTCAATCGGTGATTTGCGTAGTCGCCTGATTGCATTGGCTGATGAGAGCGTAACGGGTCATCCAGAGATCTACAATCTTTTCACTTACCGTTTCGACTCTGGCCTTAAACAGTCTGAGCTAATCAAGCAACTTGAAATGATCATACGCGGCCGGCATAAGATGATCGAACCGATTCCTAATCCGATGAAGCGTATTATTCGCAATCTGCTCGGTTTTTTTTATGACGCAATGCCGGTGGATTTCGATCTGAATGGCGCGAGTATCGGTAACCTGATTCTGACCGGTGGCTATCTCAACAATCATGAACATCTCGATCCGGTGATCTTTCTGTTTGAAAAGCTGGTTGGAGTACAGGGAACGGTACGTGCTGTCGCCAATGTCAATTACCACCTGGCTGCGGAGTTGGAGGATGGGAGACGGGTGGTCGGCCAGCATCTGCTGACCGGAAAGGAGGTGGCGCCACTGACTTCACCAGTGACAGACCTCTCTTTTTCAAAGACGTTGCATGAGTATCAGCGGGTTAGCGTGAAATTACGCAAGAAGAATCAAAGGCTTATTCAGCAAGCTGAACTGATTTGCTATCCTCCGGGTAGTTTTTACTCCAGTCTTGTTGCGAATCTGCTACCACAGGGGGTCGGTGGTGCAATCGCAGCCAACGATTGCCCTAAAGTGTTTATTCCAAATCAGGGTAAAGACCCTGAACAGATTGGTATGACACTCAATGATAGTTTACTGCAACTGATGCACTTTCTTAATGCTCACCGACCTGATGGGGGGGCTCCTGAGCAGTTATTGAATTTCGTATTGCTGGATAGTAGACGTGGCACTGTAAAAGCAGATATAGAGCACAGACTCTGGAGCCAATGGGGGATTCAGTTAATCGATGTACCCTTGATCACTCCTAAGAGTGAACCCTATTACGACGCTAACCTGTTGGTCTCAGTATTGCTTTCTTTAACCTGAAAACTCTCTTTCTTGTGGCAAGAAATAAAAACAGGTATCAATTTTTAAGCTATATACTAGGGTAGTGCTCCATACTAATGCGCGATTACAGCGTGACACCAAGCCATTGGCCGCCAGGCACGTGGTGCGGGTGATGGCTTGGCGTCTCGCCTTGCCTTGGTACACTAGGGATAGCCTGTGCTCTCAGTACGGGAGGAGATGATTTATCGGTCTAGTGGGCCGCAACGTGGCACTTTTTTTACCTGCTGTTATCGGTGGGATCAACATACACCTGTAGGTGCATTTTAATGATTTTCAATGGGTTGTTTGATTTATCTCTAATAGAATTTATTATCCTTACACTCTCTCTTACACATATTACAATAGTAGCGGTTACTGTATTTCTGCATCGTCATCAGGCCCATAAAGCTCTGACCCTGCATCCGGTCATAAGCCATTTTTTCCGTTTCTGGCTGTGGCTGACAACCGGTATGGTTACCCGGGAATGGGTAGCGATACATCGTAAACATCACGCTAAATGTGAAACTGAGGATGACCCACACAGTCCTATGACCAGAGGGTTGAGCACAGTGCTGTGGCGGGGAGCAGAACTCTATAAAACAGAAGCTTCAAACCAGGATACTCTGGAACGTTATGGTAAGGGAACGCCAGACGATTGGCTGGAGCGGAATATCTATCAGCGTTACAACTTTTCAGGTATAGCACTGCTGCTTATCGTTGAGTTTATCTTGTTGGGGCCTGCAGGGATAACTGTCTGGGCTATACAGATGATCTGGATTCCATTCTGGGCTGCTGGAGTGATTAATGGCATTGGTCATTTCTGGGGTTATAGAAATTTTGAAATCCCAAATACATCGACAAATATTCTACCCTGGGGAATATTGATCGGCGGGGAGGAGCTGCATAATAACCACCATGCTTTCGGCAGTTCGGCTAAACTATCCAATCGATGGTTCGAATTTGATTTGGGCTGGTTCTATATCAAGCTCTTTTCTTATCTGCGTCTGGCAAAGGTCCTCAAAGTGGCACCAAAACGTGCTTTTGTGGAAGAGCGGCCGCAGCTCGATATGGAGGCGATCAAGGCGCTGACAGTGAACCGTCTGCAACTCTTCAGTGATTATCGTAGACGGGTCTTGAAGCCTGTTTTTCGAGCCGAGATTCGCCAGGCTGATAAACCTCTGCGTCGACTCTATCGCAGTGCTTTACGCCTGGTCAGGCGGGATGCTCTGTTATTGAGTGATAAAGATCGCAAGCAACTGCGAGATATTCTTGATAACAATAGTGCCCTGGACAATGTCTACCAGTTTAAACTTCGTCTTCAAAAGATCTGGGAGCAACATACCTCCAGTCATGAGAAACGTTTGGAAGCGCTCACACAATGGTGCGCTCAGGCGGAGGCCAGTGGGGTTGATGCACTACAGGATTTTGCTGCTTTTCTCAGGCGATATAGCATGACGCCACTGCGTTGAACCTAAAAAAATCAGTTGACCGCTCCATTCTAATCAGATCTGTATGCTACCAATAGCATAGTGATTTGGTGCGGCAGGGCCGGCACCCTACAATTCGTTGTTTGTCTGTGGCTGTTTTAGGCTGCCAGTGCAGGGTGCGCTGAGATTTTCCACACATTCATGTAGCGTTAGTGTTAACAGGCCCTGGGTCAGATTTTTTAGCGGTCAACTGCAGAATCCAGGCTCAACACCCCCCTATAAGGGGGTGTTTGTCCTGCAAAATACCATCAGAGCTGTTGAATCTTTTCAAGCTGAGCTTTCAAACTCTCCAGCGCCTTAAGACTATCTGCCAGTTTATCCCGCTCTTTCTGAACCACTGCCTCGGGTGCCTTATCAACAAAATTGGGATTCGACAGCTTCTTCTCTGTCCGGTCAGCATCGTTTTGCAGACGAGTGATCTCTTTTTCCAGACGCTTAATCTCCGCCCCTTTATCGATCAGGCCTGCGAGAGGTATCAAAACTTTCATCTCACCCACCAGCGCAGTGGCGGATTCGGGTTCTGTATCTTCGGGGCCAAGGACCTCAATAGATTGGGTTTTCGCCAGAAAATCGAGAAATGGGCGATGTCGTTCAGCCAGGATCTGGTCATTGTCGTTGGCATTGGCTAGCAATACCGGTACCGGCTTACCGGGTGAGATATTCATTTCACCTTTGATTTTACGAATTCCGAGGATGAATTGCATTACCCAAGCCATCTCAGTTTCCGCCTCTTCATCAATCAATGAGTTGCGGGAAGTAGGGAAGGGCTGATTCATAATCGTTTCTGACGAATCGGCGGGATTGTCACTCCCCTTGGAAGCTGGAATCACACCAGCAATTGGCGCAATTCGCTGCCAGATCTCTTCAGTAATGAAGGGCATAATCGGGTGGGTGAGACGAAGCAGGTTTTCCAAAACCCTGACCAGAGTACGACGGGTTCCCCGTTTGGCCTCTTCAGATGCCTGATCATTGTTGAGTACCGGCTTACAAAGTTCCAGGTACCAGTCACAGTACTCGTTCCAGGTGAACTCATAGATCGCCTGAGCGGCATGGTCGAAACGATAGCCATCGATGGCATCAGCGACTGCCTGTTTGGTCTTTTGCAGACGGGAGAGAATCCAGCGATCCGCCAGAGAGCGCTCTAGCGAGGTGGGAAGCATTGAATGGCCTGCTTTTATCTCACTGATTCCGCAGTCCTGACCCTCCACGTTCATCATCACATAGCGGGCGGCATTCCATAGTTTGTTGCAGAAGTTGCGATAGCCTTCGATTCGGCCCATATCGAGTTTGATATCACGTCCTGTGGCGGCCAATGCAGCAAAGGTGAAACGCATGGCATCGGTGCCGTAGGCAGGAATACCGTCCGGAATACTCTTACGCGTCATTTTTTCGATCTTTTCAGCCAGATGAGGCTGCATCATGCCGCTGGTCCGCTTGCTGACCAGTGATTCCAGGTCGATGCCATCAATTACATCGATGGGGTCGAGCACATTGCCCTTGGACTTGGACATTTTGTTGCCCTCGCCATCCCGCACCAGGCCATGTACATAGACCTCTTTGAATGGCACATCATCCATAAACTTCAAGCCCATCATAATCATCCGGGCCACCCAGAAGAATATGATATCGAAGCCGGTTACCAGAACATTGGTAGGATAGAAATCCTTCAGGCGTTCAGTCTCTTCCGGCCAACCCAGCGTGGAGAAAGGCCACAGCGCGGAACTGAACCAGGTATCGAGCACATCCTCATCCTGTCGCAGTGGATAGTCATCTGCAAGATTGTGCTGGCTTCTGACTTCTGTTTCTGAGCGGCCTACATAGACATTGCCTTCATCGTCATACCAGGCTGGTATGCGGTGTCCCCACCATATTTGACGGCTGATGCACCAATCCTGGATGTTACGCATCCACTCGTAGTAGGTGTTCTTCCAGTTGTCGGGTACAAAACGGATCTTGCCACTCTCAACGGCCTCAATGGCCGGCTTGGCCAGAGGAGCAATCTTGACGTACCACTGATCGGTAAGAAAAGGCTCGATAACAGCACCAGAGCGATCTCCCCTGGGAACCATTAATTTGTGATCATCGATCTTTTCAAGAAGACCCTGAGCCTCGAGATCAGCAACCATTACTTTACGAGCCTCATATCGGTCAAGACCGATATATTTCTCAGGAATCAGTGCGCCTTCTTCCTCCTCATTTTGCCGAATTGCAGCATCGATGGTGAAGATATTGATCAGGCCACCATGAGCCTGTTTACTGATACTGACCTCATCCCGGTGGCGCTGCCAGACCGCATAATCGTTGAAGTCATGGGCTGGAGTGATCTTGACGCAGCCGGTACCGAACTCTGGATCGACATGCTCTTCATCGGCAATAATTGGAATACGGCGACCGGTCAGTGGCAGTTCCAGGAGTTCACCGATCATATGTTTATATCGTTCGTCGTTTGGGTTGACTGCCACTGCGCAGTCCCCGAGCAGGGTCTCTGGGCGGGTGGTGGCGACGATCAGATGACCCTGTCCATTGGTGAGCGGGTAACGCATATGCCACATGTGGCCGTTCTCTTCCTCGGAGAGTACCTCGAGATCAGAAACTGCTGTATGCAGTTTTGGATCCCAGTTGACCAGGCGCTTTCCACGATAGATCAGGCCCTCTTCATAGAGTCTGACGAAGACCTCCTTGACTGCATCCGAGAGCCCATCATCCATGGTGAAGCGCTCATGCTCCCAATCCAGGGAGGAGCCGAGGCGGCGCAGTTGGCGGGTTATATTGCCGCCAGACTCTTTTTTCCACTCCCAGATGCGCTCAATGAATTTTTCCCGCCCCAGGTCGTGACGTTTTTTCTGTTCCGCCTCAAGCTGGCGCTCCACAACCATCTGAGTAGCGATACCTGCATGGTCAGTACCAGGTTGCCACAGGGTCTGGTCGCCCTTCATGCGGTGGTAGCGGATCAGGGTATCCATGATGGTGTTGTTGAATCCATGGCCCATATGCAGACTGCCGGTGACATTGGGTGGGGGGATCATGATGCAGTAGCTATCACCGTCTCTCTTTTTCGGAGAGAAGTAACCGCGCGCTTCCCAAGTCTGATACCAGCGTTGCTCAATGGCGTGAGGGTTGTAAGTTTTTTCCATGGATCTCTTAATGGCTAAGCAGCAAAAAGGGAGTATTATATTTACCTGACGCCATAATAGGTAGTGTTCAGACTACAATAATGGTTTTGGTCAATGGGAGACCCAGAAACGAGGGTGGTTTTCTCGCCAAGCCTCCTTATGAGGAGCAAGGGTATGTTTGTCACCCCGCTGATTTCCAGATTCTCAATTCAGACCTGCTGTAGCGAACATGACCTTGATGTAAAGTGGAGTACATAACCTGCTTGATCTCAAACAGTGAGGTGATCAAAAAATGAAAACTACGCCACCCAGTTAGTCTCATAGGCAGAGAAAAGCTTTAGCTCGCGATTGATCAATCGCCTGAAACTAAATAAACACCGGACTTACAAAAAATACTAATCCGGACTCGATAAAATACCCAGGGGAGAACGACACCATGAGTCAAACAAGACATGTCTTTGCATTTCATGAGGGCGACGGTAAAAACAAAAAACTGCTCGGTGGTAAAGGAGCAAACCTCTGCGAGATGACCCAGTTCGGGTTAAATGTTCCTCCTGGTTTCGTAATCAGCACGCAAGCCTGTCTAGACTTTCTGGCGAACGAGGAAAAAACGCTTCCCGGTACATTGATGGACGATGTGCAGTCAAATATGCGTCAGGTCGAGAAGTCCACTGGTAAAGGGTTCGGTGACCCTGCCAATCCGCTGTTGGTCTCCGTACGCTCAGGTTCCGCTATGTCGATGCCGGGGATGATGGATACGATTCTTAACCTGGGTCTGAATAGCAAAACCCTTGAAGGGGTAATTGAACAGACGGGTGACCCACGATTTGGCTATGACGCCTATCGTCGATTCATTCAGCTATTTGGCAAAGTTGCCTTGGGTGTATCCGATGAGGCCTTTGATAAAGAGTTTGATGATGTTAAGCAAAATGCCCGTGTCAATGAGGATGTGGGCTTGTCTGCTGATGATTTGAAAGAGATCAGTGAACGTTTTCTCAAGGTCTTTGAACAAGAGACCGGACGCCCCTTTCCAGAAGATCCCTATGAGCAGCTGGAGATCTCAATCAAGGCCGTTTTTGGCTCTTGGATGGGCAAGCGAGCGGTCGATTACCGCCGTCAATTCAATATTACCCCGGAAATGGCAAATGGCACTGCGGTCAATGTCTGTACCATGGTATTCGGTAATCGAGGCAATGATTCTGCTACCGGTGTGGCCTTTACCCGAAATCCGGGTACTGGTGAGAATAAACTGTTTGGTGAATATCTGGTTAATGCGCAAGGCGAGGATGTGGTCGCCGGTATCCGAACACCTAAACCAATCGCCCGTCTGGATGAAGAGATGCCAGAGATGGCGAAGCAGCTGGAAGAGTTGCGTCAAAAGCTGGAGGAGCATTACAAAGAAGTTCAGGATTTCGAGTTTACCATCGAACGCGGCACACTCTACTGTCTGCAGACCCGCCATGGCAAGATGAATGCGACCGCAATGGTACGCACCTCTGTAGAGATGGTTGAAGAGGAGTTGATCAGTCGTGAACAGGCTTTGTTGCGTATCGATCCTGTCTATCTTGAGCAGATGCTCTATCCTCGTCTGAACAATGATATAAAGGCTGAGGCCATTGCCCAGGGGCTACCCGCCTCGCCAGGTGCGGCAAGTGGTATTGCAGTATTTGACGCAGATCGGGCTGAAATCATGGGCAAGGATCAGGGGCGGGAAGTTATTTTGCTGAGGGAGGAGACCAAGCCGGAAGATATCCATGGATTTTTCGCCTCGGAGGGTATCCTCACCAGCCGCGGAGGTAAGACTTCCCATGCTGCCGTTGTGGCTCGTGGTATGGGTAAACCCTGTGTGGCAGGTGCAGAGGGGATAACTGTTGATGTACAAAGACGAGAGGCTATCGCCGAGGGTACTGTGATCCGCGAAGGGGACATGATCACTATCGATGGCAGCAGTGGTAATGTCTATCTGGGCAAGATCCCAATGGTCGAGCCCGATTTCACCGAGGAACTGAACCGACTACTACGTTGGGCCGATGAGGTTGCCTATCTGAGGGTGATGACCAATGCGGATACCGAGACGGATGCCAAACGCGCACTAAAATATGGTGCCATGGGCATTGGGCTTTGCCGTACCGAGCGCATGTTCAATGCAGTTGACCGCTTGCCTGTGGTGATAGAAATGATCGTGGCAGAAACCCCTGAACAGCGTCAGGCAGCTTTGGATAAACTACTGCCAATGCAGCGTGGGGATTTCAAGTCGATCCTGGAAGTTATGTCTCCCAGGCCAGTGACTATTCGTCTGCTCGATCCTCCTATCCATGAGTTCCTGCCATCAGAGCAGCAGTTGCTGCTTGACCTGGAAGAGTTACATCATCTGCGCAACTCAGTTCGCGGCATGAATGTCCTTGCCGGCAGCATGATGCTGTTACAGGATCCTGAGCATGCCAAACAAGAGGCTGACTCTCTACGTCACCTTGTAGATGAGAGTCTGGTCGAGAAGGCGATTGAAAAGAAGGAGACCATGCTACGCAAGGTTCGGGCCCTGACTGAAACTAATCCCATGTTGGGTCATCGTGGAGTTCGGTTAGGGATCACCTTTCCAGAGATTTACGGTATGCAGATCCGGGCAATCCTTGAGGCAACGGCGGAATGTGCCGCCAAAGATCTCGAAGTGCATCCGCAAATTATGGTGCCCCAGGTATGTACCGTTGAAGAGCTGAAACGGGTTAAACAGATGGTGGATGAGATTCGTAGAGATGTGGAGGAGAAATCGGGACAAAAACTCAATTTCCTTTTTGGCACTATGATTGAGGTTGTTCGGGCCTGTATGCGGGCGGACTCACTGGCGGATGAAGCGGAGTTTTTCTCATTTGGCACAAACGATCTGACCCAGGCGACCTTCTCTTTTTCTCGTGAGGATGCTGAGAATAAGTTTCTGCCGATGTACAACCAGAACGACATACTCAAAGACAACCCCTTTGAAGTGCTCGATGAGAAAGGTGTTGGGAAACTGATGAAGCTGGCAGTGGAGTGGGGACGTCAGAAAAAGACAGACCTCAGTGTAGGTATCTGCGGCGAACATGGCGGGCATCCAAGCTCCATCGAGTTCTGCCATAGAGCGGGGTTGAACTATGTCTCCTGCTCTGCGCCACGAGTGCCGGTCGCCAGATTGGCGGCAGCTCATGCCAGTCTGATCAACAAATAAGTATCTAGATAAGTTACTGGGCCAGACAGATTGTCGAACAAAACAGACCAGCTAGGATCTACAACTTAGTAACGGTGCATTTTGGCGGCGAGATGTTGGCCCATGACTTATTATGGTTATCCCCGACTTCCCTCTGCGTTCGGTAGCAAAAGTAATCTGAGCGCAATGCAGGATGCTGTTGATTATTTGAATGAAAAAGCTCAAGCCAAAATTCAGTTTAATGACGATGAAAAAGAGTTTCTAAAAGAGCTCTATGAAGCATTTGGATGGGGAGGATTGGCAAAAGGTATGCCGGAGGCGGCAGCGCTCGCAGATCATTATGTCAGTGGTGGTGGGGAACCACTTGAGATGGATTCTGAGCCTTATAAAGAGTCAGTGGTCGTAAATGACACTATGGATGCTATGAAATCCCATATTAAAGATTTTGCAGAAAATAATCAGAACTTTCATACGTTAAAAACCAACGACTCGACTTTTAAACATAGCCCACACTTCAAGTCTCTAATGATGGTCAATGGAAGCAGAAATCAAATGACTGAGGGGCATGTCAAGAGTGATGGATTGATGTATGCAGAACAAGACAATCAAAGGTTACAGAAAGCGGACAATCGCTTTTATTTGCAGGCTGATACGATTCAATATAGTAATGGTGACTTTCAAACAACCTGGCGTGTTGATAATGTATACGACTTTGAACCCTATTCTAAGGGGAGTAAGATTTCCGATCTGTTTTTAAATGAAAGTTTGATTCTAAAGCTACCAGATGGGTTGTCAGAATACATGGATTCTGGTTTAAGGATAGCTGAGCCGTTTAACTATCATGCAAAATGGACAGAGGTTTGGAGATGGTGCCTTGAAGCTCTTTTTATTTTCTTTATTGTTAATAGTTATCACTGCTTGTACTGATAATGACTGTGGATTTGATTTTGCAGCAGACCAAATACGCTTTGCTGATAGTGCAGAGAAGAATGGAATAAAATACTATCTCTACACAAGAACCGTAGGCTTTCAAGAAAAAACTGTGTTCTTCGAATTGTTTGACGAAAAACCGATTGACTACAATACTAAATTTTATCGCTAGTTAAGCATTACTTTTTTTCCCGCTTGTTACGAAGGAATGCATGTCTCGCATTACTCTGATCCTGGCGCCAAAAAAAGTGTAACTTTGTTCAGTTACAATGAGCTTCTTAGATAAATAGCGATGTGGTGAAGTAGGGTGCGGCCCTGCCGCACCATAAGAGTGAGCCCTCCTTAGTTAGTGTCATTCCAATCAGATGCCAATTGTGAATCCATTTGTCTACCCATGGTGGAGAAGTGTATATCCTGCGCCACCAAGATAGACTCCATGTCGCCGGAGATCTACAAGTACCTTCACGCCTCTCTACACAGCAAGCCACAAAAGGATAGGTTGCCTGATGGCTTGTTGCCTAAAGCAAGCTGGAGGGTCAGAAAGGCAGAGGAAGAGCGCAGATTCGATAATTGCCAAGGATGATCTCTCCCTTATCTAATTGAACAATATATCCATAAATTGTATATGGAATTCGTACAACAAAGCGCTCTTCTCAACGGACTATAATTAGCTATGCTTGATTGACATACTCAAAAGCAGTGGGGTGTAACAAAAAGCGCATTTTGATTGAGGTAATTCAATCCACTCAGCTGGTCTGTGGATATAGACCTGCCGGCGGATTCGGGAACACTCCTCATGAGCAAAATCATCTTATCAGCTGCACGACATCCTGCCTGGGTAATCGCGGCACTCTGCTGCATTACGATTCTCGCCCTCACCCGTCTACCGAATCTCAATGTAGAGATCGCTGCTGAAGGCATGATGATCGACAATCCTCCTGCACTGGTCGACTACCAACGCACCATGGAGACCTTCGGCAGCGAGAATGTCACCATCATCTACCTTGAAGACCCGAATCTGTTTGAAGCTGAAAATCTTAGCGCAATAAGCCAGGTATTGAAGCGCATTGAGAAAATTCCTCAGGTGACACGAACAGTCAGCCTCTTCTCCGTACGCTATCTGCGTACAGTTGATGGCTATATTCATACTGATCCTTACCTAAGTTCCATTCCAGAGACCCGGCAAGACGCAGCGCTGCTGATAGAGGCCGCACTGCTCAATCCGTTAATCGAAAGAAACCTCCTCTCTGCCAGTGGTAGTGTCATGGCGATCAACCTGTTTTTCGATATGGAGAACTACCATCGCGGTTTCGATGAACAGGTTGCGCTGGCCTTGGATCAGGCGATCGAGCCACTGCAAAAACGTTTTCGCAAAGCTTTTCACTTGGGAGATCCATCGATCCGCTCCGCCATCTCCGAACAGATCCGTTCTGACCAGCTACTGATTCTACCGCTTGCCCTGGTGGTATTGATTACCACCCTGGCTATCACCCTAGGTAACTGGAAAGCCCCCCTGATACCTCTACTCACTGCAGGCATGAGTATAATTTGGATCCTCGGCTTGATGGCAGCCCTTGGCATACCGGTGAATGTTATGACCTCGATTGTACCGGTGCTGCTGATTATTGTGGGCTCAACTGAGGATATTCATTTGCTGTCAGAGTATCAGGCAGCGCTGCGAAAGGGCAAAAGCAATCAATTGGCACTCAGTCTGATGGCAAAATATATGGGCATGGCCATCCTTCTGACTTTTGCAACAACAGCACTGGGTTTTCTTTCAATTTCCCTTAATCGCATTGACCTATTACAGCAGTTTGGCTTGATCAGCGCCCTCGGACTGGCAATCAACTTTCTGATTACCATCACCCTGGTTCCCGCCAGTCTGCAGTTGGCCAGTGATTCCGGACTAAACACCCTATCAGCCACTCAGCGCCCCTATGCGCAATTTTCCTCCCACCTTTTTCAACAACTATCACGCTATCCGAAAGTCATCATCAGCTCAATTCTGCTTTTGATGTCGGTCTGTCTGATCTGGGCAACCCAGATCACGATCAACAATAACGTAATGGACTACTTTACCGAACAATCAGAGCTACCGGAACAGACCGAACTGTTACATCAGAATCTATCGGGAATGCAGGCCCTTTCTATCGTTTTGAGTGGCACCCAGGGCACCTTTCTGCAGGTACCCTATCTTGAGGAACTGCGTAGATTACAGGATTATCTGGAAGAGACGGGGCAATTTGACAAAAGCTTCTCCTTTGCCGATTTCATTGCAGTGGTTCACAGCGGTATCGACAATGAGTGGCCAGGCACCATCTACCTCCCAGCACGTAACGAAGTCGTCAAAGAGTATATGTCCCTGTTGGATCATGAGAACGCTGCAAGTTTTGTCTCGGCAGACTACAGCCAGGCACGCATACTGGTACGTCACGCAATCGGCTCTTCCCACCAACTGAATGCAGTGGTTGATGAGATAAAAACCTATGCGGGTGAGTGGATGGATCCGACGCTGAAAATCACCATCACCGGTGGCAGTTATCTCAACAGCCAGGCAGTGGATCACATGGCTGAGGGTCAGGCGAAATCACTGATCCTGATGCTGTTGGTAATCTTTTTGCTGGTAGCCTTGCTGTTCATGAATCTGAAGGCAGGCATCATCGCTGTAGTCGCCAATGCATTTCCTATTGTGGTGCTGTTCGGCATCATGGGCATGACTGGCATTGCACTAGATACCGGCACAACCATGGTTGGCGCCATCGCCCTGGGTATCTGTGTTGATCACACCATGCATTTCATGGTGCGATACCAACGCTTGGCGATCGATTTTCGCTCTGAGTCAGATGCACTACTCCAGGTCATCCAACAGGAGTCAACGCCGATCATGGCCACGGCACTGGCGCTTGCTGCAGGTTTTCTCACGCTGACCTTTTCGAACTTCCCACCGGTGTCAATGTTTGGACTGTTGAGTGCCATAGTCATGTGTCTTGCACTGGTTGGAACTTTTATATTGATCCCTTTAATGCTCCGCAATACACGACTTATATCAGTATGGAGTGTACTCTCGCTTCACTTGAGGCGAGATGTACTTGATAAGTGCCCGCTGTTCAAAGGAATGCGACCCTGGCAGGTAAGAAAACTGGTCGCCCTTAGTCGGATCAGAGAGTATCAGCCAGATGAAGCGATTCTACAGCAGGGGATGAACTACGATACCATGCTGGTATTACTGAAGGGAGAGGCTGAGGTTTGGCATACACGTCGTGATGGCTCCACCTTTCATGTCACCACTTATCAACCCGGTGGCGTATTTGGCGTAACATCCCTGGTTTCCAACCGTCAACGTCAGGCTGATGTTGTAGCTGTTGGAAAGGTGCAGGCCCTGTCATTCAGATGGCATAGCATTCACCGGATCGCTCGGCTCTTTCCCCGCATCGCATCCCGCTTCCATGAAAATCTCTCTACAACCATCGCAGGTCGACTGCTGCATATGCCTTATGATCTATCCTATCAAGATGAAGTGACTGGCCTTTATAGCGCCACATTTATTCAAAAGTTGTTGGACTTTACCGCAGATAAAGCACATCGATATGAGGAACAACTCTGCTTGATAATTCTCAGAATTGAAGGGGAGGATTTCATAATAGAAAACCATGAACGACAAGTGCTTCGATGGCTATTTCGTGAGATCACTCAAACAGTAAATCAAGTCTTACGAAAAGTTGATCTTCTCTCCCGCTGGGGGACGGGAGAATTTATCATTATATTACCTAGAACAGATCACAACACACTGGATGAGATTGCCTGTCGCCTGAAGTCCAGCCTAAACAGGATGGATTACGGTGTAACAAAAGGCGTGACCATACAAGCGCGCTGTGCACACCTAAGGAATGGTGATACAGCGGAATCACTGATAAACCGCGCAAAATCCAATCAAGCTATTTGGCAATTGACGCAAGCGGAGAGTAGAGAAATAAGCGCCTGATGACAATAAGGGATATCAAAATAGCCTACAACGATGGCACGATGCATGTCATCTTTGAGCAGCTGGACTTCATGTCCAAGCTGGTGACGCTGGTACCCAAGCCTCGAGTTAACCTGCCCCGATTCCACTGCGTATTATTACGGGCTTACTGCCCTCACCCTACGTGCCAGCCTTCGGCTGTTCGGAATCGTTCCAAACGATTTTGTCGCCCCTAACAGCAAATGCCGCACTGAAGTAACGCCTGCTGGGGAGGGAAGGGCAACCCATCTTAATCGGAGGATAAAAACCACTGAACTGCATCATCAGGCCATGACCTGTTTTGTGCTCCAGCAAAAGCGGCAATGGTAATCACGTTACGCCAATCGATCATCAATACTATGTGGCGCCGGATTTTGGTGAGAATGAATCCATTGAGATTGATGTCTACTCTCCAGCTGATGGCACAGTGAGTAGTATTCAGCACATGGGGAATTTCAATAATGATGACTACCGCTTCGTTGTTGATCATGCAGAAAATCTGCAATCGATCTACATCCATGTTGATAATCTTTCCGATAAACTGGCTGCCTACGCTCCGGCAGATGTCTCAATCTCAAGCGGTCTGGTTAAGTATGACCTGGTCAGCTACGACTACTACGACAATGGCATACCCTGGGACAGATCAAGTTTCAGCCAGGGATTGACGATGGACAACTACACATTCATCGATGCAGTGGTATTGGTGCGGCTGAGGGTTGCTGAATATACAGAGCAGCCCACTAGGGTTATCACTAGTATCGAATGGTGTTAAGTAATTGCTATATTGAACGCTCGAAAAGGTGAGCGCATGGTTAGCAAAGATAACTATGACTGACTGATTGTTCTGGTGTTGTCTTGTGACTGTGTCTAAAGGGAGTTAATGGTAATGACTGATTCAGCTGGTGGTGTTGGTGGCGGTGGCTCAACAGGCTCAATGGGTGGTGGATCAGATGTAGGCGGATCCGAGTCCGGTTCCTCGCTTGGTGACGGCTTGTCTGGCAGCAGCTCTCTATCGGACTCTCTCACAACAGGTGAACAACTTGCTAATAGTCCAACTACAGAAGATGGCTTGAAAGATTCAACAACACCGTTGGGCTCAGCGCTCAATTCATCGACCACGACAGATGCATTGGCTGATAACAGTGCGAAATCACCCAAAGACAAACAGGCAGCTAGCGATCAAGGCAAAACTAGTAGAGCCTCGGACATTGCAGGCAATGTAATGACAGTAAGCACAGCTGCCGTGACTGCAGTAGCAACTCATGTGCAGCAAAAAACAATACAGGGGCCTGTGGAACATGCAATCGAGCGATTGGAAGCAAGTAAAGACCCGGCGCAAATGGCTAAAGCCGAAACGCTGCGGGATGCGAATAAACCGGGTGGCTTGAAAGGGGCAATTCACCCGGATGCGGTTGAATATGATGTCGATAAAACCATTGCGGCCAGAAACCAGGTTCTAAGTGACAAATCTGTAATCGGTAACAAATTAGCCAATGATCTCAGTAAAGTCTCCAAGAGTATCGACTTGGCAGAATCTGTAGCTAAAAAAGCCGGGGTGGTCGGTATGGTGGCCGGGCCAGTCATAGGCTCTGTTTCAGAAATATCCAAGCTGGATGAGAATGCAACAACCGCAGAACAGATAACAGCAGGTATTGTTGGGGCGGTTAAAACTGTTGATAATGCTATTGTTGGAGTGACAACTGGTGCCTTTGTCGGTCTGGGTACATCGTTGACCGGACCTGGGGCAATAGTAGCAGCGACCTCTGCTGGTATGGTTGCAGAATCAGCCTACAAATCTACAGGGACTGATCAACAGTTTGATGATTTTATCGATAATTCTGTCGCGCCTGTCGTACAATCCGGTGTGGAGATAGGCCTGGATACAATCGATTCTGCGGTCGAATTAGGCTCACAAGTAGTAAATGATATTCAAGATACGGCAAGCGATTATTACAGTGATTGGTTTGGTAGTAACAATGGAAAAGTACAACCTTGAACATGATCTGATCGATGTTGAATTGGGGCGCTCCTCATGAGTCAGGCCCTAAAAGGTTACTTTGAGCGTTTCCGTCAATACCACTACCTGGGGTATCTCAGGCACTACTACAATGCAGCAAGACATCCCCATCCGATTCGGTTTATAGTTTTTTTTATCCTCGGGGCGATCCTTGTTTTCAGTCTGGCAATAGTTAGTACTTTCGCTATCTTAAACAATACATTTCAGGGTGACCCGATCATATTTTACAGCCTCACTTCGTTATTGTATCTAATTGGGTTCGCTGGGGTTCCAACAATAGTTCTTTGGATTCAAGGGTATCGTCACAGGGATACAATAACTGTTTCGGATATACCGGATGATCTGCCAAAAAGTTCAGGCAAAGAAATTTGGTATATTATAATTCTCCTTTCTCTAGCACATGCCATACGAAAAATTCTGGGATGGTAGGTAGTAAGCAGATTTTAAAAGAAGAGAGTATAAGAGAAGAAGAAAAAAGTTTTTACCCTGTCGTGGGGTGGCTCCTGTAATATTTTCTCACTAAATAATCATCTAATATTCCTTGCTTCTGCTCGCTACGAAGGGATGCATGCCTCACGCTGCCAGAATCCTTGCACTATCACAAGCACTCTTCACCCTGCTGAATTATTGAATCCAGGTTAAATCGCTAGGCCATTAGTGTTGTGATGAGGTAGGGTGTGGCCCTGCCGCCCATAAGAGCGAGGCCTCCTCCGAAGTTCATCTTACTAGCCATAATAACCCGACACTCAGGGTTACAAGAATGGCTCAGATCAACGCATGGACCGCTCCCCGCAAGAAGAGCCCTTGGGCTATACATTGGTAGGAGGCTCAATACTGAGTTAAGGACACCTCTATTAAATGCTTGTGCCCTCTGTGTGACCTGAAGCCATTCTTGTAGCCCCTAACCAATTTGGCATCATGACAGTCCGTTGTGTTTCGGAATAGTTATGGCCAGGTTGGTAAGTGCCATTCCTGTCAGATACTAAATGTGAATCCATCTGCTAGGCTGAAGCGTAGTTCTATAACAAAAATCAATGCTGATTAGGAATTGGTCGTATGAACTCACGCAAGCTTGCACTCTTTCTGGTTATTGCTGTTGCAGTGATCCTCTTTTTTGTATTCGATCTCGATCGATATTTGACCCTTGAGTATTTAAAGTCGCAGCGGGATGCCATTGTCTCCTGGAGAGAGGCTCAGCCTCTGCTGGCAAGTATCAGCTTCTTTGTGGTCTATGTTGCAGTCACTGCATTGTCACTGCCTGGGGCGGCAATCATGACTTTAGCAGTGGGCGCAGTGTTTGGGTTTCTCTGGGGTTTGGTGTTGGTCTCATTTGCGTCTACGATTGGAGCCACATTGGCATTTTTGATTGCCCGGTTTTTGCTGAGGGACAGTGTCCAGGCAAGATATGGAGAGCGACTGAAGGCAATTAACGAGGGTATTGAGAAAGATGGCGCTTTCTATCTGTTTACCTTGCGTCTGGTGCCCATCTTTCCATTTTTTATAATCAATTTGCTGATGGGGTTAACGCCTTTACGCAGCTGGACTTTTTACTGGGTCAGTCAGCTCGGTATGTTGGCAGGAACGATTGTCTATGTTAACGCTGGCACGCAATTGGCAACTATTGAAAGCGCCTCTGGGATTCTCTCTCCAGGCTTGATTGGCTCGTTTGTGCTACTGGGCTTGTTTCCATTGCTGGCGAAAAAAATCATGGCGATCATCAAGCAGAGACAGGCACTCAAAGGATGGGAGCGTCCTAAAGTATTCGATCGTAATTTAGTGGTTATAGGTGGTGGTTCAGCAGGTCTGGTCTCTGCTTATATCGCAGCAGCGGTTAAATCCAAAGTAACATTGATCGAGAAACACAAGATGGGCGGGGATTGCCTGAATACAGGGTGTGTTCCCTCGAAGGCGTTGATTCGTTGCTCCCGAATCCTCAATCAGTCCAGACGTGCGAAAGAGTGGGGATTCGACTCTATTGATGTGAAGTACGAATTCAGTGAGGTTATGCAACGGGTAGATCGGGTGGTAAAGCAGGTTGAACCCCACGATTCAGTAGAGCGTTATACCAAGCTTGGGGTGGATGTAGTTGAGGGGGACGCTCGAATTACCTCACCCTACAGTGTTGAAGTGAATGGCATTGAATTTCGTACGCCAAATATTATTGTCGCTACTGGCGCCAGACCCTTTGTACCACCAATCAAAGGTATCGATGCAATCGACTATTTGACGTCAGATAATCTTTGGCAGCTGCGAGAGCGACCCGAGCGGTTACTGGTGCTCGGTGGTGGTCCCATTGGCTGTGAACTCTCCCAGGCATTCGCTCGCTTCGGTAGTCAGGTCACCATTGTAGAGATGATGCCAAGATTGATGATCAGAGAGGATGAGGATGTGGCAGATCTCGTTGCACAGCGCTTCCAGGAGGAGGGCATTCAGCTTCTGGTCGGACACAAGGCGGTTGAATTCATTCAGGAGCAGGGAGAGAACGTGCTTATCTGTGACTATCAGGGGGAGTCGGTTAATGTAACCTTTGATCAGGTCCTGGTTGCTGTAGGGCGTAAACCAAATACCAACGGGTTCGGCCTGGAGGCGTTGAATCTGGCGCTTAACCCCAATGGCACTTTGCAGACAGATGAGTACCTGCAAACCTCCATACCATCGATCTATGCCTGTGGTGATGTGGCGGGTCCCTATCAGTTTACTCACACTGCGGCACACCAGGCCTGGTATGCCGCGGTAAATAGCCTGTTTGGTCTGTTTCGACGATTCAAGGTGGACTACTCGGTGATTCCCTTTGCAACCTTCACCGATCCGGAGGTAGCCCGTGTAGGACTCAATGAGCTGGAAGCTGATCAGCAGGGCATCGAATATGAGGTAACTAAATTTGACCTTTCAGAGCTGGATCGGGCGATAGCCGAAGGGGAGACCTCCGGTATGGTCAAAGTATTGACCCCACCGGGGAAGGATAGAGTGCTGGGTGCCACAATTGTGGGTGAGAATGCAGGTGAATTGATCGGTGAATTTACTTCTGCGATGAAGCATGGTTTCGGTCTGAACAAAATACTTGGAACCATTCATATCTATCCAACACTGTTCGAAGCCAATAAATATGCAGCTGGCGCATGGAAAAGGGCACACACTCCGGAAAAACTACTCTCCTGGGTTGAGCGTTTTCACAGTTGGCGGCGTGGGTAAATAGAGGGCATTCTCCGACAACCGGTGATCTGTGATATTCTTCTGATTTTAATTCGTTGATCGATTTTTTGATGGGGTGAAAAACCATGCTGTTGCGTCGCATGATCACGACACTTCTGTTAATGCTCTCAACCGTTAGTCTCGCTGATAGTTATGCTTGGCAGGGAGCATTGCAAGATGGGAGTCATATAAACATCGACCCTAACACCAATAAGGTAACACGTACTGCTGAGGGGGTGAGTTCTCCCCTATGGGATGGTGTCCATAGTTTGGACAATGGTGCGGTTATTATTGTGAGGAACGGGGTGGTAATCAAAGATGTTGCAATAATCGAAGCTCAACACGAGCAGGAGCGTGACAGGCTCAATGCGGCCTGTATGCAACTGGTGAGAAAAGTTTGTGGAGAGCACAATGAGTGCAGCTCCTACCCATCCTGTGATCCTGCCCGTCAATTATTGGCAATGGAGCGTGAAGAACTGAACGAAAGTTGGGCTGGTATGGTACTTGAAACTTCCACCCACTGTCTGGAAGGGTTGGGTAATGAGGATTTTTTCAAGCCCTGTACGCAGAACAACTCAGGGGAGAAGACGCCCTGTGAAAAACTACAAACCAAGGTTTGTGGTAAAGGGCAACAGTGCGCTGAGCGAGAGTCATGTAGTGCTGCAAAGCAGTTGGTCTCAATGGAGAAGCAAGACAAATTCAGTGTTCCTGGTGGGTTCACCTATGCAACAGCACAATGTCGTGATGTCTTAGTATCAGATGACAGCTTTTTTAAGGGTTGTGAATAGTTTTTTAAGGGCGAGCACTCCTAAGGTGGATATCTACATCAACTATCTACCATAACTGTCGGTTTGAGAATAAAAAATGGATACGTGGGGTAGCGCAATGAAGTGTCGAATTTCTTAACACATTGCTCTATAAGTGGGGGCTAGTGTTATCAAATAGCTAGCGAACATTTGTTGAATATTACCGAAAAACACTATAAATCTGACAGTTAGAGCGTCGAAAAGCTTTACAATACACCAGGAATCTACTTCTACTCGTTACATATATTGATGTAAATCATCGAGTTTTTTCTTGTGGCACCGATATTGCGTATATAGAAGTAGAGATAACTGTTGGAGAATTAAGATGTTACTCAATAAAAGCTTACAAGCCTGGCCTGAAGATCCTGCATGGCCTGATCCATTTGGTGACGATCCTTACGACATCAAGCGTTGATTCTATGTTCTGGTTAGTAAAAGCTCTAAATATCTGATTTTCAACAACTAGCAGCGGTGATTGCCAAGCAATCCTGTAATTGTCTTCGAAAATATTTCTCGACTGACCACCCAGTGAATCAGTCCTGAGTTATATAGCCAGCCTGCTCTCCTCTCCCTGAACCAGTCATACAAACCATGAAACATCTTCTGTATGGGCAAAAAAAACCCGGCAGTGGATGCCGGGTTAAAGAATCACTCGAGGGAGAAGTGATAAACTAGTGAATAAAAAGACCACCATTGACAGGTAGGTTTGCACCTGTGACATAGGTACTTGCGTCATCAGCGAGAAATGCCACTGCTTGTGCAATCTCTTCTGGTTGACCCATCCTGCGCATTGGAATGCCGCCAACAATAGCTTCGCGGACGTCATCTCGCATTGCTGCAGTCATTGCGGTTTCAATATAACCAGGAGATACAGTATTCACAGTCACGCCTTTTGCTGCACCTTCATAGGCCAGAGCCATGGTGAAACCGTGCATGCCTGCCTTAGCTGCTGAATAGTTGGTCTGTCCAAACTGTCCACGCTGACCGTTGACAGAAGAGATATTGATAACACGTCCAAAACCCTGATCCACCATGCCGTTCCAAATTGGGCGGGTGACGTAGAATACGCTGTTGAGATTGGTGTCGATGACTGCATCCCACTGGTCGGAAGTCATCTTCTTCATGGTGGTGTCCCGGGTAATACCGGCGCAGTTTACGAGAATATCAACCTGACCAAATTTTTCGACAATCTCACTCATCAGAGCTTCGCCACCTTCAGGAGTGGAAACATCACCTGCAACGACATCAATCTGAGCACCTTGATCCTGTTGGCTCTGTTTCCAGGCATCAACTTGATCGGTTTCTGCAGGATGGCAAGTAGCTACAACTTTGGCACCTTCCTGGGCTAGACGCAGGCAGATTGCGGTACCGATACCACCAAGACCACCAGTGATAACAGCGATTTTGTCTTTACAGCTCATTATTCTATTTCCTCAATTTGGAATAACAGGAATTCAACAGTTCGAAAAATTGAAATTTAAAATGCCACCTTTTCACCCAGCATAGATGCCTATGTGTTCAATGTGGTGAATGAACAGTCTTTCGATAAAGACTGGATTGGTGGAATGATTCATCCGTCTACAATCTACGGACTTTAAAGAAATAAAACCGGCGCACCAGGCGCCGGTTTTAACAGCACGAAATCCAGGGCTGGATTAGGCAGCCTTTTCTGCTGCTTTGCTGATCTGCTCGTTGGCGGTAGCCAGGTTGCTCTCGTACCAGCTACGTACTTCTTCACCGGTTTTCTGGCTCATCTCTACTGCTTCACGGGTCTTGTTCATCATCTCTTCACCCAGTTTACGGGTCATGTCCATCTGGCCGCGAACGACTTCGTGGTAATCTTTTGCTTCAGAAACAAGCTTCAGCTGGTCCATGCTGGTTGTCATCAGGCTGTTGAAGGTGTTCATCTGTGCTTCCATAACCTGGTTCCAGGTTTTCAGGCTGATGTCGGTCAACTGACGAATACTATCGTAACCGGTAGTGTTGAACTCGTTGATCATCTCGATGCTCTCTTTTGCGTTTGCCATGTTGTGCGCTCCTAGTTGGTTGTGCGTTGCAGCATTGTTGCAGTGCAGCATATGGCAGATTCGGGAGCTTGTCAAGAAAAATTGTGCGCCGCACAAAGATTTTTTTGTCTGTAACTGAGGTGGATCTGGTTGGCTAATCAGTTATATTATTATTAATAATAAAAACAATGGGTTATATTTCAATGTGAATTGAGCTGAATTAGCTCATAGGCTACTTATCTTCCTTTTTTGAAGCTGAAAAACCAGCTGCAGCAAAAAAATCTTTCTGCATATCCGACCACATTTTCATGTTGTTTTGAGCCAGGTTGGTCATTGCGCTAAATGGATCTTCACCCATATTCTTCTTGATCTGTTCCTGCTGTGCTGTGAACAGCCCCAGACTCTGCTCGAGGTAGTTACCGAAAATACCCTGCAGCGTGCCGCCATAGAAGCGGATGATTTGAGAGAGCATATCGGCGGTGAAGAGTGGTTTGCCACCAGATTCACTCTCCAGAATGATCTGTAGCAGTATGGAACGGGTGATGTCATCTTCAGTGGTGGAGTCGATAACTTTGATCAACTCACCGCCGACAATCAGCTGACGGAGTTGGGTCAGAGTGATGTATTTACTCTGCTCTGTATCGTATAAACGACGATTGGGATATTTTTTAATAATGCGATCTGTCATATTTCTGCTGCTATGGCTGATAATTCGATCCGACCAGTTTACAACATTCTAAGCATTGAACAGAATGATTCTTTGGATTGAGTGAGGAAATAATGACTTGTGTGTGAGTAAGCGCCTCCCCCAGGAGGCTGATAAGCGCTCCGGGGGAGTCGTCAGTTAGACTTTTTCGACTGCCAGTGCGACACCCTGACCGCCACCGATACAGAGGGTTGCCAGTCCTTTTTGGCTGTTACTCCGCTTCATTTCATGCAGCAGGGTGACCAGTACTCGACATCCGGAGGCGCCGATTGGGTGACCCAGAGCGATAGCGCCACCGTGAACATTTACCTTCGCCTTATCCCAGCCCATCTCTTGATTGACGCACATGGCTTGGGCTGCGAAGGCTTCATTGGCTTCAATCCTGTCCAGATCATTGGTAGTCCAGCCAGCTTTCTCGAGACATTTTGTCGAGGCAGGGATAGGTCCTGTACCCATAATTGCAGGATCAACACCTGCTGAGGAGAATGCAACAATCCGGGCCAAGGGGGTGAGACCTAATTCCTGGGCTTTACTCTCAGACATAACCAGTACCGCTGCAGCACCATCATTCAGTCCTGAAGCGTTACCGGCAGTTACAGTGCCCTCTTTGGAGAAAGCAGGGCGCAATTTGCCGAGGGATTCAGCAGTGGTTCCGGCACGAGGGAATTCGTCACGATCGAAAACCAGTGGCTCACCTTTGCGTTGAGGAATCTCGACAGGGACGATTTCGTCATTGAAAACCTGGTCGTTGAGGGCGCTCTCTGCTTTCTGTTGGGATGCAGCGGCAAACTCATCTTGAGCTTCCCGGCTGAAACCGAACTTGTCGGCAATGTTTTGAGCAGTAGTACCCATGTGGTAGTTATTGAAGGCATCCCACAGGCCATCCTTGATCATGGTGTCGACCAGTTTCCAGTCACCCATTTTGCTTCCGTTACGAGAGTTGGGCAGGACATGTGGCGACATGCTCATATTTTCCTGACCACCAGCCACAACAATCTCGGCATCTCCACAGGCAACTGCCTGCATTGCCAAGTGGACAGCCTTCAGGCCGCTACCGCAAACTTTGTTGATGGTGAGGGCAGGGGTCTCTACCGGAAGGCCGGCTGCGATACTTGCCTGGCGCGCAGGATTCTGGCCTGTTCCTGCGGTTAGCACCTGTCCAAGAATTACTTCATCGACCTGATCAGGCTTAACGCCACTCCGTTCCAGCAAGCCTTTAATGACGGTAGCACCAAGTTCATGTCCTGGGATCTTGGCCAGGCTGCCACTGAATGTACCGATGGCGCTACGGGCTGCTCCTACGATGACTATGTTTTCGCTCACGTTGGGTAATCCTCATAATTTTTAGTTTATTGATCTCTGTCAGTCTCACTCAAAGACAGACGCTTGGCGGCTTTGGATAATCGCACTGCACCATGATTAGGCCAACCGTAGAACATGTTTTAACAAAAAATGTTGCAGCGCACAAATTTTATTGCTAGCTTAGTGGGTATGAGTGTTCACTGCTGGGTTTTTATAGTCCTTTGTCTTTAATCAGACAAGCTTATGTGACAAATAGCAGTTCAACCCAAATGAGACACAAAGACCAAAGTGACATAACGACGAGACAATACCATGAGTGAATCAGCGTTTTGGAATGATGATTGGATGAAAGTCCAGCAGCAGTATTGGGAGAACTGGACTGATATGAGCCGTAAGGCGATGGGTATGGAAGCACCTAAATCTCCCATTGAAAGTGCCATGGATCACTGGTGGCAGGCGGTATCCCCCTCTACCAGCGATATGACCGGTAACTTTATGGGCAAGATGATGGAGCAGACTAAAAGCTACTTCCGCCTGGCTGAGGGTTACTACGGCAATGCCCAGAACAGTACTAACTGGATGGATGCTGCGAATCGTACTGTCAGTGACCTGCAAAAGATGTTCTCGAACAGTCTGGAGGGTGTCTTTAACGGCACAGAGAGTGCTGGCGACGACGCCATGCACAAAATGATGGCATTTTGGGAAATGCCGATGGATAACTGGCAGCGGATGGTCTCCTCTCTCTCTTTGATGCCGGGGGATTTGTTGAGAAATATGCCGAGTCAGGATGGCCTGGAACGCTTTCTGAGCGCACCCGGACTTGGCTATATGCGCGAAGAAGAGGGGCAGTATAAAAAACTCACCAATTCTATGATGCAGTATCAACGCAATCTGGGTGAGTACATGCAGTTCTTTTCCAACCTGGGATTGCTCTCCGCCAATCGCATGAAGGATAAGATCCAGGAAGTGGCAGAAAGCGGCAAACAGATCGATAGTGCCCGCGGACTATACGATCTATGGGTCAGCAGTAGTGAAGAGGTTTATGGCGAGCAGGTCATGACCCCGGAATACGCGAAGATTCATGGCTCTCTGGTCAACAGTCTTATGAAACTGAAGCAGCGCATGGGACATGTGGTTGATGAAACTCTGGGTGGATTGAATATGCCAACCCGTCGAGAACTTCGCACCCTTCAGGATCGTTTGCAGGAGTCCCGTCGTGAATCCAAGTCGATGAAGGCTGAGATCGAATTGCTCAAAGAGCAGATGATTGAATTACGCTCGATGGCAACCAGTAAGCCTAAACAGGCTTCTGCGGAAGCAGCGGTGAAACCTGCGCCTGCTGCCAAGAAAAAAGCCAGCGTGAAAAAGAAAGCCACAACCAAAAAGGCTCAGCCTAAAAGCTGAAGCACCCGAACTTTATCACTGTGAAGATCACATGATAGGAATTGAGGAGAAGAGACGTGCAACCATTTAATATCCGGCCAGACCAGATGGCCGAAGAGATGCTCGACTACAGCCGTAAACTTGGCAAAGGTGTCGAAAATTTGCTGAATGCGGAGAAGATTGATGCTGGGGTTACTCCCAAAGTCGAGGTCTATTCCGAGGATAAATTACGCCTCTATAGATACGAGTCGCCTGCCGATGTGGTTCAGAGTTCGGTGCCTACACTAATCGTCTATGCGCTGGTGAATCGCCCCTATATGACCGACCTTCAGGAAAATCGATCTACCGTAAGAAATCTGCTGGCAGCAGGCCAGGATGTCTATCTGGTGGATTGGGGTTATCCCGATGAGGCAGATCGTGCGCTCACAATGGATGACTACATCAATGGTTATCTGGATCGCTGCGTCGATGTCATTCGCAAGCGCCATAAATTGGATAAAATCAACCTTCTGGGGATTTGCCAGGGAGGTGCATTCAGCCTCTGCTACTCTTCTATGCATCCGGACAAGGTAAAAAATCTGGTTACCATGGTAACCCCGGTAGACTTCAAGACACCGGACAACATGCTCTCTGCATGGGTACAACATATGGATGTCGACCTACTCATCGACACTTTGGGTAATGTACCGGGAGAGTTACTCAACTGGACATTTCTCTCGCTCAAGCCTTTCAGTCTTACCGGCCAGAAATATCTGAGCATGGTGGATGTGCTGGAAGATGAGGACAAACTGAAAAACTTCCTGCGCATGGAAAAGTGGATCTTTGACAGTCCTGATCAAGCTGGTGAGACTTTCCGTCAATTCACTAAAGACTTCTACCAGAAAAACGGTTTCCTGGAGGGGGGCGTAACTATTGGTGATCGTCAGATTGACCTGAAAAATATCACCTGTCCGGTACTCAATATCTATGCTGAGCAAGATCATCTGGTTCCACCCGATGCATCCCGTGCACTGCGTGACAGAACCAGCAGCAAAGACTATACCGAACTCTCTTTTCCTGGTGGCCACATCGGTATTTACGTCAGTGGAAAAGCTCAGAAGCAAGTCCCTCCTGCAATCGGCCAGTGGCTGGATGAACGGATAAAATAGTTTTACTTATGATCCTCCGCCGGTAGTCTCTACCGGTTTTTCGGGGTGCTGCCAAGCACCCCTTTTTTTTGGCACCAGATTTGGTCTGCTCTCTATATGCCTCCCTTTCGTTAATAATCCAGTGGTTAAGTTACCAATATTTGTGTTTATCCTGAATGCTGTACAACTTTTAAGTGAAGATTGAAGAAAGAGTGGTGATTTGTTAAGAGATATCCAGTCTGCCTGAAAGTACCCTGTTTTTTACAAGGCATTCACTACTGGACATTGGTCAGATAACTACTAAAGTAATATTTGTACATGTTGTGTACAAGAATATACTTTAAATATTATGCAAATTCCGAGGTGTAACATGAGTGGATACGAGAGGCAGATTCAAGAGACAGAACGATTCTATGATCAACAGATGCATATCATAGAAGAGAGTGGGGCTGAAATACTGAGTTCAGTTGTGCCCGGCAGCCGACTCCATGAAATAATCCATAATCCGATTGATGAAGGTATTGATGAAGGCTGATTGTCAATATTCGCCTGATGGGTTTTGAAATCAATTATCAGTATGTAGTGCAAATGTAATGAACAGACTACCAAGTCACTTCTACAAACTGATTTCGACAGGTCTGACTGTTGGAATTTTCACTGCAATTGGGGTAACGATGGTGAGTTTGGTCCATCAGGTTACAGCCGAACAGATATTTGAAAATCAACGGGAAGCCACCCGTCAGGCGTTTAATCAGGTGCTTGAGTCGGAGCGATATGATAATCACCCATTTGATCATCCGATAAAACTAGAATCAGCTGAATGGATCAATGGTGGAGAGCCTGTCACAGTTTATACTGCAACATTGAAAGGTCATCTTATCGCTACATTGCTGAGTGTGGAAGCCCAACATGGGTATAACGGTAAGATAACCCTGCTAATGGGCATATTGGCTGATGGAACCCTTTCTGGTGTTGAGGTAGTGGCGCACCATGAGACACCTGGCCTGGGTGACAAGATTGAGTCGAGTCGATCTGATTGGTTGAAGCAGTTTCATGGTCATTCTCTAACTTCGCCAAAACAAGATGATTGGGGTGTTAAACGTGATGGTGGAGAGTTTGATCAGATCACTGGAGCAACAGTGACCTCAAGGGCTGTGATTAAATCCCTTAAAAAAGCACTGACCTACATACAGCAAGAAATACCCAGCCTGTTAAATGAATTACCTGATAAATCAGGGAAAACACTAAATAACAAACATATCAGTGATATAATTAGCTGGACTGGAAATCGCTCTCGGTGGGAATCTCTAGATAAAGATTCGATGCACTCAAGCGGAAATCTGATGATATGATGAGAATAATATTAATCATGATGTTGCTGGTAACCCACCAGGTCAGTGCTGAAAAATGCCCTGATACGCTCAATTTTGACAAACGTAAACTTGCTGATGATTCTCAAATTAACCTTTGTGATGCCTATTCTGGAAAGGTTGTACTGATTGTAAATACAGCAAGTAAATGTGGGTTTACTCCCCAGTATGATGGTTTGGAACAGCTTTACCATACTTACAAAGAGAGAGGACTGGTTGTATTGGGTTTTCCCAGTAATGATTTTGGTTCCCAGGAACCTGGGAGCGAAAAAGAGATTCAGTCTTTCTGCCGAAATACCTACAGCATAGAGTTTCCGATGTTCGAAAAGATAGTTGTTCGCAAAGGAAATGCTGATCCTCTATATCAAGAACTTGCGCGCCAGGCGGGAGAGTATCCAGCTTGGAATTTTCATAAATATCTACTGAACCGCGAAGGTGAATTAATTGGGAGTTTTCCCAGTCAGATTAAACCTGAAAGTCAGCAGTTGGTTAGTGCGATAAAAGAGCTGCTTTAAAGAATATAAGGTAACTTGTTAGTTAATCAGAGATCGTCTTCTGCTTTGTCATTCTGACATTGCGACGAATAATATTCTATTGGTTTACTCTATCTTAACTGTTTACATGCATGGTTTTAGAGGCCACTTTGTCTATTTTTCTGCTCTCCCAGAAGTTTCTTCTTAAGCAATAATTTATCATCGGCTCATGAAGGAACTGACAAGCTATAATAAAGTATCCTTCAAAGCATGCCAGCTAAGTAAAATTACTCTGTAAGCCAAACCCATTTTGTTGGACAATAGTGATCAGCAACAGAACACTACACCTGTTTAGTTTGACCTGTTTTGATTGGGTGTATAAATAAAAAAACTGAAGTTACTCATCTATAGAGATGGCTGGGGTACTGAATAATCATGAATAATAATCAAGTATATGCAAAAGAGTTTTCTGAATGGATTCAGGACTTTATGCGAAGGGACTCTGCAAGTGGCATTATCCTGATTTTTGCAGCTGTGTTTGCCATGTTGTTGGAGAACTCACCCCTGAACTGGATCTATGATTCTCTGCTGAATACCCCTGTTGAGATTCGAGTCGGTGCTCTGCACCTGGCCAAGCCACTGCTTTTATGGATCAATGATGGCTTAATGGCTGTATTTTTTATGCTAATTGGCTTGGAGGTGAAAAGGGAGTTTCTAGAGGGGGAGTTGTCACGTATTGATCAGATTGTTCTACCTGGTTTGGGGGCAATTGGTGGGATGCTGGTTCCTGCCGCCATCTATTTTGCCTTTAATGTGGGAGACCCCATCGCACTGAGTGGCTGGGCTATCCCTGCCGCGACTGATATCGCCTTTGCACTGGGCATTCTGTCATTGGCTGGAAATCGGGTGCCTGTCTCATTGCGTGTGTTTTTAATGGCCCTGGCAATTTTTGATGATTTGGGAGCGATCATTATTATTGCTATTTTTTATACTGCTGACCTCTCCCTCTCCAGTTTGATTGTGGCTATTACCGCGATTTCGACTCTTTTTCTATTGAATATTAAGAATGTAACGCGCTTATCCGCCTATTTGGTTGTTGGGGTTATACTCTGGATAGCCGTATTGAAGTCGGGTGTTCATGCCACACTAGCTGGTGTGGTACTGGGTTTAATGATTCCAATTAAAGATCCTAAGGATGAAAGTCGCTCCCCCTTAAGGGAGGTTGAACATGGCCTGCATCAATGGGTAGCGTTTCTTATCTTGCCGGTATTTGCCTTTGCCAATGCAGGGGTTTCACTTTCAGGCTTAAGTGTTAGTGATTTACTTGAACCCATACCTTTAGGAATAGCTGCTGGGCTGTTTCTGGGTAAACCCTTAGGCATTCTTCTGTTTTGTGGAGTGGCAGTTTTGTTGGGCTTTGCTCAGCTACCCACTAGAGCAAGTTGGTCTGGATTTTTTGCGACTTCGGTGTTGTGTGGGATTGGATTCACTATGAGTCTGTTCATTGCTTCACTGGCATTTGAGCAGAGTGGGGAGGGTGCGGTGATTATGGGTGACCGGATTGGTATTTTACTGGGGTCAGGGCTTTCTGCCGTGGTTGGATTAGTGTTGCTTAAGTGGTTCAACCCATCAACTGCAGGGAATAAATAACCAGGGAATCTCTGAGCAAGTCACAAACCGGCCTCTTGTCGCGAAAATGTACTGTTTCCGTGACTATTAACCCTGAAGACGACATACTTAGTCGCCGGGTTAATAGAACTGGCCCTAGGATAAAATATCAAGAATCAGGGCACGCACATCAACCTTGGCCTTCAATCGTACACATGCCAGGTAGAGTCCTGCCAGTTTACGATGTAGCATCAGAACATCATGTGGTGGCAGGTGCCAATAGTGTTGATTTAGACGAAGATAAATCACCTGTTCGCTCATTCGCGTCATCAAATCCGAGTTTGCAAAATCGTAGCTTCCATTCTGTCTCATAGGTTCGGCGACATGCTTCAATAGATTGCAGATCGCAGAACGGTAGAGTTCCGGTGCTTGAGGATCTAGATAACCCACTTCGATTGCAGCCTGTTCCACTTGTTTTATATCATCTTCCAATAAACTGCTCAGTAAGTTGTGGAAGGCCATAATGCGAGTTTTTTCATAATATCGAACAGCGCCAAAATCAAGCAGTCCTAATTGTTCAGTTTTATCGTCATATCGATAGTTCGCAAAATTCGGGTCGGTTTGAACCATGCCCCAGCGAAAGGTTTCTTGAAGTGAAAGCCATGTTAGTCGATGGGCAACTGCATTTTTAATCTCCGATGAGTGTTGAGTAAGCTGATCCAAGGGTACTCCTGGTATGAAATCCATACACAGTACTTCTCTTGTTGTCATATCATCAACCGGAGTAGGTAGTTTGAATCCAGTTACAGATCCCAATTGCACTGCATATGACTTTTGGTTTACTGCTTCCTGAAAATAGTCTGCTTCCTGGTGTAGTTGTTGTTTTGTTTCGACAAGTAAGCCATTGACATTCAGTTCTTCTGGAATCATTCGAAGCAACTTTAGTAGGGATGCGACATTATCTACATCGCTATCTATGCTTTTACGAATGCCAGGGTACTGGATTTTAATTGCCAGGTGTCGCCCCTGTTTCGTTATCGCTTCATGCACTTGCCCGATCGAGGCTGCAGCAATTGGGGTAAAGTTAAACCGTTTGAACTGACGATCCCAATCTTTTCCCCAGTTCTGCTCAAGTACCTGGGCTACTTGACCTAATGGCATCTGATCAGCGTCTTCGCGTAACCGTGTCAGGAGTTGACTGAATTCTTCAGGTAACAGGTCACCCGCTTCCATAGAGATCATCTGACCAAGCTTCATTGCCGCTCCACGCAACTCAGCAAGTTGTTTGGATAAACGGTTGGCATTAGCCGGTGTAAGAAGTAGAGTGGAAGGGTTCAGGGATTCCCCAGTGAACAATCGTTTCACGCCTTCAGTAAAAGCACCTCCAGCCATTCCACCTGCCAACTGGCCAAGTTTCAATATCCTCTTTCCCCGACTCTCCGGGATCTGACTTTGTGGCAGTTTTGGGAGTACGTTTTCTTGCATGATGATCGATTCCGATTTTTTCCAGTTGTTTAATACCGAATTACCCGCAAGACCCACTAGCAGGCAGGTGCAGTGTCATCTTCAGTAGCTTTATATTCACTGTTAAGATACTGAATAGTCTCTGGACAGAATGATTTTGGATCAATACTGCAAAGCTTATATATTTCGTCACCTCTACATATATTGCCTTTGGTCAACATTCGAATCTGATCTCTGCTGATGGGGAACCAGGAGTATCTATCGAGTAACATGGCTACCATGCTGGGGGCGAAAGTCGGTACGGGTAGCATCAGTTTTTCTTTACTATTTGCCTGGGCAATTAATCTGAGGATGGTTCGCCAGCTTAAATCTTCAGGGCCACCCAGAGTATAGGTTTTGCCAATGGTTTCTTGTTTTGTCAGTGACTTTGCAAAAGCCTGGGCAACATCTTCAACATGAACAGGTGAGAGTTTAAATCCGCCTGGTTCGTGAGGAATTAATCCTTCATAGAAGAGTGGCGCGGGTAGAGGTGGATCGATGATCTCCTTTTTCAACATCGATGCAAACTCCTGACGCCCACGTGGGTTACCAAAGATGACTGATGGTCTGAATATGGTCCAGTCAAGCTGGCTATGTTTCAGATTCTCCTCCGCAGCAACTTTAGTCTTTTGGTATGGTGTCAGTTTGTGGTCTATCCCGTTAGCACTCATAAGAATGAAGCGCTTTATACCCATCTCCCGGGCCAGAGCTGCAGTTTTCACTACTCCTCTGTATTGCAACTTTTCAAAGGTGATACCTTGTTCAGGAAAGGCCCTTAGAATACCGATGTTATAAATCACTGCATCAACATCTTTCAATAGCATTCTTATACTATTGTTATCTTCTATGTTACCTGCAAACCATTCCACTTGATCTCCAGCCATAGGCATCTGCTTCGGAATATGTCTGATCAGTACTCTTGGCGTATCTCCCTGTCGCACCAGTGCATCCACTAGATATTGGCCAACAAATCCAGTGCCACCTAAAATTGCTACTTTCATGTTTTGCTCCTGCAAAGGTGAACGAATAGGTATAACATTGTGACTCTGAGTTGTACAAAAAGTCACATCTTAGTTGGATAATATTGTACATAATGAGCATGCTGATCTTGTGGTTTCTATCAAGGCAATAGAGCATGACTTGTAATAGGTAATATCTGTTATGAAACTTGGTGATATGGCGGCAGAATTCATCCTCCATGATCAGACCGGTAAAGCGCATAGCTTGAAGGATTACCGTGGTCGTTGGGTAGTACTCTATTTTTACCCCAAAGATGATACACCAGGCTGTAGAACTGAAGCTTGTGCTTTTCGAGATCAGCGCTCGGTTTTTGAGGGGTTGGAAGTAGTGGTTCTTGGGGTGAGCACAGATGATCAGAGAAGCCATCAGAGATTTGCTGAGAAATTCGAGCTTGGATTTCCAATTCTATCTGATGTAGAGGGCGGAGTCGCTCAATCCTATGGTTCATTGTTTAGGTTATGGCCCTTCATTTTCGCTAAAAGGCAGACTTTTATCATTGATCCGGCAGGTAAGATTGCCGCTATATACAGAAAAGTGGATGCAAAAAACCACAGTTTGCATATTGTGGAAGAGCTGCAAAGAGTTATGCAGAAGTAACAAGTAAACTATTCAATCATTTGAAAAGGTATCTCATACTCTGCAAGTGATTTCTGTAGTAATTTAAACGCGCTATCGATATCACCGCTACCGCGTAAGCCCAGTTCGATAGTCCCTTGACTGCCAAATTTTGGAAGACTGAAAAGTTTGAGATCACTCAAGTGGAGATTCATATCATCCATAAGCGGCACGAGTGAGCTTTCTGGTGTGTTAAGCACAAGTAGCGATTTTTCCTGGAACTTACACTTGGCACCTGAATAGTAGTGTTTCAGCACCCACTCAGCCATCGGCCAGGCCATTTCTGGGAAACCTGGTAAAAAGTAGTGTCGATTGATGCTGAAACCAGGTATCTGGTTGTGTGGATTTGGAATCAGATCACACCCCATAGGGAGATCGGCCATTTTTATGCGAGTCGGATAGGCTGCTTCCCCAAATTGATCTTCGATAAGATGTTTAGCCTCGGAATGGCGTTCCAGCGTGACTCCTGATGCCTGAGCTGCACAGCTTCGAGTTAAATCATCAGGTGTTGCGCCAATGCCGCCGCAGACGAATACCGGGTGTTGTGCTGCCATAGAGAATGAGAGATGACGGGTAAGGCTCAGTTCCTCATCAGGTAGTATCCAGGATCTGATGAGTTGCTTACCATGCGCTCTGAGTAGGCTACGGAAATGGGCTAGGTGTTGGTCATTTCTGCTACCAAATAGCAGTTCATCACCAATTATGATGAGGCCGAATCTAGAGGTGGCTGATTGTGTGAAATTCATGGGCTGATGGTTGGCAATAAACTTAAGTGAGCGTGCTGGCTCTTATCCGGAAAAGCATTATGAGAATGAAGTTTGTAAATCAGTAATAATATATAGCGCTTTAAACATCTGAAATTACCACTGTTCTACAAGCGCCCAGTTTCATAAGGAGGATGAAAAGAGGTTTGAATAGTGGTCAATCCTTGCTTGTAAGTTTCTTTTCCAGCTGTTTAATGCGCTGTTTTGCCTGTTCTAATTCTTGTTCGATTTCAACTTCTTTAGTGACATCTTTTTGAATGCCGATATAGTAAGTTAGACCATCTTCAGCGCTGATAATTGGGGTAATGCTCAATTCGTTCCAAAAGAGGGAGCCATCCTTGCGGTAGTTACGAAGCCTGGTTCGGCAGGGTTGATTAGATTCAATCGCTTGGCGAATGACCTGGCGAGCCTCCTGGTCTCGGTCTTCCCCTTGAAGGAATCGACAGTCCTGATAGAGGATATCTTCCTCTGTATAGCCGGTAAGCCGTTCAAAAGCACTATTTACATATAGTAGGATAGTGTCATCACCTTCCCGTTCAGCGATCACTAATCCGTCATTGGCAGTATCCAAAGCCTGCTTGAGCAGCTGTAAACTGATCGGTAATTGCTTCATTTCTTATACCTTAACAAACAAATGCCATATGGATGTTAAGCGCATGTCAGGATCGGCATGGTTGTCGCTCTGGTTTAATTCTACGATAACCAGACAATTGATTGAAGTGGGTGGTTCAATAAAGGTGTAGAAAAAGTACTTTTGCTGCCAGAATTCTGTTGAGGAAGCTCTTTACCTGGCGGGGGTGGATGATCTTAGAGGCAAAATATGCTGGCATATAGCGAGGATATCTCGAAAGAACCTGCTATTGCCCAATCAGACTCAATCTCAATTTATCATCAATAGGATTCTGTCCTAACCATATATCCATGTATGACTCAGCAAGAATTCTGTCTGAGAGGGATATTACTTCCTGATGATTGAGCTCAAGTTTTATCTCTCCCTGGTCTGTGGAAGTCAAGGCATAGCGATCACCGGGTTGAACATCATGCATTGCAGCATGTAACCGATCCAAAGAGGGACGTATCATCTCCAGCCTGTTTTCTCCTTGCTGCTCCAATATGAATTTTTCAGCAGTTTTGCGAATTTGCGATACCTTGACAGGTACCAGGTAGTGTATTACCAGTCGTCTCTCCTGTTTGGCACTGTCTTGAGAGGTATAAAGAGCAGCTGCGTATAGGTCGATCAAGATACCCCATGTCAACATTCCTGCACCTTTAAGTTCCAGTTCACCACTATCCGTCAAAAGGTATTGATCGAAGTGAATATCTTTGATCTTCATCCCCTGGTTTGCAGATACCTGAGAACTGTAAAGCAGTGCCAGTAAAATAACAGTCAATATGCGTGATCTGAAATAAGTATGCTTAGTCATGATTTACACTCTTTCTAAAAAATAGTAGGACTTCTCCGATTTTGATACCAAACTTGGTGACTTCAGCTCTATTAACCAGTGTCTCTTCATCTATGAGAAACATCCAGTCGTTAAAATGAACTCGCCAATCCTTGTTATTGATCGAAAGGTCCATCTTATATTGCCATTGCAGGCTGCTACCGTATGCTTGCCCCTTTGCTTCACCGACAATATCCAAAGCTGTACCTGTATAGTTGTGTTTATCCACCCGGTTTATCAGCCACACCCGCTGTTGAGTAGACCCATCATCATAAACGAACGATTCTTCTAGCTTTAAGAGGTTGTCAGTGACGTTGCCAACAATCTTAACCGTGAATCTTTTGCGTAATGTTCCGAATCTATCAACAAAGACGCCCCAGGCTTGTTGCTCTCCATCGAAATACTCAAATAGATCGAACTCCGGTTGAGTTTCCAGATAGTCAATGGGTTTCATGTTGGAGCACCCTAGTGTCATCAGTAGAACCAGGCTGAGTAGCCATTTGTTGGTAAGAAATTTCACTATTAGTACTCCTTTGTAAAATTTTGAGTTGCCGGCTATTCAGTGGGAAATGCCATATCATCCAGGCTGCTGCCAGCTTGAATGGAATTGGAAGTAAGCCATAGGCGAGGATAAGCGCCTGTATGCCCTGCTCGGTTGGCAGGGTAGGGTTGAACCCATTTGATTGAACCAGGGGGTAGACAAGTCCAATGGCTAGTGCCAGTGACAGTTTCGTAGCCATACCCCACAGACCGAAGAAAATTCCTGCCCGTTCACCACCGCCATCAGCTCTGTCGATATCGATTACATCTGCCTGGATGGCAGCTGGTAGTGAGATGTCAATTCCAAGGCTGAGACCTGTCAACAGGCAGATAATAAGAAAAGGATATATTTCACCGCTAGGTAGCAGAGGTACCCAGACAAAAACAGATGCTGAGAATACCAATGCCACAGCCCACGCGGAGTGTTTCTGTATACGGTGGGACAGGGGTAACCAGATCAGTAGACCCAATAGCCCTGATGCGAAGTATACGGTGAGAAATAGCCATGTTTTGTCACTGAGTCCCAAAGCAAACTCAACATAGAGCAAAAAAAGACTGGCAGGTATGGCATTTGCGATACCGTTTAACAAATAGGCAAGTAAAAGCTTTTTTAAAGGAGCATTCTTCTTGAGAAGCTTCATCCCTTCCTTTAATCCTGTTTGTTTGCCCTCTTTTACCTGATTCGGAACTAGCAGCAATCCAGGCATGGAAAGCAGGAAAGTTACTATAAATATAATGCCGACTATTTCTAATAACTGACTGTTTTGATGGTCTGCAATCAGTAGAGGAATGGTTACTACAGTTAACGTGCCAATCAGCACATAAATCTCTCTAACTGATGTGATTTGCGATCGCCTGGTGTAGTCCGTAGAGAGTTCAGCGCCCCAGGCTGAATATGGAATAACTACCCATGTCCAGCCTGTATATAACAGTGCTGACCAAATCAGCAGATAAGCTGCGTCAGGTATGCCAGATGGAATGAAGAGCATATAGCAGGATATGATCAATAGCGGGGCGCCACTATAGATCATCAATCTTCTACGTCCGTTTTTAATATTGAATCGGTCACCCAGGTAACCTGCGACAGGATCAGAGCAGAGATCCCACAAACGTGAGAACATGAGCAGGAAACCAACACTTGCCATTCCCAAGCCAAATTCATCAGCGTAAATTGGAGGCAAAAAAATAACCAGTGGCAATCCCAAAAATGCCAACGGTAGACCAGGTAGGCCATACCACATCAGTTGTTTCCACCACTGACTCATTTTTTCATCTGCTTTTACGTAACAGAATCTGATGTAGATCCAGGCGGCCATCGCGAAAGCCGGCTTCACAATAGCTGAGATAATAACGCCACATACGGATAAAGCGTTGGTCGAATCCCTGAGCTATAACTTTATCACTAGCCTGATTGAAATTAATTTGCCACTGCTTTAGGGTTTCCGCATAATCGAGACCAAATTTATCATTTCTCTCAAGCTTTAGACCGAATTTTTCAGCTGTTTCGATTAGAGTCGAAATTGGAGGAAGCATTCCTCCAGGGAAAATGTACCTTTGTATAAAGTCAGGTTTCTCCCTGTAATCGTTGAAAACTTTTTTATCAAGGGTTATTACCTGCAGTGCTGCACTGCCACCTGGTTTAAGGTGATTGGAAATCTGTGCCATATAGTCTCCCCAATAGGCTTCTCCAACAGCCTCAAACATCTCTATGGAAACGATATGATCATACTCGCCACTGATATCTCGATAGTCAGTTAAACTTAAATTTATTTCACTGCTGAGCCCCTCATCTATGACCTTCTCATTTGCCCATGAAAGTTGGGATGGTGAAAGTGTAATTCCATCTACTTTAAACCCCTGTCTGGCGGCAGTTATTGCCAACCCACCCCAGCCGCAACCTATTTCCAACAATTTTGATCCTGGTTGAGGATCGAGTAAATCAAGGATTCTTTGATATTTGTTGTTCTGGGCGTTTGCTAGAGACTCATCCTCACTTTGGAATAAGGCGCAGGAGTAGGTCATGCTGGAGTCCAACCATAATTTGTAGAAACTATTCCCAAGGTCGTAGTGAGCCTCAATGTTTTTAGCACTGCCTTGTTTGGTATTCCGTCGAGTCCAGTGATGTAGGCGATTTACCATGTTTGACAGGCGTGAGGCTCTACGAAGTCGCGTGAATCTGTGCCTGTTTTTTGCAAGCAAATAGAGTAAACCTGTAAGGTCATGGGTTCTCCAGTCACCTGCCATATAGGCTTCTGAGAAACCTATATCACCCTTAATATACAGCTTCTTTATGAAATCTGAAAAATTAACTATCTCAATCCTCGCGGTAGCTCCTGAGGATTTGCCATTGAGGATAAAACGTCTCCCGTTAGCCGTGATTTCCAAGCTGCCATAAGCCAGACAATCTAAGCGGCTCAGAAAGTCATCAATAAGATCTATACGAGAGGTGAGTCGTTGTAGTGATTGTGTTTGTAGACTGCTCATGAGGAAATCTGCTCCTTTGGAGGTCGAGGTTTCGGGAAGAATGGCGCGCCACGCAACCATATTTTCAATGCCTGCCAATGAATCGCTGCCATGACTTTGAATGTCATCAGAGGAGTTCTAACTAATGCGGCCAAGAGGTTCCTATCATCCAGAGCATGAGATACACCTGATTGACTTGCTGTAAGCATCAGTCTGTTGTCCTGATACTCATTGATGACCACGCCGATCCGGTCGCCAGGTTTTTTGAAACTAAAATGGTACTTAGCCTGCATGCCGATGAGTGGTGAGACGTGTATTCTTTTTTCCTTTACTGCTTTGACTGGCCATGACAATGTCTCACCATGGTTATGGATCAGATAGAAATGATGTTCATTGAATGTGTTATTCACTTCACAGATCAGTGCTCTCAAACTGTTATCAAGGTGAAAGCAATACCAGATGCTGATTGGATTGAATCCATAGCCGAGTATTCTTGGAAAGCAAAGTAGTTGAATATCGCCACCTTCAAGATCTATATTTTGCTTTCTCAAAAAGTCATTGGCCCATGATTTGAGGCTGGAGCCATCTCTGGGACCATGATCTTTACGCATGAAAGAGAGTAGGTTAAAGCGATCGATTGAGAGCAGTCGCAATGATTTGATATCCTGCTCAAGTTGATCGAGATTGAGTAGCAGGCTGAACACTGGATATGAAAAACGATACTTAACCGGGAAGTTTCGTTGATGCATAACATCTGTCAAATAAATTCTGCTCGAATTAACAGGCATCGGTTAAACTCCTGCACTTCTTGCAAGTGATGCCAACTTGTCAATATTGTTCTGATACGGAATATATCTATTTTCCGTCATCCAAGGCTCACTCACGCCAAGTCTTGATGCCAGTTCTACCGATGAGCGCAAAGCGTCTTCATGGAAACCGTATCCGAAATAGCTTCCGCAATACCAGATTCTCTCCTTGCCCTGTATCTGATCCAGCATTTCCTGGGCATAGAGTGCAGCACTGTCGAATACAGGGTGGTCATATGTGATTGTTGCAACTGTGCATTCATCGCGAGGAGACTGTAGAGGATTAAGAGAGACAAAATAGTCACGTTTGCTATCCAACCGTTGCAGACGATTCATCCAGTAGCTGACGGATACATCTCTCTCTTCTATATGCTTATCATCCGATAGGTAGTTCCATGACGACCAGACTTTTCGCGACTTTGGCATCAAAGCTGAATCTGAATGTAAGTAGGCTATGTTTTCCTGGTATCGGAACTTATTGAGTAATTTAGCTTCGAGTGGTTTGGGGTTATCCAGCAATGAGACAGCTTGGTCTGCGTGGCAGGCTAAGATCAGGTTGTCGTATTTCGTTTTTTGGCCATCTTGCGTGATAACCTCAACCCCATCAGGTAGACGCTTTATGCTGACAACCTGCTGCTTTACTTTTATACGACTACCCAAAGCGGCAGACATCTTTTTTACATATTGCCAGCTACCATTGACCACGGTTTTCCATTGGGGTCGATTTTTTAAACTTATCAGTCCATGGTTATTAAAAAAGCGTGCGAAGCTGCTAAATGGAAATGAGAGCATGGTTCTTGTGGGACACGACCATATTGCTGCTGCCATGGGTAGAAGATAATCATAACGAAATTGCTGGTTGTAACCGTTCTGGTCGAGAAAATCTCCGAGACTCAAGTCGTGATTGTTATCTTCAATGTATGCCAGACAATCACGATTAAAACGCACTATCTCCCTTAACATTGATAAAAATTTAATATCGATGATATTCCGTTTCTGTGCAAACAATTTACCAAGATTGTCTCCTGCATACTCTAGTCTTCCTTTGTCGACTGAAACGGCAAATGACATATCAGTGTTTTGGGTTTCAACATCCATATATCTGAAAAGTTGTGTTAGCAGAGGATAGTTGGGTTCGTTGTAGACTATAAAACCGGTATCAACAGGTATGATCTTTCCATCCTCTTCTACTTCGACTGTGTGAGTATGCCCCCCGACATAATCATTCTGCTCATATAGATCAACTTGATACTTGTTTCTGAGCAGCCAGGCTGCACTTAATCCTGCAATCCCGCTACCTACAATGCCTATTCGATGAGTGGTTGTCTGAGTCACGTCTGTCATCCCGATTTGTATTTGTGTACAAGTGTTGTACAAAAAAAGTCAATTATCAACTACAATAGTTGTACAAGAGTGATATTGGCGGGTGCCTTTAAGTGATAAAAACAATAAATATTCAGTAAAAACAGATATATAAGATTAATCCCACTGATAATTTGTAGTTTTAGTTGTATCGAAAGCTGAGGTTAAGTTATGCAAGGTAGTCCTGAATACAGCAGATCAACACCTAAAGTTGCCTGGGTCACCGGGGGGGGGAGTGGTATTGGTCGTTCCCTTGCTTTTGCATTGAAAGATTTAGGATGGGAGGTGTTGATCTCAGGGAGAAATAGTGAGCGGCTAATTGAAACAGTCAAGGAGTCAGGTGGAGACAATATGCATCTAATTCCTCTGGATGTAACCAACAAGGGTGCAGTCAAGCAAGTTGTTGACTCTATCCAGAAAGAGTATGGGCAGATTGATCTAGCCTTTCTGAATGCAGGTGACTATTCGCCCATGAAGCTTGAAGATTTTGATTTGGATCTTTTTCATAAGCTAATCAATGTCAACTATCTTGGTGTGGTAAATTGTCTTTCAGCGCTGCTGCCTGATATGCGCAGGCAACATAGAGGTGAAATACTGATTACCGCAAGCTTGTCAGGCTATTGCGGTCTGCCGGGGGCAGCTCCCTATGGAGCCAGTAAGGCAGCATTGATCAGTTTAGCTGAATCTCTTCATCCGGAATTGATCAGGGAAGGTGTCTCTTTACGTTTGATAAATCCGGGGTTTGTGGCCACCGAGTTAACAGACAAGAATCGTTTTAAAATGCCACTTTTGATTACTCCTGAAGAAGCAGCAAAGGCGATTATGAAAAACCTTCCATCAGGTAACTTTGAAATCAGATTTCCTACTGGTTTTGCACTTATTATGAATTTTTTAAAGTTTCTACCCTATTCACTCTATTTTCTGCTTATGCGGAGGCTCTTGAAATGAGTGACATTGAAGATTGGCTTTCTCGATATAAGGAATTCTTTGAACATATAGATAATGATGGATTGAAGGACTGTGATCGCCTGTTCAGTGATCAGGTAAGATTTAAAGATCCATTCAATGATGTCAGAGGAGTTGCAGGTGTAAAAAGAGTATTTCAACACATGTTTAATGTTTGTGAAACGAGCCGTTTCGAAATTCATAACTATTGCGGACATGGTGATGTGGGTTATATCTCCTGGACTTTTCACTACCTTGTGAAAGGCAAATTGGTGCAGCAAAGAATTGAAGGTCTGAGTGAGGTGAAATTCAATCCTAAGGGAGAGGTGATTGAACATATAGATTATTGGGATTCGGGTGAGTATGTGTATGAAAACCTCCCTGTTATCGGTTGGGTGCTGAATAAGTTGCGTAATCGTTATCTTCGTGCTTCTTGAATTCAGTCATTTTTTTACTTTGATGCCTTATATTAAGGTGCCGGGTTAATAGTTTATCTAATTCCATCTAAACTAATGATATATTGTCAAAGCAATGGGGCGGCATATGCATCAATCGAGAATCAGCATGCTTCAGAGTATGCCTATCTTTGGTGGGGTTAGTGAGTCCACGCTGGATTTTTTACTTAAAAACGCCTCTCTAATTGAGCTCGAAAAAGAGCACTATTTTTTCGAAGAGGGAGATCTCGATAATTCGATCTATATCCTGGAGCAGGGACGTGTTGCTATCTATAGAACCTGGCGAGATAAGCTCTATATGCTGAGAGAGCTTAGTTTGGGTGACTGTTTTGGTGAAATGGCATTGATGGATTGCAAACCACGCAGCGCTGCCGTCAAGGCCTTGGAAAGTTGCCGTGCGATTCAGATCAAGGCAGCTCAACTGGCTGAGCTTTACGGTATGGATCATGAACAGTATCTGTTGATCTATATGAATCTGGGGCGTGAGGTGTGCCGCCGTTTGAGTGAAGCGGACCACAGGCTTTTTATCAATCGATTCTCACTTGATTCGTGTAGCGATGCCAAGCCCGATCAAGCCCAGGGCCATCAGTAACAGCAATAGAGGTTGCACCAAAGCACCGTTATTTTTATCTCGGAAAAGAGTTATACACTTTTTGTCTGCTTGGAGGGGTGTTTTGCATTCGCTACTCTTTAGTGCGGTCTTTGAAAGGATTGAAAAATACTGAATTGTACCCTCATACAGCAGGGATGGATCTGCTTGCGGGATAGGTTGATTGTCTATTAGATGGCCGCTCTGTGCCATGCCAGAAGCACTGGTTATTAAGATGAGAAATAAGATGAAATTGCGAAAGTAGCCCATATTAGACGTTTAGGCCTCTCTAGTGTGACGCACCACACTAGGTTAACGATGTCTCGATACGCTTCTCTTAGAAATTAGCTGCAAGTAAAGTGCCACAGAATATATCTGTCTGGAAATCAATAACCTGTGCAGTGTTTAATAAGGCATAAAACTACAATGTGTAAAATTTCCCGACGAGAAATCAGTCACAACGGGTTTAGGGTGGTTTTAAAAGAGTCTCTACAATCCATTTCGCAATCCAAGTTTTTCAGGATGTGGCTGCAGATAGACTTGTCTCGACATATAGTTGTCGGGATGTAATCTGAAATAGTGCTTAAACAGAGTCATCGGTACGATCAATGGGGTTTCTTGCCGACGATAAGCTTCAATACAAGCAATAAGCTCAACTTTATCCTCAGAACTGATACGCTTTTTCAGATATCCCATGATATGTTGCAAAACATTCACATGGCGACTTCGATTGACCCGCCGTTTCAGGGTTTGCATCAACTCTTCGATATACAATTCTGCAATATTATTCAGTTCATTGTCAGCGAAATTCGATAGTAGTTGTCCGAGCCTCTGATATGAAGCTTGTGAATGGGCCATAACCAGATATTTATGGTCGGTATGAAAAGCAATCAGTTCAGCAGCAGTGAGTCCCTTTTGGCGTAGTAATTGCCAATGGTGATAGACATAGATTCGATTGATAAAGTTTTCGCGTAGAACCGGGTCATTAAGCCGACCCTCTTCTTCAACTGGTAACAATGGTAATTCGTCGATCAGAACTTTTGCAAAGATACCGACGCCTTTACTAACTGAGTGCGTTCCTTTTTCTGCATAGACCTTAACCCGAGACATTCCGCAACTCGGTGAGCTCTTTTTTAGAACATAGCCACTCAAATGGTGAAGGTGCCTGGTCTGTTCCAGGGCATAAACTTGCATCTTATCAGTCAATTCTATACTTGGGTCTTTAACCCCGACAAGGCGAGGGTTTTCAGGTTCACCTACCAAGCGAATTGTGGGGCGTGGGACACCAAGACCAATTCCTGTTTCTGGGCAAATAGGTAGATAATCGACATGTTCCTGTAGATTGCTAACAATGAAATTATCTCGTTTGTGGCCACCATCATAGCGGACTTGATGTCCCAATAAGCAGGCGCTTACACCGATAGTCGGTTTTTTTGGTATCGGCTCATTCATTTTCGTGCATATCTCTTGCTGCTGAGATTTTTAATCGTTTCCCAACGTTGTAAAGCCTCTTTTCTGGATAGTTGTAAGTCAACTATAGGCTTAGGGTAGGTTTTGCCAAGTCGGATCTCTGCATTGAGTAGTACTGACATATCTGCCTCCCAAGGCGCATTTAAATATTTATTAGGTAATAAACTCAATTCAGGGAGCCAACGCCGTATGTACTCTCCCTGGGGATCGAAACGTTGTGACTGACGCACCGGGTTGAATATTCGAAAATAGGGTGCGGCATCTGTGCCAGACCCTGCGCACCATTGCCACCCAAAGGAGTTATTCGCGCAATCAGCATCCACCAGTGTATCCCAGAACCACCTTGCGCCTTGCAGCCAGTGTATGCCTAAATTTTTAGTCAGAAACGAGGCAACGATCATGCGAACCCGATTGTGCATCCAGCCTGTTTGCCAAAGTTCACGCATACCTGCGTCCACAATGGGGATGCCGGTCTTTCCCTGCTGCCAGTACTGTAATAATTTTTCGGCTCGCTTGCCCTTTCGCCACGGGTAGTTTTGGAAGCGTGGATCAAAAGGGTGTAGATCGGTATCAGGGAAGTGTATAAGCAGGTTTTGAGCGAATTCACGCCATACCAGCTGACGAATATATTGTCCGGGGCTACTATCAGCGTGGCTTGTAGGGTCAGTTTCAAATCTGCTTTCTATCCCATTGATGATCTGTAGTGGGCCAATTTCACCGAAATGGAGATGGGGTGAGAGGCGGGACGTCTCTTCAAGGTCTGGCCTGTTACGTCCCTCAGCGTAGCTGTTGATCGACTTATCAAGGAAGTGCTGAATCTGCTTCAAGGCCCCGTGTTCACCGGGTTCCCAATAATCCTTGAAATGCTCATACCATTGAACTTCAGGCAAAAGCCCCAAGCTTTGCAGTGATATTGACTTAATCAGCTTTGGTGGGGGTGGGATCTTTTTTGGGGCTGGTAATGGAGCTCTTGTCGACAATCCCTGTTTCAGAACAGCACGCCAGAATGGAGTGAAAAGACGATAGCAGCCTCCATCGAGACGACGTATCGGAGGGCCATCTGTCAGTTGGCTATTATTGAAGATAGTGCAGTTAATCCCTGATTTAGATAGATGCTTACTGACCCGGTTGTCCCGTTGTATAGCTATCGGCTCAGGTAAGCTATTGAAGAAGATCTCTTTAGAAGCATGGGTAATAGCCAGTTTTTTTAAGACGGTTTGGCTCTTTCCCCGTGCGATTATCAGATTTGAACCTCGCTGTCGAAGTGATGAGTCGAGTGCAGTAAGACTTTCATGCAACCACCAGTTTGAAGCAGCACCAGGGCTCCAGGGAGCCTCTTCACCAGGGGTATGTATATAGACCGGTATCAACTCGTTGGCGTGTTCTAATGCTGCTTGTAAGGCTGGATTGTCTGTCAGTCTAAGATCCCTTCTGAACCAGAGTATGGCAACGGTCATGAGGATGGTTCTTCTGGCACTCTATCGCTGATCTGATTAACGGCTGCCGCTAAATCTGCTACCAAAGGTATAGCGCCAGCCTCTAGAATTTCAGTTTGATGCGTTTGAGCAATAGTTCCCCCGACAAACACCGGTTCAGCCAATTTTTGAACCAACCCAGGCAAATCTGTTTGTAATAGAGCGGATGGTGGTTCTAAACTGCCGTAGAGGACCAATGCACTACAATGAGACCGGTCTACTACAAGCGGTATCTGCTCCAGGGCCATGTTGGGGCCAAGCAGTATTGGCCTATAACCCTGAGTCATTGCTTTTAAACTGAACAGCAGTAATTCGACTTCGCTGAATTCGTTCGGCAAGCAGGCACCAAGCACCCTTTTTCCATGGCTATTTGTCACCTGGTGATGAAAACGCGCCCCCAGCTTATTGCGTAAATAGGTTTCAAAAAAGCGAATTTCCACCTCTCCTAAGGGCTCACTGTTTCGTCTTTGGCGAAGTTCGTGAAGTAGTGGCTGAATAAGCAGTCGCGTTACCAGTTCGATAGGGTAGAGGGAGAGGGCATCGTTGTAACTGTTATCCAATACGATCTCATCAAACTCAGCAATAGCCTGAAGCATTCTGCTGCGATAACTGCTCCACGCATCACGCTCTTCAGTTTTTACGGGCTCCAGGGCTAGAAGAGGAGAGGTGCTATCAGCAAGCATGTGCCTGACCTGACCTATTGATATGCCCTTGTCGATAAGACCTATAATCCGGCGTATCAGCTGGATATGTTCATCCGTATAGAGCCTGTGACCTTTCGGGGTTCTTTCTGGCTTTATCAATCCATAGCGACGCTCCCATGCTCGAAGAGTCACTGGATTGATGCCCGTAAGTTCGGACACCTTGCGAATTGGGTAATAACCGCTGGTATATGAGGGTTGTTCTTTCATGAACATTACACATTATCTAAAATAGTTGTACATAGTGTACAATATTATTTGTGGAATAGTAGCTAAATAATTACACTAAGAAATAGGGGCTTTGTTCAGACAGATAAAGAACCACTACTTTTTATTAATCATTGCCAGGGATTAGCTCAAAAACCAAGAATGGTCATTTCAAGACGTATAAACTATTCATCAGGCATCACTATCACAAGATGTCATTAAATCAAAATTGATGATTCTTCTTGTATCAGTTTGGCTTCTCTGTTCTATTTGCCATTCCGGCCAATGTGGCTGGAAATGTTTCTTTTGGGATATTTTTAGAAGGTGTTTTAAGTCATGCATTCCGTAACAACGCCCTATGAAAAAATAGGTGGTGAAAAAGCCGTGCGTGAACTGGTAGATCGATTCTATGACATTATGGATGAGCAGGAGGATCTCACTACATTGCGTGAACTGCATGCTAAAAGTCTTAGAATGTCGAGGGAGAAACTGTTTCTTTTCCTGTCAGGCTGGCTCGGTGGGCCTAATCTCTATGTTCAGAAATATGGCCACCCCAGGCTTAGGGCAAGGCATCTGCCTTTTAGTATTGGTATAGTGGAGAGGGATCAGTGGCTCAACTGCATGAAATCAGCCATGGCGCAGATGGGACTGGATGAGAAGTTCCAAAAGGAGTTGTTCCAGGCATTTTCAAACACTGCAGACTTTATGCGGAATCGTTCTGAATAGAGTCGTATCTACTGATACTTTGAATCTCAGTGTCATATATTAATAGCAGGATCTTTAAATCCTAATCAATTTATCCAGACACCTTTTTGAGAGTACCATGCTTTATCGATACGCCAAGTGACCTTGTCTATGTCATCACGACTGAGCACTAACTTACGAACCTTGCCTTGAATGGCTCCCAGTCGCTTTTGCGCCGCAATCATTTCCGGATCCTGCTCACTTTTCTGACTGAGACCTGGATTGATCATTGCCAGAAATTTTACCGCAGGTACAGCGTTGGTTCTTGGCGTGGATATAATGGCAGTAGTCCCTCGGATCTCAAATGCTTTGAAGCGGTAGGGATAGGCGGAAAGTTCAGCATCCTTTTCCAGCATAGAATCAATCTCACTTAAACGAAAATCGAGCGTAGATACCCATGCAAGTAGTCCTAATGCTACTACACTGCCAAGAATACCGGCATAGATTTTTGTACCTCTATCTAGATTCATTGTGCCACTCCTGAAAGTGACAGAATACGAAGGGTAAAAAGGAGTATCAATGATAATCCTCATACAAATCTGAGCATATTCAGTGGTTAATAGATATTAGTGTTAACAGGCCCTAACAGGTGGTCTGCCGGTATGGTTTATCTGCAATCTTGGTTGGCGTGGCTATAGATGCTGGCGGGTTGGCCCGAAGAGAGCCCCACTACGGGGCCAGTGCTGCATTGCACTTCTTGAAAAGGGCATGCCATTCCCCACGAAGTGCGCCTTGCCTTGGCCCCGTAGCGGGGTACCGAACTTACCGCGCGGCCCACTAGGGTAATTTCGTATATACACTCTACTGGATTTTGCGTAGAAATAGGTTGTGTCCGCGATAAAGTCGCCAGGTTAGTAAGTGCGACAACTTAATATATCGGGTTCAGGGTTTAAAAGTGATTTCTGATCGAGGCTGGTATGCCGCCAAGGATAGGCAAAATGGCAGAACCAGCATCATCATAATTTCACAGAAACCCCTCAATGATTTGTAAAGAGGACGTAGTAAACAGGCCAATCAGTTACGTAAACTAAGCGGAGGAGGGTAGGGTGACTACTCGATCCCTTGCATGGGCCATTATGCTACGGCTGGACCCGATATATTAAGGGCACAAGCAATTAATAGAGGTACCCTAAAGTTCTCATGCTATACATCAGCGTTCCACTGTTTACAGTGCATAGTCTCCGCCGTAAGCCTCTTCACCCTCAACAACGGGAAGCGTCAAGCGATTCCCCCAGTGTGACCAGCCTCCATTATAGAGCCTGATATCTTTGTAGCCGAGATATTTCAGCTGCAAGTAGGCAAGGCTCATACGAAAGCCATCATGACAATATACATAAATTGTCTTATCTTTTGCTATCTCATTGTAAAGATCTGAAAGCTCTGATTCAGAACGCCATTTCTGTGTACTGGTTCCATCCAGGCTTACAATATTAATTGCTCCAGGGATGTGGCCAGCTGATATGGAGTGTTTGACTTCCTTTCCTGTATACATGGCATGGGGCCGGGCATCGAGTAATATTATATTCGGGTCCCGTCGGGAGACAACGTCGTCATAAACATCAGTCCATTCTACAAACATCTCAGGGTTTGCAGGTTTTAGGGTCACTTTGCCTGGTTTTGGTTGAGGTGTGGCGTCAGTGGTCATCTCTTCGAACGCGCTCCACTCTACTGTTCCGCCGTTAAGAATCTTTATCTGTTGTGTTTTAAAGCCATAAAGCTCCAATAGATAGTAGATGCGTGTAGTCAGAGCAGTGTTAGAGTCATCGTATAAAACCAATGTTGAGTCATTGTTGACACCCCATTCACGAAGTTTTGACTGGAATTGTTCACGTGATGGAAATCGCATTAAAGGATAACCCTGATTATCTCCCAAGTCCTTAAAGCGTTGTACTTGTATTGCCCCGGGTATATGGCCAATAGTGTAGTAGCGATGGGGATGATAGCGCACTTCGAGTATGACCAGATTATCATCATCAATGTGTTCAGATAACCAGTCGGATTCGACAAGGAATTCTGCTTCAGCCAGACAGTTGGTGGTAATAAGGTAGAGTATTATGAGCAGTATAGTTTTTTTCATATTCAAATATGGCTTTAATAAAGTTTGTTGTATATTTTGGATTTGGATCGAAAATTGAATCCATAGTATAGACATAACCTATGGAAATTAAACTTATCAGAAAGGATTTGTGGTTTAAGAAAGGGTAAAAACCTGAATTGGGTGGTCTATACCCTGAAATATGTCTCCAGTTCTTAGGGCGTCCAGGTAATAGAGAGGGGGCTTGGATAGCTGAGCGCTACCGAATTTATAGCATGGCCCAATGGTTGATGTGCAACGCAGTGAATAGAGTGCATACCCAGCAGATGCATGCTTCAGGTCGCGCCCGACGGGGCTTTACGACCCGTTCAGACTCTGCGTTGCACTTTTTCGACAGGCAACAAGCGCGCCTTGAATCTAAACGGGGTGTAAAGCTAGAGGGCACAAGCAGTTATTAGAGGTGCCCTTAATTTGCTATATAGGATTGAACCTGTTGCATTGAGTGAACTGTTGGCATTTTACGCTCGACATATCTTGGAAGAGCACTCAGATTACGATCAGCTTCCTCACGGGAAGAGTAGTTACCATATACCAATGCATATTGTCGGCTCTGGTTAACGGTGACCGGAAGATACGCCAGTTCGTCCTGTAATTGATTATGATAACGCCCAGCTATTTTATAGAGCTGCTTTTTTTCTTTCACAGTGGTCAAGTGGATCGTATAGTTTTTGGCAGGTTGCTGTGATAGCCATTGATCACTGTGAATCACATTTCCTTTACCAAATGTTGTGTTGGGGCGTATGTTGCTGACCCTGCCATCCAAGCTTTCGACCTGATCTTCTATTTGTGTCAACTGCTTGTTGAGGGTTGTGATCTCTTTCTGAATAATCTTATCTGTTTGTAAGCTTTTACTACCAAGCTCTACCATTTGCTCCTGACTATCGGCGATCTGTTGTGCGTTGTTGCTAACTCCACTTTGTAATTGCAGATTTTGTTGCTCTTCTGCTCTCCAGTTTGCATTGTCGTAGAGAAAAAAACCTAACATTCCTATGAGTAGTAATGCTGTGGCTATACCCAAGGTGCGATAGTGTTTCTTTTCCACCATAATCAGGCTGAAGAGCGCCCTGTCGGTGTGCTCAGAGCGGTCTTGTAGATCAGTGATCAAACCACTGTGTTCTTCAGTTTTATTTCTCAACTCTTCGATTGCTGAGGATAGTTCGGAAGTGCGTTTGTTCAGCGTGGTTGTAGAGCGGGAGAGTTCGCGACTTTTTTTTGTCAATTCATCAGCGGTTACGTCAATATTCGCAACGCGTTTTTCCAAGGCCTGGTCGACTGCCTGCATCTTAATTAAACGAGCCTGGCTGGATTTGATCTCCTCTTCAGCCCTTACAAGGTCACTACCGATCTTATCGGTCTTGTTGTCCAGAGTCTCATCCCGTTGCTGACTATCTGCAGCCAAGGCGTTTATCTCTGTTAATAACTGGCTCTCCAGTTCTCTTAATACTTTTGCATTATCTTTTATGCTTTTATTTAAGACTCTAGTTGTCTGTCTTGATTTTTCAGAGAGTTCCTCGGTGCGTTCAATCAGGGTTTGCACGTCACTATTCAGGGAGCCCATTTCAGACTCTGTTTTATCTGTTACCTCAACCAACTGCTTTGAAACTGTTTTGATCTCTTTGCTGATCAGAGATGATTTTTTTACCAGAGATTGATATGCCTGGTCTAAATCACCAAGTTGTTGGTAGGCTTCAGATACCCGACTCGTGAGGTCACTCTCTTTTTCGCTGAGATCCTGCAGTTTTGTTTTTACACCCTTGTTGGCTTCTCTTAAATCTGTTTTGAGATCATCGAGATCTGCATCGATCAGACCGATTTTTCGGTTAAGTTCAGTAGGTAAGGCTGTCGATGAACTAGCAGATTCAAAATTAACCAGGTTTTTTTTGTCGCTGGAAATTGTTACCTCATCCGGGTGATTGGATCGACTCTTTGCTTGTTTGGAATTGGACATGATAAAACCCCTCACTACTCTCTTGCGCCCAGGAACTGTCGTAGCGCAAATTATTATAAGAATAAGAATCCCCAGAGGCGTAAATTAGCAAATAGTAATATACAAATATAATTGTATTTATTTGAGGCTTTTACACAGGTCTATAAAAGTAACAATAAGGTGCTGTTTTTATGGGAATAATAATTATTTGAGGGGCAGTGTTCTTTTGTGAAAGTGTGACATTCAGCCACTTCATCTTATCAAGTGATTGCGAGGCTTGTGGTTTTCCTTGGTTTTATCGAAGCCTGGGTACTGATCTATGCGCCAGCGTTGCTCCTGGTGGTCACCAGGATCGACGAATCTGAGCTTGGACCAGAAGGCCAATGCGGTGATCAAGATCAATATTAAAATAACACTAACAGTTTTGGGTGTGATCATATGGCGTAGTATATAAAGAAGCTATGAATATTTCAGGATATAACCTTTCGGTAAACACCAGTTGGCATTCAGCCGATACTTAATTAAAAGAATGATTTACCTGTATACCATCATGCCCCAAATGAATTCGTTTTGTCGATTTCCAAAACCTGCTTTTTTTAAAGGTTGCTTGAAGCAGTTTAAATCCAATGCCCGATTATTGCTGTCGGTATATTTTCTATTGATAACCCTGAGCGCAGCAGCAGTAACTGAGATTACTCTGACTGCCGATAAGATATCTTCAGATGACTGGTCAGCGAAAGGGATCAGATTATCCATGAATCCAACAGAGCAGGGGCTTGAACTGAAACTCAATATCACTAGATTTGAGCATGAATCTTTGTCTGCAGTCTTAGGTGGTATTGATTTTCACTGCCCTCAGTTACAGGATGATATAGATGCCTATCATTGCGGTCAGGGGCGTCTACTGATCGCAGATTCTCCCTACGGTCCCCTGCGCGGGGTGGTCAGACTAAGCTACTATGACGCGGAAAACTTTTCACTCAGTATAGAAGATCTTAGAGTTGCAGAAGGTGTGCTGAGTCTATCGTTAGAAATGGACTCTGGGGCATGGCAGTTAAAAATGGATGCAAAACAAGTCGCCCTGAAAACAGTAAGAGAAAATCTTGATCTCGATATTCCACCGAAAGATTGGCAATTGACAGGCGAGTTATCCCTTATGGCTGAGCTGTCAGGTTCTGATCAGGGGCTTCAACGCATTGACATGACAGCTGATATTGCACACCTCAATTATTCGGATCAAGAGGGGCTGCAGGTTGCTGAAGATGGCACTGGTGACTTTGATGTGTCTGCCAGGCAAAAGGAGGGGATGTGGTTCGGTACGGTCACAGCTAATATGAAAAGTGGCCAGTTTTACTCCGACCCCTACTACCTGGATCTTAATCCAACACCACTTCATCTAAAGCTCAATGGTGAATGGTCGCCAGAAAAAAATATAGTTCTTCTAGAGCACATCCGGTTAGATCTGCCACCTGCACTTGAAGTTGAAGGAGAGGCCTTGATTGACCTGTCCGGGTTTGTATTGAAACAGGCCAAGCTAAGAGCTGAAACTGCCCGACTAGATACACTATACGAAACACTCCTACAATCAATTCTGATTGGCACTATGGTGGATGAGCTGACTGTGTCTGGCGAGGTGCAGGCTGAAATCGAGTTGACAGATGGAAAACTGGATCAGCTTCAGGCAATCCTGAAATCTGTTAGCCTCGATGACAAGCGAGGTCTCTTCGCAATGCATGGATTGTCTGGATCGTTGTCCTGGTCAAATCATGGTGAAGTGGAAGCCAGTCAAATAGAGATAAATAGGGGCCATATCTATCAAATACCCTACGCTTCAATTTCCGTTCATGCGCAAGCACAAGAGAGTGGGGTTGTGCTTCTCAAGCCAATCGATATACCACTTTTGGGTGGATATATTCATATCGCACAGTTCGAGAGCCAAAACTTACTCGCTGCCGCACCAGTTTGGGAGACCAGTGCCAAGGTAGACAACCTATCCTTGCAGGAACTCGCCACGGCTTTTGAATGGCCTGTTATGTCTGGAGAACTCAATGGTGAGCTTCCTTCCATGCGCTACCAGGATCAAACATTGAATCTCGATGGTGCTTTGCTGATTGATATTTTCGGTGGTCGTATCAGGGTGGATCAGCTGGTGGTCAAGCAACCGCTGGGAAGAGTTCCAGAGATGTTTGCTGCTGCTGAATTAAATAATCTGGATCTTGAGCAGATCACCCAAACATTCTCATTTGGACATATTGAGGGTGGATTGGATGGCTGGGTCAGAGGGCTTCATCTACTTAACTGGGAACCAGTTGCGTTTGATGCACTTTTTCACTCTCCGGAAGATGATGATCTGCCTCATCGAATCAGTCAGCGGGCTGTGGACAACCTCACCTCGATCGGTAATGGTATGGGAAGTGGATTGCAGAATACCTTTTTAGGGATATTTAAGGAGTTTCGCTACAATCGTATACAACTGAGTGCGAAGTTAGAGGGAGCCTTGGCCGAGCTGGATGGTATAGATCATCCGGATGGAGGCTATTATCTGGTAAAGGGTGCTGGCCTGCCTAGAATTGATGTCATTGCGCGCAATCGTCGTGTAGCCTGGAAGAGTCTGGTGGAACGCCTGAAAAATATACGTGTCGAAGGCATGGAAGTACGTTGAGTATATTGCAATGCTACATCCAGTATTGCCTTTAAAACAGTTAAATTGGTTTGCATAGTAACAAAGCAAAAGATGAGGATAACCTTTCATGATTAAGGAATCTGGTATGTTGAAATCTTTTCTGGGATATTCATTGATGGTGTTGACACTGGCAGCTTGTGTGACCATCAATATATATTTTCCTGCTGCCGCAGCAGAAGACGCTGCGAGAACAATTGTGAGGGATGTTCTTGGTGAAGAGGCTGCACCACCTGAGAACCAAACGCCTCCTGCAGAGACTCAAGAGGGGGATGATCAATCCTCTCACGACTCAACTTTAAATAAGTTTTCGTACGTTGCTGAGGCTGTGTTGAATTTTGTAGTGCCTGTAGCCAGGGCGGAACAACCTAATATAGATATTTCCTCACCATCCATTCGCAAATTACGCGCTGCTATGTCAGACAGGCAGTCTAACTTGACCTCCTACTACCGTTCTGGCGCACTGGGGTTTACCAATAGTGGCTTGGTATCTGTGCGCGAATTGAAAAAAATACCCTTGCGCGATAGAAACAAGGTAAAGAAGTTGGTTGTTGATGAGAACGGGGATCGTAAAGCGCTCTATGCTGAGATTGCCAGGGCGAATGGTCACCCTGAATGGGAGAAGAGTATTCGAGATATATTTGCCCGGGTCTGGGTTGAAGAGGCACCGAAAGGCTATTGGTATCAGAACAGTAAGGGTAGTTGGGTGAACAAGTAAATATTACAGTAGTGTGAGTCAAGCACTATTGGCCTCTCAGGCTCTGGGGCGTGGGGGATATAGTGAATACTGAATTAATCTAGGGCAGGCAGCTTATATCTCTTTTCCTGCAGAGTTCGTTATCAAAACTTGTGAGGGGGCTGCAGCGGCACTTTGGCGCTTTGCTGCAGGCCTGCACACCGTGGTTGAATGCGACATACTTAGTCACTGCCACTGGCCATAATCTTCACTAATTTGCCTTGTTGCTCATCGATCAGCAAATAGATCGATCCATCAGGGCCCTGGCGCACATCCCTAACTCTTCCCAGTTTGTTAGTCAATATTCTCTCTTCATGGACAATTTTGTCACCCTCCAGCTCCAATCTGACTAATTGCTGAAATTTCAAAGAGCCTACTAACAGATTGCCCCGCCAAGGTGGAAGTTGGTTACCGGTATAAAAGGCCATGCCTGATGGCGCTATCGATGGTATCCAGGTGTGTAGAGGCTGTTCCATTCCTGCTTTATGAGTGCCTTCGCCTATTTTTGTTCCAATCACATAGTTGACGCCATAGGTGATAGTAGGCCAGCCATAGTTGTGACCTGCTTTTGGGATGTTTATCTCATCACCACCCTGAGGGCCATGTTCATGGGTCCATAACAGACCGGTCGAAGGCTGAAGTGCAGCGCCCTGGATATTTCTGTGCCCATAACTGTAGATCTCGGGTCTCGCGTTTTTATGCGCTACAAAAGGATTGTCTTTGGGGATGCTGCCATCATCATGCAAACGGATCACAGAGCCAGCATGATCCGACAGATCTTGTGCTCTGGATTTATCGCCCCGGTCACCGAGGGTGATAAACAGCTCGCCTCTTTTGTTAAAAACCAGGCGCGAGCCAAAATGGTGTCTGGAGTTATTCTTGTTCGATAATCGAAAAATTATCTCTATCTCATTAAGGCGGTGATTATTCAATTTCCCCCTGGCTACTGCAGTACCATAGCCATCATCAGACTTTTCGGCAAAAGAGAAGTAGATATATCGATTCTTTTCGAATTGTGGATGAAGCACTAAATCGAGTAGGCCACCCTGCCCATGTTGACGAATAGCCGGGAGACCGCCGATTGGTTTGGGATCGAGATTGCCATTGGCGTCTAAGTAACGTAATTTTCCTGGCCGCTCTGTGATCAGCATGTCACCCTCAGGCAGGAAAGCCAGGGACCAGGGGTGGGAGAGCTCCTCAGTGAGGATCTCATAACGAATACTGAGCTTTTCTGTCTCGATGACTTGCGAGGCCACTACTATCTGACAGGGAAACAACACTATAAGTGCTAACGAATATATGGTTCTTTTACTGATTGTCTTGTGCACATCAAGCTCCTTCGCAGTGTTGATTCAGCTAAGGGTTAACTGTTTTGGCATAATTAATAGCGGTGTCCTTAATTAGAGGCTTTTAAAGAAAACCTCTATATCAAGATGAATCTATCGAAGCAGATCTGCAACCCTGGTATATTTAAGGAAGCTCTGATTCCTACTGTATGAAATATAGTTCAATGTCTCTATCGATAACCAAACAGATATCAATTCCAGAAAATGAGGTTGAATTTAATGCGATACGAGCCCAAGGTGCGGGGGGGCAAAATGTCAATAAAGTCTCATCGGCTATCCATCTACGCTTTGATATCCATGCTTCATCCTTGCCAGGGCTGATAAAAGAGCGTCTTCTTAAGCTGTCAGACAACAGAATCAGTCGAGACGGCATCATTGTGATTAAGGCTCAACGTTATCGGGATCAGGATAAAAATCGCCATGACGCACTGCAGAGGCTTCGCTCAATGGTGGAACTCGCTGTTGTTGCTCAGAAAAAACGTAAACCAACCCGGCCAACAAAATCGTCAGTACGGCGTCGGCTCGATGCAAAGAACCGGCGTGCTCAGCAGAAGACGTTGCGACGAAAAGTAATAGACTGACACTCAATCTGTTCAGTACAGACCATTTCTTAGCAAAATCTTTGCGGTTTTTGGCAATCAGGCAGCAAGGTTCGTATCATTGCGGCATTGATGAGGGATTTCCCTGGTCCATTGTAAGATCACTAACCAATCACGAGGTAGACTACTGTTGTGGCTTTAAAAGCAACCATCTTCAAGGCGGAACTGCAGGTCTCCAATATGGATCAGCAACATTACGCTACCTATAACCTGACTCTGGCAAGGCACCCTTCAGAAACTGATCAACGTATGATGCTGCGTTTGGTTGCATTTGCCCTGAATGCAGATGAGCTATTGAGTTTTACCAAGGGCATCAGCACTGAAGATGAGCCTGATCTCTGGTTGAAAAGCCTGAGTGACGAGATAGAGCTTTGGATCGAGTTAGGACAACCCGATGAAAAAAGGATTCGCCGAGCGTGCGGTCGTGCCAGGAAGGTGACGGTATATCCCTATGCCGAGCGTAGTGCAGGTGTCTGGTGGGAGCAGATGCGAGACGTAGTAAGTCGTTTCACCAATTTGTCTGTTCTCAGGCTATCTGCGGTCGATGATGGTCTACTGCAAGATCTGGCTCAGCGTAATATGCATCTGCATGTCACCATTCAGGAAGGGCAGGTGTGGCTGGGTGATGAGCAACAAACGGTTATGGTTGAGCTTCATCAGTTGCAGTAGTGGCTGGTTACTACTGATTTCATCTCTTTTCAGGGGTGATCTACCGACTTCAGTAGATAGGTCTTTTCCACCTTTTTGCTAACTCCCTGTTCACGGTATCGATCACTCTTTGAGCAGATCAAGTGTATGCAATAAGTTGACGGTGTAGTGCGGCTCGAATAGTGCTCTGAGACCACCTCAACTATATATGCTTGATCGTATATACCGTTTTCCGTATATTATGCTGCATGAATATAAATCCAAAAGAGTTATTTTCCAGTCTCTCTCACGAGACCAGAATACGTTGCATCTCTTTACTACTTCAACACGAAGAGCTATGTGTCTGTGAGTTAACCCATGCAATTGGTGCTGCACAGCCCCATATCTCCCGTCATCTGGCACAGCTACGAGAAGCCGGAGTGATCCTTGACCGCCGAGATGGGCTTTGGATTCACTACCGGATCAACCCCGATCTTCCCTCTTGGGTTATGGGTGTTCTGTCTGAAACCCTGCACGGCATTAAGCAGGAACCGCCTTTTAAGCAGGATGCTGACACGCTCGCCGTGATGCCCAGCAGGCTGGGCTCACCCAGATGTGCATAACCCTCATCTGCAAACATCAAATATTCAATCAAGAGATACAGCCATGATGTACAAGGCCAACAAACCATCCATGGTGGAGTTTGATTTATGATTCGCTCTACCCTGTTTATCTGGCTCGTTCTCATCTCTTTCGGGACAGATGCCTTTGAGCTGGCAGTTGAACCTGTCAGTAAAAATAGTTACGCAATAGTCGGTGAGATTGGCCCCCGCACACCCGAAAACCATGCCCTGAACAATACACTTGGTTTTGTGGTGACCAGTGACGGTGTTGTCCTTGTTGGCTCAGGCGCATTGCCTGCAGGTGCAGAGTTGATCGAAAAGGCGGTCGCAAGTGTGACCAATAAACCGATTCGACTGGTCGTTAATATTGGGGTTCAAGATCATCACTGGCTGGGTAACAGCTACTTTGCTGACAAAGGAATCACCATCAAGGCGCTTAGAAGGACTGTAGAGAGTCAGCAGCAGCAAGTTGATGCACAACTCGCACGACTTAAAGCCCAGGTTGGTGATAGGACCGACACCGTTACACCAGTGTTTGCCTCAGAGGTAGTGGATGCCGACCAGCAGGTTTTCACAATTGGCGAGGTTACTTTCAATCTGATTTGGCCAGGTGACGGTCATTTTACTGGCGATGCCGTGTTGTGGATTGCTGAGACAAGCACCCTGTTCAGCGGCGATTTTGTATTCAATGACCGTATGCTAGGTATCCATCCCTCCACACCTGTTGCCAAATGGCAGAATTCGTTCCATGTCATTGAACAACTGGAGCCTCTGCATGTTGTGCCTGGCCATGGCCATCCCGCAGATCTCGACAAAGCTCGTCGCGATACCGGTAACTATCTTGACTGGCTTGTAGTGCAGGTTGGCAAAGCGCTGGATGAGTGGCAGGAACTGAGCGACACGTTGGAAGTATTGGCGAATGCGCCTGATTTTACCCACCTGAAATTCTACAAAAGCTGGCACAAACGAAATATCCACCAGACTTACTTACAATTTGAAGCCATGAGGGAATAAGAGATGAAAGTCATTAAAGTACTGGGGACAGGATGCAAGAACTGTGAGACCACTGCCAAATTGATCACCCTTGCTGCAGAACAGGCAGGTGTAGAGATTGAACTGGAAAAAGTCACCGATATGGCTCAAATCATGAGCTACGGTGTGATGTCCACACCCGGCGTGGTAGTCGATGGTGAGGTCGTCCACGCAGGAGGATTGCCTGGGCCTGACCTGGTGCGTCAATGGGTTTCAGATTAAAAAACCTAATTCGATCCCACTATGAACTGATAAGGAGATCAGGTTCTTGCCAGGAATTAGGAGAGAATCCCGTTGTTCGATGCTTTTGCGAAAATAGTCGTTTTTCAGCTGCTCAACGTATCAGCGGATACACAGCTTGGAGCCGCTTTGCATTTTTTCGTCATGGATGTGGCGAAAATCTTTTTTCTCCTGGTTGTCATCATCTATGTAATGGGACTGTTGCGTGCATTTCTTTCACCTGAGCGGGTGCGAGAATATGTACAAAATCGGCCGGATTGGCAGGCAAGAGGGATGGCCGTCACTTTAGGTGCGGTTACACCCTTTTGCTCCTGTTCATCTGTGCCCCTGTTTATCGGTTTTGTTGAAGCAGGTATTCCCCTTGGGGTCACATTCTCGTTTCTAATCGCTTCACCAATGATCAATGAAGTCGCCGTTGTGATTCTTATCGGTATTCTTGGCTGGAAACTCACCCTGCTCTATGTGACTGCTGGATTGCTGGTGGCGTGGTTTGGCGGATTGGCAATGAAGTGGCTGAAAACCGAGCGCTGGGTAGAGGAGTACGTGTGGGATATCCAAATGGGCAAAGTGGCCCAGCCCAGAATCAATACCTCTCTCAAGGGGCGACACCAATACGCAATGGGGGAAGTTAGAGAGATTGTCAGAAGAATCTGGAAGTGGGTACTGCTTGGTGTAGGCGTGGGTGCTCTTTTCCATGGCTTTGTTCCCGAGGGTTGGGTTAGTTCCCATCTTGCTTCCGGTAATTGGTATGACGTACCTACAGCCGTTCTGCTGGGGATACCGCTCTATTCCAATGCCACCGGCATAATCCCCGTAGCTGAGGCTATGCTTGGGAAAGGCGTTGCTATAGGTACGACACTGGCACTGATGATGAGCGTTGCAGCCTTGTCACTGCCTGAGATACTCATCCTGAGAAAGGTAATCAAATGGCAGGCACTGGCGATATTCGCACTCGTTCTGGCGGTTTCATTTATTTTTGTCGGCTGGCTCTTTAACGGGATTGTGTGAAAGGTTTTTAAAACATTATCTATATTCTGCATGTCATGGTTGCTGCTTATCCCTCCATAATTTTTGTCCGACTTAAATAGATATGTGGTAAGGCGATGTTACTTACCACATCAAAGTCTGAAGTTGCCTGTTGTTTTTAGATGCATGCTTAGCTTTTTTCTCCACACCCAGAACAGACCGAGATAACCGGTAAGATTCTAATTCTTGGTATTTTTCAGAAATTCTTTGGTGGCTGCATTGTTGGGGATTGTGGCTATACACTCGAAATGTTCGAAACATGACAACGGGGGCGTTACTCAATAGCAAAAAAAGACGAAGAAATACAGTGAGATATGTTTACCCATGATTATGGAATATAAATTGCACAGTGTTCAGGTTCGGTTGTTTTGACCAGTTACACACTTAACCAAACTTGTTTGAATCGGAGAGCAGAACGAAGTGGATGCAATTAGCAGTGACATGTTATGGATCTTGACCTGTGGGTTTTTAGTTACCTTGATGCAGGGAGGATTTACCTGCCTTGAAAGTGGACTGGTCCGCTCTAAAAACAGCATCAATGTCGCCATCAAAAATCTGGTCGATTTCTGTATTTCCCTATCGCTATATGCTCTGTTTGGTTTTGGCCTCATGTTCGGTACCAGCCAATGGGGTTTGTTGGGTACTGATCATTTTATGGTTGGAAATGGTACAAGTGGACATGACTTAAGCTTTTTCTTCTTCGAGGCGGTTTTTTGTGGAACGGCAGCAACCATCGTTTCCGGTGCTGTGGCGGAACGAATGCGCTTTCTTGGGTATATCCTTACAACAGTCGTTCTGGCCGGCACCATATATCCTATTGTCGGCCATTGGGCATGGGCCATGAATGAGGCTGGAGAGATGACAGGGTGGCTTGGCCAAATGGGCTTCAAAGATTTTGCCGGATCCTCTGTGGTTCACTCTGTCGGTGGTTGGATTGCCTTGGCTGCGCTGATTATTATCGGCCCCAGGATCGGCCGATTCGGTGAAAATGGACGACCTGTAGAGGGTCACTCTCTGCCAATCGCCACTGTTGGGGTTTTTCTGCTCTGGTTCGGCTGGTTTGGATTCAATGGCGGTTCCACCCTGCGCCTGTCAAACGATATACCGCTGATCATAGTCAACACTGCGATGGCAGGTGCTGTGGGTGGTATCAGTGCATTGACTGCCAGTTGGCTACGTGATGGGCAACCCTTGGTGGACCGGGTAATGAATGGGGTTATTGCCGGATTGGTCGGTATAACGGCAGGTTGTAATCTGGTGGAACCGGTCAGTGCTATGCTCATCGGCTTAATTAGTGGTTTTATCGTTGTCTATAGCACACCCATGCTGGAGCGTTGGAAAATCGACGATGCCATAGGTGCGGTCTCTGTTCATCTGGTAGCCGGTATCTGGGGTACCTTGGCTGTAGCCCTGTTTGCTCCGGATGGTAGTTGGGGCAGTGAGTTGACTCGATTGGATTTTTTCTGGATTCAACTGCTTGGAGTTACTTCCATCGGTCTCTACAGTTTTGGTTTCGGTTTCTCCCTGCTGTGGTTACTGAACAAGCTGGTGCCTCTGCGAGTTAGTGCTATGGATGAACGGATTGGATTGAATATTTCCGAGCATGGGGCCGGTACCTCAATTTTGGATCTAATTACTCAGATGGATGAACAAGCCCGTAGCGGTAATTTTTCCAGACCTGTCGATATTGAACCAGAAACTGATGCTGCACCTATTGCCGCCTTTTATAATGCGGTGCTTGAGAAATTCATGATGGAGACAAGTCGTCGGCAGACGGCGATGCAGAAGCTCAATCAGATGGCCAATTATGACCCTCTTACCGGTTTGGTTAATCGTAGATTTTTTTATGAGTCAGTGAGGCGTGCATTAATTCGAGCCCGTCGAAACAAGTCCAGTGGTGCAGTGTTATATTTTGATCTGGATGGTTTTAAAATCATCAACGACAGCTTCGGTCATGAAGCCGGAGATCGGATTTTGAAAGAGACCGCATTGAGACTTGCCCAGAGTGTTAGGGAAAACGATATTTTAGGGCGTCTGGGTGGTGATGAGTTTGCGCTACTCATTGAAGACGCAAAGCTTCCCAGAGAAAATGCTATTCAGGTGGCCAGTAAAATCCTTGAGCGTGTTGAAGAGTCCTATGACTGCCAAGGCGAGACCTGTTTTATTGGTATCTCTATTGGTATTGCAGTTTATCACTATGATAATTATTTGGAAGTCAAGACACTGATTAGAAATGCAGACCATGCTATGTATGAGGCGAAGATGGCGGGTAAGGGTACCTATCGAGTTTATGAATCTATTGACTAAATCAAACTGTGTCAGCGGCCTCTGATGAGGGGCTTCGGCTTAGTATGACCCTATGGATTAAATTATGACTAGTATAGAGGCTCTGCCCTGACCAATGCAGCGGTAGTTCGACCAGCGGTAATGCCAGGGTGAATCCACCATCTCAGCACACACTGGATTCCACTCGATATAGCGCATGCGGGTCAACTGCCGCGCTGGTGCCCAAGTCAAGAGTAAACCTGACTCAATTTGCTCATATCGTCACTGATACTCTACAGCTTCGCGAGCCAGCTAAAGCTGTTAAAACCCGGTGACCCCAATGACTTCTCGAGCTGCTGATTCCGCAGGCAGCTGATGCTGCCCCTCGACCACCCACCTGTTTTAGTATGGCCGTGTCAAAATGTTAGCCCGGTATATTGAATATGATACCGAGATATACTAAACCCTGATAGCCATCAACATCAGTATATATAAGAACCCTTTCAACTACCGGGCCAACATCGTCGATTACCTAGCTGGTCATTAACGTTTTAGCGCTCGAAAAAGAGAGATTACTTCGCCACAGCAACATGATGAGAGAAGAAGCCATCAAGTAAAATGTAGGAGGTAGAGGAACTGGAGCAAGATCAGAAACATCGGAAACCAGAAAATCACTTCCAATGTTTATTGTCGTTTCCCCAATAAGAGGATTGGAGTCAGTGGTTGTGACGTTTCCACCAAGAAAACTGTCGTTATAGATACTGAAGTCATCAGATAAGTCAGTGATTAAATCAAGCCCACTGAACGTCAGCTCTATCTGTGCAGGTTGAGGACCAGTTGCGGCCCCTATAGTCCAGACAGTGTTTAGACCATTACTACTCGTGCTTGTCGTAATAGGTACAGCGTCGGTCAGCTCATAGCTGGCTGGACCATTCAGATCAACCACATCGATATGCCCACCATTGACTGCACTATCAAACAGACCAGCCCCTGCGGTAGATGATGTATTTACTACTGTAGTGTCAATTAAAAAATAGCTTCCCGGTTGAACGCCTACATTATTACCAAAAATATCCTGTGTTGCACTGAAGTCAAATTGTAGAGTTGCTGCATTTACCATGCAGGGTGTTATAAACGCTAGCGAAAGAAATGATAGCCGAGACGAAATCATTTTTTATAAATCTCCATACTGATTATTAATTATTCCTGAGGCTACTGTAATTTAAATCAACAGCGACCTCGTCCCTTGTGACATAATCTGATCACTCAGATTACGCGCAAGACTGCGACGTTTTAGATAGTATGTAATTGAAGGTAAAGTCTTAGTTGATACTATTTCAGCACAACAAAATTTGTATTATTCTAAATTGTAATTTAGTTCCGAAAGTCGGTTGTTAACAATCTGTCATAAATAATAGAGATCAGGGTAGTAACTATCTCTTCCATTACAGACATCCATTATGAATACATCACAGACCTTTACGCTTAGCCTAAGCCCTAAGATCAAAACCACTCTTTAGTAGTTTAGTTCCTAGCGCACTGCATTGTATTTGAATAAGCAGCACGGTCAATAGGATTTATATTCTTTTTTTGGAAAAAACTATTTATACAAAGTGTAATTAAATTGACTGTTTTTTAGTTGAAAGCGTGAGATACAGCCTTAATATGGTAATAACCTTATTGTATGCGTATATAGATCCATCTTTTGTTCTTGTATTCTAATACTTCCTACCTGTAGGGCGTAATATAGTTTTGATGTCTATCAAAAGCGGCGTTAATATTCTCAACAGCCAGATCCAGGGCGATAGCTGGTGGCATACCATTTACGATATCACTCATGGCTTTTATGTAGCTGGAGGATATAACTGAATACGCAGGAGTCGCTGGCCTAAATCTGGCGGTACGGGTCGACAATTCATAAAGAATTCGCCATTTACCTTGTACGCCATAATCTTCGCTCAAATCAGCAGTATGGCTGTTAGTCGGAAATATCCCCATTACACTGGAGCTTGCAAGGGTTTCCTCTGCTGTCATTAAAAAAGTAATTAACTCGACAGCCGCTTCTGGATGTTGGCAACTTTCCGTTATTGCCCAGTGCCAGGTGCCACCACCGACAAAAGATCCATTTCCAAAATCTGGAACTGGCAATACTGCTAAATCCTCTTTAAAAGCATTGTAGTAACTACTTAAAGCCCAGGAACCACCATATTGAACAGCAATAGTTCCTCTAATGAAGCCTTCGTCATTTGGGGGGGTAGGGTCAATATATTGTTCCTGTACCAAATATTGTATCCATTCCCCAAACTTAATTGCATTGTCTGAGTTCAAAAAGCCATCTACTGTTATATTATTGCTGCGATCTATTAGATCCGCTCCCCAGGAAAGCATCATAGGAGCCCATGCATAAGGAATCCATTCCGTTGTGTCATGTGCTCTTATATCAAATGGATATTTATATTCTCCTGTTGCTTTCACAGCCTTTAGGATCGCCATAAATTCATCTCTACTCCATGGATGCTCTAGAGTCGGATAGCGAGCTTTTATTTGATTGATTAGCGACTTTCTTGTGAACAGAGCTAATGAGACATCTAGTGGACCGATTGAATAGACTTTACCATTGTAAATCCCTTTTGCAGTTGTATTTACTGACTGCAACATCTCCTCATCAATGAGCTCATCTAAAGGTCGTATATATCCCTTCCAGGCAAAACTTGGTACTAGAGGCTGGTCTATTTCAATCACGCAAGGAAGTAGACCAGCTTGTGCTGCGGCCGTAGTAGATAAGGTATAGGAAGCCTCGGGAATAAGATCAGGTACGATTTTCCATTGACTTTGACTCTCATTAAATCTTTTTATTGAGGCAAACGACGCTGTAATTTCAATCTCTCTCGCGTCATGACGCCAAAGTTTCACTATTTTCGGATCACCGAATGAACTAAAGGGATAACAACCTAGTAGGATCAATATAATCGTTAAATGCTTCATCTCAGTTTTATTGGGAACCAGGCAGGGTAGTATCAGTGTTGTTTACAGGTTTACTTTTCACGATTCTCTTAGACAATTGCCCTATATTTAAAGGTTTATCAAGATAGTAACCTTGGCATATGTCACACTCATAATTGAGTAACTTTTTGAACTGAGAGCTTGTTTCAACACCCTCTGCTACAACAACTAGCCCACACAGACGACCAGTTCCTATAATCATACGAACAAGCATGTCACTTTGGTGATTGCCTATGAATCGATTTATAAAACAACGATCTATTTTTAATTCGGTTAGCGGTAAACTAGTGATATAGTTGAGAGACGAATAACCTGTACCAAAATCATCCAGTGACAAGCCAAAGCCTTGCTCTCTTAATTGTGTCAATAGTAGCCTTACTGCATCTAAGTCTTGGATGCAAATGTTTTCTGTGACTTCTAAAGTGATCCGCTTCGGGTCAATACCTATTTCAGCACAAATTTCCAATAAGCTGTGACCCAGCTCTGGGTCCATGAGCTGAACAGGAGAGATATTAACTGATAGTTTAAGTGCATCTTTTCCATTAGGTGAAAGCTCGTAAATATCTTCACAAGCACGTCTAAATATTAATATACCGAGTTCATTAATTAATCCTGCTTCCTCTGCTATAGCGATAAATTCTGTTGGTGAAATAATACCCAAAGCAGGGTGATTCCATCTAGCCAGTGCCTCGACACTAAGAATATTCTTGTTATGGAAACTTGATTGTGGCTGGTAGAAAACCGTAAATCCATTGTCCTTTGTTGCGAGAGCTAACTCATGCTCAATTACTGCTCGACGTTTAATCTGCTCAGTAATAGAACTACTATAAAAAAGAGACTGCCCCTTTCTTTGAGATTTAGATTTATAAAGAACTGTGTACGCCTGGTTTATAAGGCCTTCAGCGTCTGTGCTGTTATCTGGGTAGATTGAAACGCCAATACTACAACCAATAGTGAGCGTTCGACCGTCTATATCAATGGGGCCAGACAATGTTTCATGTATGAGGGATGCTTTATCTTTAGCATCTTCTGTATCATTCAAGTTTGGATAACAAAACATAAACTCATCACCACCAAATCGAGATACGCTTTCACTACAACCTGTCAATAGCTCAAACTTTCTGCTAACTACTCCAAGTAATTGATCACCAACCTGATGGCCATATATATCATTGATATTTTTAAAGTTATCCAAATCAACAAACATAACTGCTAGTATTTTGTTGTCTGTTTGGCTTAGTTCAATATGCTTTTGAATATTCTTTAGCATATGAACGCGATTGGGTAAATTTGTTAAGTCATCATGTAGCGCCATGTACTCCATCTTGTTTTTTGTTTCATCAAGTTCGTCAAAATCCTCACGTATCTTTTTTTGAAAGACCTCGAAGCGCCTGGCTATTAAATTACCAACATATAAAGAACTGCCAGTAAGTAATAACATAGAAGCTATAGTGAGGTAGATCAGATTGGTTAAACTTTGTTGGTTGGCCCTGACAAGTGCTTCTTCTTTTATCTTTAAACGCCTTTCAAAACTTTGGGCGCTGAATCCTGTACCAATAATCCAATCCCAACCTTTTATTTTCTTTACATAGTTGATTTGTTTTAACTTAACTGTTCCACTCAGTGTAAGAGGTTTAGAGTAATCAACATAACCCCCCCCATTACGCACTTGTTGCATAATATTGTTAAAATAATTTTCTTGAAGGGGGGTTCCAGTATTTATATTCAAACCTAGAAAATCATGCCGATGGTGCGCTAGCAGAATTCCATTCTTATCTAATACAAAAAAATAACCACCTTCTCCATACTCATATTCTGAAAACCAATCAAGTAGGTCTTCTTTAACGCTTTCTTCAAAGTCAGATAGGTACTCGCCAGTACCAATCAACAGGTCAAAGGGTTCGAATCGTTTAACATAGCCGACCTTGTCAAATTTCTTCTCAGCGGGCCCGCCAGGTTTTTTAAAGAGCCAGTGAAAAGCGCCTTCTCGATGCTCCTCTGCTATATCCAGCATTCCATTGAATATATAATTACCTTTTTCATCTCGTGACTCCCAATTTAGTCTCCCCTCCATTTCAGGATTACCGGCATTCATGATGGTATTTCCATTCATATCCAGAATGAAATAGTAGCCTCTTCCATCAAAAAAACGAATTGGCCGGAGCGATTCTCTGATCAGCTTTTCTATTTCAGCCCTAGATTTACCAATATTACGTGCATATACGTAATTCGCGATTCCATAGGCTTCATAAACGCGCTGTTTTGCGCTCTCTTTTAAATCACTTTCTAATTGGTATTTTTTTAGAATGACCTGTTTGTAGGCTTGAGAAACTTCGGAGCGTATCATCTCTTTCTGTTGAAATATAAGCTCTTCACGAAGGTTTTCTATACTCAAAGCAGCTTGCGCTCGCTTATCCTGAATTGCAATAATATTCACAGCTAAAGCAAATACAAAAACTACAGCAACCGGCGCATATCGGATTAAGTTTAGTAATTTTCTATTGTCAAGATCTGTCAACTAAACTCACCTATGTTTGTTTTAAGATTACATAAGCAATCCGTGCTTTGTTTTTGATGGAACATAGAACCTAATCATCTTGAGTGAAAATAATTCAAAACAAAAATGACTCTTTATATTAAATATCTTATTTCAGAAACCTATGAAAAACCGAGTCATATACTTGGTTTTTTAACCTTATCTTCTATTATCCATATATAGTTCACGTTCGTCTTGCTTCATTGCTTTTACGCATGCTTTAGGCACAAAAAAGCACACTTTATTCAAAACTTCACAACATTTTTGAGCTTAAGTTAATCTAAAGTAGATTGAATTACCTGGCATACTCAATAAAAAATACATATAAATCATATAGTTACAATTTAGGATTATTGGATTCTGGAGCGCTGACATCTCAACTTTATGTTCATGTACTTTGTGTTTATCAATAAATAGACCATATATATAAGCAAAACACTCGAATATACTGATTCAGTGAGCTGGACACTGATTCTGACACCGAGTATGACTGACTTTACATAACGTTCGATACAGTCAGCAAGATGTTTGGATGACAACTAATTCGCTTGGGTACTCAGCGACAGTGGACCCAAGGCGAACTATCTAGAACTGTCACTATTTACTCTTCGGCTATATGACATAGTGAGCGACCTCCACAGGACTGAGGCCAGCCCCTACAGGACTGCCGAATTTATTGATACCCCCCTAATAGAGGGGTGCTAACCTATCTCCTGATTCATAACCCAGGTCCATGCCTCGTGCCTTTGTATTGTAATTCACTGATTGCTTTTAATGCTTCATCCTTTTCAACAATATCAGCACTGTAGCCGATAGTTACCAATCCTGGATGTTGGAACTTAATAAAATATTGCTGATTATTTTTGACATTTAATGATACAGGGCCTGCTGATTTTACTTGAGAACTTATGAGGTCTGATAGCAGACGATCTCCATCATACTCAAAAGTAAGAGTGTGTTGGCCTGGCTTTAGGTCTATATAGAAAAATCCCTCTTTGTAAATGTAGTGTGCATCTTTACCATCTACTAATAATTTTGGTTGTATTACTAATCCGCAATCACCGACAGCGCAATATATAAAAACGCTTGCCATATTTGATGGTATTTTACTCAGTTTATCGGCTAATGTTTTATAGGTTGGCTCCTTGGTGGGTATGGAATAATAATTTCCAAATATACCCATTACAATTTTTCTGTATATGTCGTCAGTAAATAGTACTTTCCCTCTTACATTCTTCTTCTCTGAATAACTGTAAAATATGTAAGAGTCTTCATTATTTAATTTATTATAATCAAGTCGTTCTGTCAGAATTCTGTCAATTAGTTTTACTGACTCTTTTATTCCTTCATCATAGGCTTGTCGGTATTTAGCTTGATTGTTACCTATCCATATAGGCAATATTCTTTCTGCTGCTTTATTTTGTTTGTAAATATTAAAATATACCGCTTAGTCAACGACTGGTTTAACAAACACTTGAGTTATATGACTTATAGAATTTGATTGCTCACTCCCTTCAAGTGATAGATTGGAAAATATCATAATATCAAGTTTATAAGGTTGAAATATGGCGGAGAGGGAGGGATTCGAACCCTCGGATCCCGTAAGGGATCACCTGATTTCGAGTCAGGCCCATTCGGCCACTCTGGCACCTCTCCGATCTGTCTCGATATTGAATGGTAAAGGGTAATTTGAGCATAAATCCAGCTGATTACCTAAATCAATGCCAAGGTTGCCAATTTAGATTACTGATTCACCTATTGGTCTGTTATTAGGCTATCTACAGTCGATGGTGGTCTACTACAAGATCTGGCTCAGCATAATATGCAACTGCAGGTCACATCCAGGGAGGGCTGGTTTGACTGGGCTATGAGCAACAAACTGTTAGAGTTGAGCATCAACACCTGTAGCAGAGATTGGTTACTACTAATTTTTATCTCTTTTCAGGGATGATCGGATGGCTTCAGAAGATAGATCTTCTCCACCATTTCGCTAACGCCATGTTCACGGTATCGATCGGTATCTTTGAGCAGATCAAGTGTATGTAATAAGTTGATGGTGTAGTGGGGCATGAATAGTGACCTGACCTCCTCCTCATGGACACTATAGGGCGGTCCGGCCATCTCTTGTTGTGGGTACTCCAGCGTCACCAGTAGAATTTTTGCCCGTTTTGGCAAGACCTCTATGAGTGTGCGGACGAACTGGGCTCTCTGTTCTGGGTTAAGGGCAACCAATGAGGCTCTGTCATATACTGCATCGACATCACTGTTATCTAGATGCGATAGATCGAATATATCTCCGCAAAGTAGTTCATATGGTCCCTGAGTCCAGTGCTCATAGTGCTCCGATGCCTTAATAGAGGGTTGTAGGCTGTGCTCTGTGAAAAAGTGCTCAATCGCCAGCCGGCTCAATTCTACTCCACGAATTCTATACCCTTGTTCTGCTAACCAGAACATATCCTTGCTTTTACCACATAGAGGAGCCAGTACCAGTGAATCTGATGGCAGAAAAAGGGCGTGCCAGTGATTCAGTAGATGCTGGTTGAATGAGACATGGTGCCAGCCTATGTTGTTCTCTTGCCAACGCTTCAACCAGTTTTCGTTGGGCGCTCGCAGCTCTGAAGTGAGTTTAGTCATGAGTCAGCCTGTCAATATTGTCTTTACTCCGGCGAGAGTATGTTTTTGTTTTATCTTCATGGCAAGTGACTTGCCTCAACTAAATAAGAACGATTCTTGGATAGAATTACCTAACTGCTTATCATATTTGCTTTTTTTGGTAATAAATCGACGTAGAGAATTGCTTGCTGATGAGTCTGTTGAGTATAATTCGAGCCAGTTGATGATATACGTTCATGATGTACGTGTCTTATGATCGCAAGAGGTTATAGCAAGGAGGCTGAAAATGAGCATGACAATAGATAAATCGCTTCATGAGTTTGGTTCCCAGAGTATTCAGGATCCACGAGTTCCAGATTGGGAGGCAGTCGAAATTCCCGATGCCTGGCCAGATCAGCTGGTACTGAAGAGTCCTGCTGCAATCTGGTCTTTTCTTAAGCTGGTGGCAGCGAAAAAGCGGCCTACAGTTGTGCTGCCGGAGGAGATGCCGGGGCGGGATATGATCCCAAAATATATTCTGCGTGAGTTTCATAACTTTCCCAATGGCAACTACTCAAAAGTGATGACGCAACGTTATATCAATAACTTTGACCGATTCATGCTGGGAGAGATCAAAAAACTGAGAAAACGTTTGGCCTCGGAATTCAAAGATGTGGCGCGAGTTCTTGATGTGGGATGTTCCGGAGGTGGCGTTGCTGCAGAACTGGCAGCGGTCGGTGTCGACGATGTATGGGGTATTGATCCCTCGCCCTATCTCCTTAAGTCTGGTGCAGAAGAGTATCCGAATATCAAATTTATCCAGGGCATTGCAGAAGAAACAGGATTTCCAGACAGGCGATTTGATGGTGCTACAGCCTGTTTTCTGTTTCATGAGATGCCGATCAAATATGTTGAAAAAAGCCTGAAAGAGATCAACCGTATCCTTGAACCGGGAAGTTTACTTGCAATCGGAGAGCCGTCTCCGACTCAGGCCTATAGTGGATATTGGGAAATGACTCGTCGCTATGGAATAAAAGGGCTCTATTTCAGCTGGTTTGCCAAGACCATTCATGAGCCGTTTCTGGATACATGGCATAACTGCGATCTGAAAAGTCTGTTTGACATGCATGGTTTTGATCTGGTTTTGGATGAAGTCGGTATGCCTATTCGCTATATTCTGGCTCGTAAACGGGAACAGGCAACTGAAGCGCCGGCTGAGTAGTGGAATCTCAGATGTTATGAGAAATCTTGTGGTTATTTACCCGACAACCAGATAATTATCTTTCAGGCCTTAAAGCCACTAAGATTATGATTATTATAGAGACAGGCTGCATTGAGCCTGCCTGCAGACTTGGTTATCAAAACCTGCTGTAGAACATCTTCAGCGGCATTTTGATCTCTTGCTGCAGGCATTATCTCTGAGATCGAAAGCAAACTATCTGGTTGCAGGGGTAATTGTCTGGTAGTTTGTTTTTATGACTGACTCTGATTTCTCATATCAACACGCCTTTGCTGTTCTGACCCCTGATACCATACTTGATGCCATTGAATCGACTGGGGTGGTTTGTAGCGGCCATTTTCTTGCGTTGAACAGCTACGAGAACCGCGTTTTCCAGATTGGTATTGAGGAAGGGGCACCGCTGGTGGCAAAGTTCTATCGCCCTGATCGCTGGAGTGATGAAGCGATTATTGAAGAGCACCAGTTCACACTGGCCTTATCGCAACAGGAAATACCGGTAATTTCTCCATCAATCGATGTTGATGGTCTCACATTGCACCATTTCAACGGGGTGAGATTCTCTCTCTTCCCCTGTCGTGGTGGCCGCGCCCCGGAGTTGGATGATCCGGATCAGCTTGAACAGCTCGGGCGATTCATCGCAAGAATCCATCTTCTTGGTGCGAGCGACTCATTTAAACACCGACCTAAACTTGATATCGAGAGCTATCTACATCGGCCCAGTAGTTATCTGTTGGACCATGACTTTATTCCTGACCACCTGTTGACCGCTTATAAGAGTGTGCTGGTAGACCTGGAAAGCCGAATCAAGGCCTGTTATAGCAGGGCAGGGAGTATTAACATGATTCGTCTACATGGAGATTGTCACCCTGGAAATATCCTTTGGCGGGATGATGGCCCCCAGATTGTGGATTTCGATGACACCAGAACAGGGCCTGCACTGCAGGATCTATGGATGTTTCTCTCAGGGGATCGACGTTTCATGACCGAACGGCTGGGGGACTTACTGGAGGGCTATACTCAGTTTTATGACTTTAATCCCTCTGAGTTACACCTCTTGGAAGCACTACGCAGTTTGAGATTGGTTCACTATGCAGGTTGGCTTGCCAAGCGCTGGGACGATCCAGCTTTTCCTGCGGCATTTCCCTGGTTTGATTCAGTTCGGTTCTGGGAAGATCATATCCTCACGCTTCGCGAGCAGATTGCAAAAATGGATGAGCCGCCTCTGGTTTGTTAGATTTTTCTACAAATTGAATATTGAGATTGTTCGACCCATGCCGTTCTACAGAGATTGCCCTGCTACAGGTTGAGTTGCCTCATAGGGCATGCTCATGGTGGCTGAGTAGTGTAGTAGGCGTCAGTCTGTCACGCCACACTCTCATGAATAGATGTCGGCATCATTCCTTGCCAAGTGCAGTCGATAAGCTCATCGTAGAGTGTGGGCAGAGGCACGCCAAGCACGCCATCCAGTCGTAAATGGATCAAACGGATAGCGCCACCGAAAACCGTAGAGGCGATAACCCAGGGGTCACCATCACGGATCTCCCCTGAATCTATTCCTTGCTGCACAATACTGCGCATTCTCTTAAAGGGAGTAGCACTGCAGATCGGGGGCTCATCCGGCAGGAACTCCTGATGCTTGGCATGCAGCACATAAGCGATGATATTTCGTTTTGTCTCTGTGTACTCAAAAAGGAGATAGATGATCCGATTACAGCTCTCCCGAAAGCCCAGTCCCTCAGCGATAACCTCTTCCACCAACTCCTCCATCTCTTTGATCAAATGGTAGTAGAGGGCTTTGGCAACCCCTTCTTTACCTCCAAAATGGTTGTAGATTGAGCCTATACTGACATTCGACTGTTTCTGGATGTCATGTATTGAGACGTTATGAAAGCCGCGTTCGACAAAGAGATCGAGTGCGGTACTCAGGATGCGACTGTCGACTGGTGCGTTAGCCGAGGGGGCTTTTTTTAAATGGAGCATACTGGTTTCCGGAAACTGAATATCTGATTGTCAGGGATTATACCCAGCATAGTATAATATTTGACAAGAATGAATATTCATTCTATTTTCTCTATAGCCGCTTACCTCACTGCCAGCTGTATCGCAGCAGGACTAAGGAGGGTCAAGACGGTTTTCATGCCGATAGATCTTCGGCAATCAACAGTATCGAGTAGTTTATGGACTGGGTGGATCTTTCTGCCACTCAAACATGGCCAACTGCAGTAGGAGGGCTGAGGTAGCGCGAAATAGTAAAAATATTAATACCACAGGAGGCCTAACTATGAGGCTGTTTAAAAATAAGCCCGCCAAATCCCTTGCCTTGGCATCCGCCCTGGCTCTGGCTACCACGCTGTTTGGTGCAATTCTCCCCGTACAAGCGGATGAAACCTGCCAATCACCCTATATGGCCAAAATTGTTGGCCAGGAAGATTTTGTCTACGTCTGGACCCTCGGTGTCGAAGGTTTGGGTGATGGGCAGGATAAGCTGGTGACGATTGACGTCAATCCAAAATCATCAAAATATGGAGAGGTGATAAATACGCTTTCCGTCGGTGGACGGAATGAAGCTCACCACTCAGGTTTTTCTGATGACAGACACTATCTCTGGGCGGGTGGTCTTGACACCAACAAGCTCTTTATTTTCGATGTCCATAGCGATCCGGCAAAACCAAAGTTACACAAGGTTGTCACCGACTTTGTAGAGAAAAGCGGAGGCGTTGTCGGCCCACATACAACCTATGCACTACCAGGTCGTATCATGATCACCGGTCTATCCAACAACAAGGACCACGGTGGTCGTACTGCGTTGGTGGAATATACCAATGAGGGGGAATATGTTGCGACACACTGGATGCCCACTGATCAGAATCTGCGGGGTGCGGAAAAAACCGGTAAATACGCAGATGGTTATAACTACGATTTACGTGTATTACCTCGACGGAACATCATGCTTACCTCCTCCTTCACGGGTTGGTCCAACTACATGATGGATTTTGGCAAGATGCTGCAGGATAAAGAGGCGATGAAGCGTTTTGGCAATACAGTGGTGTTGTGGGATTTACACAGCAAGAAACCGAAAAAAGTGTTTGATGTTCCAGGTGCGCCCCTGGAGATACGTTGTGCCTGGCAACCAAACAATAACTGGTGTGTGACAACCACTGCACTGACTTCAAAAATCTGGTTGATCTATGAAGATGAGCAGGGTGAATGGCAGTCCAAGGCTGTGGCAGATATAGGTGATGCTTCTAAAGTACCCTTGCCTGTGGATATATCCATCAGTTCTGATGACAGTCGACTCTGGGTCAACACTTTCATGGACGGCAAGACCCGTCTCTTCGATATGAGTAATCCACATCAGCCGAAGCAGGTTTATGAGAAGGTGATTGGACGTCAGGTCAACATGGCATCGTCCAGTTGGGATAGCACCCGTATCTACTATACTTCTTCTCTATTGGCAAACTGGGATAAGAAGGGTGGGGACAACGATCAGTACTTCAAGAGCTATGTCTGGGACGGCAGCAAGCTGGTAGAGAAGTTTGCAATAGACTTCAATGAACTGAAATTGGGTCGGGCTCACCAGATGCGTTTTGGTGCTTACTCACTGTATGGTGCAGTCAGGCCAGAGGATAAGGATCTCTCTGTAGCCGCACTGGAATCGATTAGTAAGTAACACTTGGCACTTATGGATCTCTAACTGACATTCGGAGGATAACAATCCTGGTCTGGCATATGCCAGCCAGGATTGTTAGTGCCTTGGAGTCTCTATGTACCGTTTGCTTATCCCTTTGCTTTCAATTACTGCAGTACTGGTCTCTACGGTAGCTGCTGAATCAGTGAACCAGCCATCTGATTATGCGCCTGGCTATGGTGAGCTGGGCTACTCCCTGCCAGATGTAGGCAGCTATACACTACCTTCCCTGGGTGATGCTGCTAATGGCGAGGTGGTCATTAGCAGTGGGGAACGTAAGAACCTTTATGATCTCTTTGGCAGTCAATATGTACTGCTTGCTTTTATCTACAGTACCTGTAGCGATCTCAACGGATGCCCTCTCACATCTCATGTTTTTTATAAGATCAAATCGGCAATGAAAAGGGATAGGGTATTAGCCAATGAATTGAAATTGATCAGTCTTAGTTTTGACCCTGAAGTCGATACACCAGCGGTGATGAAACTCTATAGTAATAATTTTCGATATGCTGGTAGTGCTGGAGAGTGGCAGTTCATAACAACCGATTCACACCAACAATTACAGCCCATATTGGAGTCATACAATCAGGTGATTCTACGGGAGGTCGACAGTAGTGGAAAAACAAGCGTTGGTTACAGCCACGTTTTACGGGTGTTTCTTATCGACCCGGAAAAGAAGATACGCAATATCTACAGTGTCGATTTCCTCCATCACGACCTGATCATTAATGATCTGAAGACACTTATTCATCAGCAACAGGGTGAGAAGAAAAATTTTAAGGTTGCACTAAATCTGGATCAGCCTTCGCAGCTCTCGAAACCTGGCGATGATAAACAGGGATATGAGACAGAGAACTATGTTACTCGTTCCCTTGATCTGGAGTTGAGACAGGGGGAGGCAGCTGATCTGATCGCCATAGCTGAAAAGCCACCACTGGGACTGCCACCCGTGCCGGTGCCGACAGATAATCCGCTATCAAGAGAGAAAATCGAGCTTGGAAGAAAACTATTCTACGATCGTAGATTGTCGTTAAACGACACCTTCTCCTGCGCTATGTGCCATGTGCCTGAACAAGGATTCACCAGTAATGAACTGGCCATGGCAGTTGGTATCGAAGGTCGAAGTGTGCGCCGCAATTCACCTACCATTTACAATGCTGCCTATGCTTCACTTCTTTTTCACGATGGACGTGAAGAGAGTTTAGAGCAGCAGGTTTGGGGCCCACTACTGGCTAAAAATGAGATGGGTAATCCTTCAGTTGGACAGGTGTTGAGTAAGATACGTCAGATCAAAGGGTACCAGGGTCTTTTTGAGCGGGCTTTCGATGGTAAGGGGGTTTCGATGGAGACTTTGGGTATGGCGCTGGCCAGTTATCAGAGAACTCTGATTTCAGGAGATTCTCCATTCGACCGTTGGTATTACGGAAGAGATGAAGTGGCAATACCAACACCAGCAAAACGGGGCTTTGCACTCTTTACCAGCAAAGCAGGCTGTGCTTCCTGCCACCTGATAGGAGATAGCTTCGCTCTCTTTTTTGATGATCAGATGCACAATACCGGTATTGGTTTTCGGGAGTCGATGGGTATCTTTCCTGAGAAAGAACGGGTAACGATTGCTCCCGGTGTGACACTCGATATAGATCGTTCTGTGATCGAATCTGTGGGGGAGAAGCCACCCACAGATGTGGGTCAATATGAGGTGACTGAGAATCCTTACGACCGCTGGAAATACAAGACACCCAGTCTGCGCAACATAGCACTGACTGCACCCTATATGCACAACGGATCACTCAGCACATTGAAGGATGTGGTTGATTTCTATGACTTGGGTGGTGTGCCAAATGAACTGTTGGATCCATTGATCAGGCCGCTGGGCCTGACTGAATTGGAGAAGGAGGATCTAGTTGTCTTCTTGCAGTCCCTGACAGGCAGCAATGTGGATACTCTGGTAGCCGATGCATTTGCTGCTCCCATTGGCGATGTGGGTAAGGGCGATCCCAGTTGGGTGCATGGTACTGAAGTCGAAGTGCAATAGATGGTGAAGCGAGGAAATGTCTGAAAAGTCATGAATCAATATCGTGCTACCAAGATAGACTGCTTTTACTTTTCTGGTTTTCGCCATGGCGGTTCATTAAACAGAAACCGCAGTTTAATGAATCGCTGTTTGTCCGTTCCTCTGTATGTTTCAGACTCATTTAAAGTGTCCCTGAATATGAAGCGACTAACTCTGATCCTTTTCTTCATACTGGCTGTAACAACGGCAACAGTCAGTAGCGAGGAGATAGGTGGTGATTTCAGTTTGACTGACCATAACAATACAACTTTTAAACTTGATCAACTGAAAGGTAAGCTGGTACTGCTTTTTTTCGGCTATACCTATTGTCCTGATATTTGTCCCACCGAACTGGCGAATCTGGCTATGGTTTTCGATGGCTTGAAGTCTCAGGCAGATCGAGTGCAAGGCTTGTTTATCTCACTGGACCCTGAACGAGATACTCCTGAGGTGTTGCATAACTACGTGGATTACTTCAGTGATGGACTGCTCGGCTTAACTGGAAGCAAAGATGAAGTGGCCAAAGTGGCCCGACAATATCGTGTTCAATATCAGCGCCATGAAAAGAAGGGGGGAGGTTATAGTATTGACCATTCAGCAAACCTCTACGTGATAAACGGTGAAGGAAGACTCACTGCTGTAGTGCCTTATGGCATGCCGCCAGAGCATGTACTGGATCTGGTTCAGGGCATGTTGGCAGAGGAGGGGTGAGATATTTAATCAAAGTCATGTCACAAAACCTGCTTGGAAATTGTATTACTTTCGATGCTGTTTTTCGGGTTCGACCAATTGGGCTGTCTGGTTTCTGACTGTGGGAACTCTGCTATGAACTTAAGTTTGAGACCTGCTTACCGCCTCGGGTACAGTCGTTCCAGCCTGGCTTGGTCGATCCTGTTTTTATTTATATTGTGGCTATCACTCCCGAAAGCGATTTCAGCAGATCAAAGGCTTTTGTCTGAAGCGAAGCCGCTCCTCGCACTACCTTTTAGATTGAAAGACCTTGAAGGAGAGTTTCACCAGCTCCATGACTATCGGGGCAGGGTTGTTATCGTCAACTTCTGGGCGAGTTGGTGTCATCCTTGTAGAAACGAGTTACCCTCAATGAATCGAGCCTGGGATCGATTAAAGTCTAAAAGCGTCGCTATGTTGGCAATAAATCTTGGAGAGGAGGCAGAGGCAGTTAATGCATTTCTAAACGACTACCCCATCGATTTTCAAGTGCTTTTGGACTACCAGGGACGCATCAGTCAACGCTGGGGGGTAAGAGGGATGCCCACCACCTTTGTGTTGAATCGTCGAGGGAAAATTATATACAAGGTGGTTGGTGAAAGGGAGTGGGATGATCCTGTCATACATAAACAGATAGAGGGCCTCTTAAGCAGAGATGGTATTTCATACTGAACTGGGCGTAGAGCCAGAGGGCACAAGCAATTAACAGAGGTGCCCTTAAACTAACTATTCAGCGTTGATTTACAATCTTTTTGGTCTGAATCTTTTACAAAGGTGCTGGGTTTTTCATGATTAATTCAGGGTAGCTCATACCGTACATCCACAATCCAGTATCGGGTTATGCCTGCTGGTGTCTCAACCTCTATCTGGTCGTCAAGAGTGCGCTTGAGCAAAACCTGGGCAAGAGGTGAATCAAGACTGATATTTTTGGGGTCACTGTCTAACTCATCCGGCCCAACAATTCGATACTCCCGCACATCTCCGTCCTCCGTTTCAAGTTGTACCCAGGCTGCGAAAAAGACCTGATCTGGATTTGATGGAGGTTGATTAACGACCTTTAGAATAGGAATCCTCTTCTGTAAATATCTGATGCGATAGTCAATTTCGCGCAACTCTTTCTTACGATAGATATATTCAGCATTCTCAGATCGGTCACCTTCTGCTGCAGCTGCAGCGAGTGCTTTGGTCACATCCCGTCGACGAATCCATAAGTCATGCGCCTCCTGCTTGAGGGTCTCATAGCCGGATTCGGTGATATAAGGCGATTTGGGGGGTGATGGAGGTCTGTAGCGTCCCATAATGGAGCGGTATTGTGGCTTTGTGAAAGGATTATTACCAGTAACAGAATCCAAATCCAGCATTTCATGGTGATTTAGGCTAGTCTCTTAATTCTAATTAACAGCTCATTTAAAGAAGTATAATCCTTAAAATTAGTTAAATATCACCGTTGAAAAGGTTTTCGATTACTCTAGAATCATCTGAACGCGGTGAAACTAAGATTTCTTAAAGGGAGATTGGTGTGAATAGGCTCAAGTTTGCTGAAAAACTAACAAAAATAATATTGACCTTATTCTTTGCAGGCATTATCGCTGCCTGTGGAGGTGGTGGTGGTGGTGATGATGGGGGAGACGATGGTGATGGTGGCGGTGATGGGTCACAAACAGGTAGTGGCAGCGTTAGTGGCCGCTTAACGGTGCCTTCATATGTGGTCACCGATAGTGATGTGAATGACACTGAAACCTCATCGGTTGCAAATCATCCTGCCAATAATGCTCAAACTGTCCCAAATCCTGTGAATATTGGAGGCTACGTCAATGTGGCTGGCGCAGGTGATTCTGGTAACTCCTTTAGTGCTGGAGACCGGGATGACTATTTTCTGGTCGATATGTCCGCTGGACAGACCCTGTTGCTGAATATTGGTGATATAGGTACTGCTGGTGTGGATCTGGACCTCTATCTCTATGACTCCAATGGTGCATTGGTTGATCGTTCAATCGGTACCTCCCAATTTGAGTCATTGATAGTACCTAGCGATGGACAGTATTACGTCAATGTCTACGCTTTCAGTGGCGCCTCCAACTATCTGTTGTCTCTGGGCTTAACCCCATCTTCTGCATTGCCACCAGGTGCGTTGCGGATGTCAGATCAGTTTGTCCCTGGAGAGGTAATAGTCAAATTTGATACTGACTCATTTCAGGCTAAATCCCAGGATCCTACACTGAATCAGTTCAATTTCCAGCAGACACCAGGTAATGGTGCCGGTGTTCAATTGCTGACTATCAACGAACAGTATGCAAAGGTTGCTGCACGCACTGACACCAGTGTTCCCCTGAGCGATGATGAGCAGCTCAAGCTTGATACATTGATGGCGATCAAATCCCTCTCCAGTCGTGGTGATGTGGTCTATGCTCAACCAAACTATATCTATCAACCCAGCGCGGTGCCAAACGACCAGTACTACAACTATCAGTGGCACTATCCTCAGATCAACCTGCCTCAAGCCTGGGATATAACAACAGGTGATAACAGTGTTATCGTTTCGGTTATCGATACAGGTGTGTTGTTGAGTCATCCTGATCTCGCAGGTCAACTGGTGGCTGGTTATGATTTCATCTCAAGTACCGATATCTCTGGAGATGGAGATGGTATCGATAACAATCCTGATGATGTGGGTGATGCGGTTCAAGGTGGCAGCTCTTCATTTCACGGCTCCCATGTGGCAGGAACGATTGCAGCCGCAAGTAATAATTCCAATGGTGTTGCAGGGGTGGCCTGGGGCGCCAGAATTATGCCGATCCGTGTACTGGGCAAGGGTGGTGGAACCTCCTACGATATCACCCAAGGGATTCTCTATTCTGCCGGTCTGACCAACGACTCGGGTACACTGCCTGCGCAAAGAGCAGATATCATCAACATGAGTCTTGGGGGCGGTTCTCCCGATCAGGCAACACTTAACGCCGTTACAGCAGCGCGCAGTGCAGGCGTGATTATAATTGCTGCAGCAGGGAACGAGAATACCTCACAACTCTCCTATCCTGCTTCATACGACGGTGTGGTGTCAGTCAGTGCCGTTGATTTGAATCGTGAAAGGGCGCCTTATTCCAATTTTGGTAGTGCGATCGATGTTGCAGCGCCTGGCGGTGATACCCAAGCTGACCTAAATGGTGATGGACGACCTGATGGCGTACTGAGTACTGCCGCTGATGACTCATCCGGAACTATTGAGTTCAGTTATAACTTCTATAACGGCACCTCGATGGCTGCACCACATGTGGCTGGCGTGGCCGCACTTATGCAATCGGTCTATTCCGGCCTGACACCAGCTGAATTCGACAGTATGCTCTCGGCAGGTGACTTGACGAATGATATCGGTAATACCGGACGGGATGATCTCTATGGTCATGGTCTGATTGATGCCTATAAGGCCGTGCAAGCTGCACAGCAGAGAGGAGGGGGCAATACCCCCACAGATCCAACCCTGAGCGTGAGCCCACAGAATCTGAACTTCTCAAATACACTTCAATCATCGACGCTATACATTGAAGAGGTTGGAGGCACTGTCGGCACTGTGCAGGTGACCGAGAATATCAGTTGGCTGTCAGTAGCACCCAATCAGGTCAATGCATCGGGCATGGGTAGCTATACAGTCACTGTCGATCGAACTGGTCTGACTCCTGCCACCTATAGCGGAACCTTTCAGGTATCAGCTGGTACCTCCAGTGCAAATGTAGAAGTTATCATGCAGGTAACGGATACCTCTATTGCAGGGAATGCTGGCCGTCATTATGTGTTGCTTGTCAATAATGCAACGGGTGCTGCTGTTCAGCAGGATGCTGTGAATACCAATACTGGGACTGCTAGTTATAGCTTCAGTAGTGTGCCGTCAGGTGACTATGTTGTTGTCGCTGGATCGGACATGGATATGGATAACCTGATTTGTGATGCCGGTGAATCCTGCGGTGCCTACTCGACGCTTTCACAACCCGTTGTGATCACAGTTGGCTCAGGCGCTGTCAGTGGTCTCGACTTTTCAACATCTTATGAGTATCAAACGCCCAGCTCACTCTCTACAGAAGGTGTGCAGGAATTGATGGTCTATCCACGTTTGGATTAAGTGAGGTATTAGTATGAAAAATCTTAACCCATTAAAATGGCTTGGCCTATGTTCACTGTGTATTGTTATGAGTGCATGTAATACTGTTTCAAATTCTGTTTCAGTTGTTGAAGATGGTGCTTGCAGTCAGAATCAGGCGGCTGGTATGCACCTGGTCAAAGGTCCTTCGATCAAAAACACTGGTGGGGGCGTTATTTTGAGTAGCAAGTCCCTTGACCCAAAGGATGATGAGAAGAGTGACGATGATTCATTCTGGTTAGTGAGAGTGGATATGGGGCAACAACCCAGTGGCGGATATGGTTTAAAGTTGATGTCTGACAAATTGGCAATCAAGGATCAGACAGCTAGTTTTGCACTGCAATGGGCCAAACCTGAAGCCGGTTCGGTTCAAATGCAGATGCTGACATACCCTTGTCTCTATCTAAAGGTTGCTAAGGGAGACTACGCTCGTTTGGAAGTCGTAGACGAAGAGGGGACAGTAAAACTCGGCCTGGATCTTCCTTAACCAGCGCGTAGATACTGACGGCACATTGGATGTGCCGTCAGTACAATTTAGATTTACACCATTGAACCGCATTAAACCTGTTTTAGATGTTTTTTAGAACAGAGATAAACTACTCACCAACTACTCTGCGTCCCCATTCATTGTGCTATCAATTTAAATCTCCTTAACTCAGCGGTTAGCAGATGACCAATTCAAAGTGCTATTCAATTCGTTACGCTATGATCTCAGATCTTGCGAAAATGGCGAAACTTCTTGAACAACTTTTCTCAATTGAGGAGGATTTTGAAGTTGATTCTGCCAAGCAGATAGCTGGCCTGGAACTGCTTATGGAATCAGAGAATGCTCAGCTGTTTGTTGTTGAAGATGTCAAAAAAGTAGTCGTTGCTATGGCAAGCCTGCAGATGGTCGTTTCCACTGCCGAAGGTGGACTAGTGGCGTGGCTTGAGGATGTTGTTGTTGATGAGTCTCATCGTGGGCAGGGGATAGGACATTCTCTACTAAAGCATATTAGGGAGTGGGCTGAGGCTAGAGAGATTAAAAGGCTGCAATTGGTGGCCGATAGGGGTAATCAACCTGCCCTGAATTTCTACTCTCAGCAGAATTGGCTAAAAACAAAATTAGTGGTATTTAGACAAAAGTAAAAAAACGTTATCTATTGCACAACTGTCAATAGTTGTTGATAATTGTTTTTTTGCAGGGATGCACTCTGTTTTGATTTACGGATTTCGACCCAATTCTGATCTTAAGAGCACAAGCAGTTAATAGAGGTGCCCTTAAGAATTGGCCAGGAATATTTCAATCCAGACTACTAGGGACTCTAAAGGTAGTGGTATGTTATTAAAAAATGCTCATGTGGACTTGAATGCCCCTCACCCAGCCGCATTATGGGTTGAGCGTGTCTCGTTGGATCCACTCCAGGTTGATTGTATAACCGCACAAATGTTGGCCATCCTCGATAATCATTGCAAGCTGGGTCTGGAAGATCAGTTGGCTGTGATGGCTATCTACTCTGTTGTAAAAGATCGCCCTGGATTGATTTTTGGTGGGGATGTCCATCAGACGATTGAAAAGGCCAGGTTACAACGAGATAATCAAATGGTTCAAAAAGTACGTGATCTTCGATTGAATGCTGAACGACGTGTTCCAAAACAGGTTATGAGCCACTTCCAACGTTTTCTCGCAGAATCGCTGAGTGGGTTCAGCGATTTTTCCGGCTCTATGAATGCCTGATATGTGAGAGCTTCCAAACTGTTCCTGGATTGAATGGTTTATGGGCCGATATTATTCGCTAAACTCTACTGTTCTCCCAAAAAATGGTGATCAACAGTAGCAGCCAAAATGTTTGCCCATACTTGGGTACAAATACCTTGAGGTTAATCTAGATGGCCAACACTTATTTGATGGTTATATGGAAGAGATCACTGTTTGAGACATGAAAAAGCATCGTAAAGCAAGAGGGTCACGGCTAGAAAAAACTTACAAGTCATCAGTATCTTAAATAGGTGTGGAGAGAAACTCCCCTCTCCCCTCGCGGGAGAGGGGGGAGAATGAACGCCCTATTTTTTCCAAACAATCAGCAAGATAAATATGAACGATCAATGCAGTTTTTCTCTTTCAACGATATGAAACGCTTCGCGTACACCCTCTCCCCAACCCCTCTCCCGTAAAGGGAGAGGGGCTTTCAGAGTTGTTCTGAGAAGATTGAAAGTTAATGGGGCAGCAGTGGGAAGAGATACTACTTTTTGAACTCGGTTTCCGACAATACAACCTGATTACGCCCACTTTCCTTAGCCTTATAGAGTGCGAGATCTGCAGCTCTTATCAGTGCGGATTTATCTACTAATACGCCATCCATAAAGGAAACGCCGAATGAGGCAGTGATTTGTGGTAAGGGTTTGCCATCATGGATGAGTTTTAACTCCCCTATCTGTCGGCATATTTTATCTGCCCGTGAAATAACGGCTTCCTTAGTGGTGTCGGGCATGATGATGATGAACTCTTCGCCGCCATAGCGACAGACAATGTCGCTTGTTCGTACACTATTTTTGAATAATTTTGCAAACTCTAGGAGTACAACATCTCCGACATCATGACCAAAATTGTCATTAATCGATTTAAAATGATCCGCATCACACATAATGATGCCAAGACCACTTTTTGCTCTTGCGCAACGATGTATCTCCCGCTCAAGACTCTCTTCCATGTGTCGGCGGTTGAATAGATGTGTTAAAGGATCCCGGACCGATTGTGATTGCAGGGCTTCACGTAATTTTAAGCTCACCAGGGAGAGGGCCAAATTATCCGCTGTGATTTTTATAAGCCGTTTTCTGGAATTTATGTAGTGCTCTTTTTCCTCATCAGTGGATTCGTCAGAGGATTTGAATTCAATATGAAGCATACCCAACATATCACCTTGGGCAATAATGGGTTCACAAATGTAATTATTTACACCTTCACCAACGTGTTTGCAACGCAGGCGCTCATCGTTGTGCAAAATAACATGCTCTTTACCCTGTCGCAGTGACCAGCAGTCATCAGGCACAATAATGGGTGAACTCATTAGTTCAATATTTCCCCAGGTTGCTTTGGATTCGACGAGTGACTTTTTATCGTTAAAAAGGTAGAGGGCACCAGCGCAATCAGGGAATATTTGTTCTGAATAGTAGGAAACAATAGGGTAGGTCTCTTCAGTTGTGCGACATACTTGTAAATATGAGTTCAGTTGGTTTATGAGATGCATCTCATAATTGTATTGAGTTAACTCTTTATGAGATTTAATCAGCTGGTCTTCTGATGATTTTTGCTCAGAGATGTCGGTTGATGAGCCTACAAAACCTGAAAACTTACCTTGATCGTTGATATAAGGAATGCCGCGGTCAATGAAATATCGATATTTGCCATCGCGCCTTCTGAGTCGATACTCCATGCTAAAGGGCTTATAAGCAATAAACGCATCTTCAAATACAGTCAGACAGTAATCTCTGTCATCAGGGTGAAGCGCATTAAACCAAGCATCGCCACCTAACTTTTCAACTTTGTCACGGCCAATGAAGTTCTTGTATTGGTTACTTGTGAAAATGACATTGCCACTGGTATCAGTAAGCCAGAGAGAGACGGGGGCATCTTCAGCAAGTGTTTGAAAGTTAATTTCTTCAAGTGTTATTGCAGGAGTTGTGGGCTTGGTATCTTTTATGTCGGTCATAGTGTTCAGCTTAATTGTTCAACTTATTCAGAAAGACTAAGCGATATTGGGATGCTCTCCGATAATAGCATTGTTTAATAAAGATTTGTTTCCTTAATTTAAAGGGATCGTAATCATTAGTGCAAACAGGCCCTAGTAGAATGCTTAGCGATAGTGGCCAGGAAAATTGGTTAATTACTAATAATTTTCCAAGTTTCTGCCACAGATTCCCATAGTCATGAATCTGATATCCACATGCCGTCGATTGGTATCTGGAAAGTGGTTAGCAATTTAGGTCAGGTGATATCCAATGATCAACAAATTCATCGGATGTGGAAAATAGAAGGGGGCTTAGGATACGTCGAAAACATTGACGTATCCTAAGTAGATCAAAGGATGACTTGAACTGGTTGTTCAAGTCACAGGAGGCATTGAATTTTAACGATCCCAATTCCAGTTCATGAAACCAGATGTCAGAAACAGACCGAGTGCGCGGCCAAAATCCTGGCAGAACTCATAGGGTTTCTCAGCGCCAGGCTTGGTAACATCAAACTCCTCTTGAGTTACCTGTTCACCTGTTTCAGGATTAATCCAACCCTCTCCATCACCATTTTCTTGAACCACGAAGCCATCGGTGACCAACATATCCATCAGGTATCCACCACGGTTGCTCTGGTTGATCTCCATGTCACCCTTTTCATTCTGGCTCAGTCCAGTTACCTGGATCACTTTGTCGCCTTTAGTAATGGTTATGTCATTGGCAACATACATCTCATTGTTTTTGAACTTTTCAGTATCAATGGTGATTTTAGTGCCGTCTTCCAGTTGAAATGTTGATTTCTCCCAGAAGTTAACGTCTGTTTTTCCATCACCATTCCAGTCAACATGAGGGTCACCCCAAATGTTTGTCTCTTCTCCTGTCTCCTTGTTTTTGATGATGATCTGAGATTTATTCTCGTTTAACACCAGTTCATACTTATCGCCAAGGTCAATGGTGGCTTTACCATCGCATTGCTGCGTCACAGTCCACTCCTGGTCTACAGGACATGGCTCGGGAGGACAAGGCTCTGGCGCTGGTTCAGGAGGGCATGGCTCTGGCGCTGGTTCAGGAGGACAAGGCTCCGGTGCTGGCTCAGGAGGACAAGGCTCTGGTGCTGGTTCAGGCGGACAAGGCTCTGGTGCTGGTTCAGGCGGACAAGGCTCTGGAGGTGCTGGCTCTTGAGGACAGGGCGCTGGCCCTGGCTCATGAGGACATGGCGGGGTAGGCCCAGGAGGGCATGGAAATGGTAATGGTAATTGAGGCATGTGTGGATGTGGCAGAAAGTGACCTCCAGGCCTTCCACCAGGTAGTTGAGGCATATGTGGCCTTGGCATTGGAAGCTGGCTACAGCGTATTTTGAATAGAGATGGCAGGGAACATTTGGCGGATCCACTCTTTGTCGACAGGGGGTTGAGAGCCGCGCTCACGATTCCATTCATCGAGGGTAATGAGGTCATATCCACACTCCTTGTTGGTTAGGAAACATAAAAAATATGCGCCTAATTGAACATTTCTAACTCATACCAACAAGCTGGGAATTTCCCTATTAGAGTTAACCCTAGTAGACCGTTGGCTGAATTCGGTAACACTCAGCCGGTTATCAGAGGCTTCTTAAGTCACTGAGTCGGTTGTCTTAAGGGTTGCTGGGTAGCATCGAGAAGGGGAGCCACATCAAAGAGGCCTCCTCATTCGTTTCCAGGCTGTCCTTCAAAATCACATGTCCATTATCAGTTGTCCAGTGCAGGACAGAGGGTCGGTTCTCAGTAGTTTGAGGGGTGACGCTATTGGGTACAGGATTACCCATTTGTTGCCAAAGCTGCTGCTTCAGATGTTCGTGGTACTCTCTTCTATAGCCGATTTTTACGCCATTGACCCACTTGTCATGGAAGAAGACCGTAATGAACTGGGCTGGAATTCCATTGAATATCCCGATGCGTGAGGCGCAAAGTCTGTTGCCAAATGGGCCGACTTCATCCTGACATTGCCATGTTATATCTGGAAAGACTTGCATGAATTCGCTTTCTGTCACCTGATTGTCAAGGGCTTGCAGATTTAACTTGATTTCATCTTCGCCCCATAGTGAGAGAACTACTGTATCCGTACGGCGTTGACCATCTTCGGTGAATACCAACCAAAAAATAGGCCCAATAACAGCAACAAATGCCAGTAAGCGCTTATATAACGGTGGCAGTTTTAAATTCATGAGGTTTTTTGCTCAGTCAAGGAAATCTTGACAGTGGGGTGGGAAAAGAGGGCAGCGTTTAACTGCTGCCCTCCATTTAGTCTACCTGCTTACTTGTTTTCTCTGTTATCTATCAGGTTGTCGACTACAGATGGATCAGCCAGGGTAGAGGTATCACCAAGGGTATCCAGTTCATTGGCTGCAATCTTACGCAATATACGACGCATGATCTTCCCAGAGCGGGTTTTTGGTAATCCTGGCGACCACTGAATCAGATTGACCTTTGCGATGGGGCCAATTTCAGAACGTACCGTTTTAACCAGTTCGGTTTTCAGTTCATCAGTGCCTTCTATACCCGCCATGAGGGTGACGTAGGCGTAGATGCCTTGACCGGTAAGGTCGTGGGGATAACCCACCACAGCTGCTTCAGCGACCGAATCATGTAATACCAGGGCTGACTCAATTTCAGCAGTACCCAGACGATGGCCGGAGACGTTCAGAACATCATCCACCCGACCGGTGATCCAGTAGTAGCCATCCTCATCACGGCGAGCGCCGTCACCGGTGAAGTAGTAGCCTGGATACATGGCGAAATAGGTTTCAAAAAATCGCTTATGGTCGCCATACACAGTCCGCATCATGGAGGGCCATGGATGCTTGATAGCCAGGTTGCCTTCAGCTGGGTTGCCTTCAATCTCAATGCCTTGATCATCCAGCAATACAGGGTCAACACCGAAGAATGGGCGTGTTGCCGATCCCGGTTTTAGTGGTGTCGCACCTGGCAGCGGGGTCAGCATATGAGCTCCGGTTTCAGTCTGCCACCATGTGTCCACGATTGGGCAACGCTCGTCACCGACTACTCGGTAGTACCACTCCCAGGCTTCAGGATTGATTGGTTCACCTACAGTACCGAGCAGACGTAAGCTGTTTCGGCTGGTTTTCTTCACCGGTTCTTCACCTGCGCCCATAAGAGAGCGGATTGCGGTAGGCGCGGTATAGAAGGTGGCTACATTATGTTTGTCACAGACCTGCCAGAAGCGAGAGATATCCGGGTAGGTAGGAATGCCCTCAAACATCAGTGTTATCGCACCATTGGTAAGGGGGCCATAGACGATATAGGTATGGCCAGTTACCCAACCCACATCAGCGGTACACCAGTAGACTTCGCCATCTTTGTAGTCGAATACCAGCTTATGAGTCATTGCCGCTTGTAGCAGGTAGCCGCCAGTGGAGTGGAGTACGCCTTTGGGTTTTCCCGTAGAGCCAGAGGTATAGAGAATGAACAATGGGTCATCGGCATCCATCTCTTCGGCTGGGCAATCGTCAGATGCGTCGGCCATCGCCTCGTGATACCAGACATCACGATCGTTGTCCCACTCAACCGGGTCACCACCACGTTGAACCACGATGCAGGTATGAACATTGGGGCATTGAGCCACTGATTTGTCGGCATTGGCCTTTAGTGGCACTTTCTTGCCGCCGCGCATGGATTGATCCGATGTGATTACGACCTTACAGTTTGAGTCAAGGATACGATCACGCAGTGCATCTGGAGAGAAACCACCGAAAACTATGGAGTGAACAGCACCGATGCGGGTACAGGCCAACATGGCTACCGCCGCCTCAGGGATCATTGGGAGATAGAGGGAGACCCGGTCTCCTTTCTCGACCCCACGGGATTTCAGGACGTTTGAAAATTTACAAACCTCCTGATGCAGCTCGCGATAGGTGATATTGCGCGATTCATCTGGATTATCTCCTTCCCAAATGATGGCAACCTGGTCTCCCCGGCTCTCCAGATGGCGATCGAGACAGTTGTAAGAGACATTCAGCTTTGCACCCTTGAACCACTCAATATGCAGATCGTCTTTACCGAAGCTCCAGTCCAGCGCTTTATCCCACTTTTTGAACCAGCTGATGTATTGATCAGCTTGTTCTGACCAGAATCCTTCTGGATCTTTTATGGACTGCTCGTACATCTCTTTATATTGGGCCTCGTTGACGTTGGCCTGTGCTGCAAAATCAGCCGGTACGGGGTAGACCTTGTTTTCAGACATTGATTTCTCCTCAATGGTGGTTTTTCGTTATCAACTGCCGGGTTGGCCAAAGCTTACTATTTAAAACATGTCTTATTATTGAAGGCATTGCTTTATATCAACCCATTATTCTATTCTCAGTCACTGCGTTATAAAACTGTCCAGTTGACATTGACTGGGATTAGGAAACATATCTGCTGCCATGGCAAGAAACAGTTCTGCAGTAGCGACAGCATCACTCAATGCATTGTGTGCCTTGTAGTTAGGTAGATTGTATTGCGGCCTCAGATTAAAAAGTCGAAGATTACCTGGCTGGATAGTGTGATTTCGTCGTTCAAAGAGACGCCGTGCTAATACAAGGGTATCTATAATCGGGATCACAAATGGGGCGCCGTAGATATTGCGACAGGCCGCATCGATAAAATTTTGCTCAATCGAGGCATAGTGAACCAGCATCACCTTGCCAGCCAGTTGGTTCAGCAAAATTGGCATAGCCTCTTCCAGTGGTATTCCCGTAGCCGCCTGATCATCGGTTATCTGATGTATGACGGCAGACTCTTCGGGGATCTCATCGTCTATGGAGATCAGTTGATGCTGTGAGCTGTTGAGTTTCACGGTCATATGTTGTATTTCAACAAACCCATAGCTGAGTATCTTATCCTTTTTAGGATTTAGTCCGGTGGTTTCCAGATCCAGCGAAACGATCACCAACTCTTCACATACTGTATTCTTATTTACCATGGGTGTTGAGAGATAGTCGTGCAAAATGCCGCTCTCAACCTTTCTCAAGGCACGTTTGCGTTGTGACTCTTTGCTAAGAAATCGTTCAAACATGGTTATCTGAATCGACCGCCTTGATAGCGGGTATCTAAAGTTTCCTGCATGTCCTGTATGACACGGAATGCATCTTTAAGGTGTTTCCGCTCCAATTCCGATAGGTCATCTGGAGAGACATAGTTATCCATCTTAACACCAAGGCGTATCTGTCTTGCCTGGTGGTTGCTACGCATACTGGCAATAAATTCCAGAGCATCAATAAGGTTTTCACCCATATCTTCGCTGAGGATCGATGTCTCAGCCGCAGCTCTCAGCCGATTTGTGGTGTTGACCTGTTTCAGTCCTTTGGACAGGGCAAAAACCCGGGCGATATCAGTGATGGGTACTATGCCCCTGTGTTTAATGTCAAAGGTGTCGTCATGTGCGCCACCGTGGATCAGTACAAAAGTGCGGAAGAAACCAAGTGGTGGGCGATGCTGTAGCGCATTAGAAGCCATATAGGCTGTGAAGATACCGTTGCCACGGGTTTTGTCCAGAATCTCAGATTGTAACTCTTCAAACAGCTCCTTATCACCATGAACCGCCCTGAGATCGAAAAAGATACTTGATAACATCAGGGCCATTGGATCTGGTTTGTTGATCCATGTATTGAAGTACTTTTTCCAGCCTCGTAGTGTTTGACGCCATTTTGGATTCATCGCCATTGCATCTCCAGGGCAATAGACGTATCCACAAGCATTCAAGCCATCACATACCCACTTTGCCAATGACTCGAAGTAGGGGGCGTGCTCAGGTTTCATCTCATCAGAAATCAGCAGTGCATTATCCTGGTCAGAGTGAGAAGTCTGTTCTCGACGCGCCTGGGATCCACCACATAACCATACATAGGGCACCGGAGCTGGTCCGAGATTGGCCTCAGCCATCTCTATCAGTTGTATGGTGATTGAGTCAGTCAGCGAGGAGATGGCGTCGCCAATATGCAGCGCAGTTGCACTGGATATTGCAAGCTGATACTGAAGTTCAGGTAAGCGCTTACTGATGTTAACCAGGTCATCCAGTGTTTCAGCCTTGCGAATGTCGGCAGCAAAAAAGGCTGAGTTGGTCGATTGGTGTCTGGCCAGATCTGTTGCAGTAACCATACCTACAACCTTGTCGCCCCGCATCACAGGAAGATGGTGGACCCTCAATTTGGTCATAATCATCAACGCCTGGATGATCAGAGTCTCCTCCTGGACAGTTTCCAGATCGCTGGTCATGATACTGCTGACTGGGGCATCTGGTGAAAGTCCTGCCGCGACGCAGCGTTTGCGCAGATCGCGGTCTGTGATCATGCCAACCAGTTTCTCATCCTTCATCAGCATCATCGAAGAGATATTCTTTTCACTCATCACCATTGCTGTCTCACGAATGGTGCTGTCGACGTCTGCTGTGACAGGAGACTTGGTCAGTAGATCGGCAATCTCACCGGTCAGAACCTCCATTGTGTTATTGGCGCTGTTATCCTTCAGCATGCTGACAGCTTGCTTCAGACGATCCCGCATTGATTCACTGAAGTGTTGGTCAAAGGAGGGTTCGGACTGTCGGAGTGTCCATAAATTGCTGCAAGACATTGCGTAGAGCAGGGTATCCTCAGTGGCGATACCTTGTTTGGCCCGACTGATATCTAGTAATTGGCATTGGGTGGTATAGATTCCGCCCTCTGCCAGCTTTTCAACCAGGTTATCGTCATCGTCGCGCAACTCAATAGCGCCACTGCGGACAATGTAGAGTTCACTCTTGGTTGCTCCCACAGGAGGAAATGCACTACCTCGACGCAGGTAACGAATTTCAAGTTGTTTTGGAAGTAGATCGAGCTGCGCCTCAGTGAGTACGTCGAATGGTGGGCGTGCAGCCAGAAAGTCACGTATCTCGACCAGTTCGATTTCCATGCCTTTGACTCTATGTGATTATGAATATGGTTCAAAGAACATCAACGTATTGGGATAATAATATAACCTATTCTTAAGCCAATACGTTGAAATTCTTTCATAAGGCAAAAAGGCCCCGCCGAAGCGGGGCCACAATGCAGACTTGCTTTATTATTATTAATGATCGGTAGCAGTACCTGCACCCTTAGGTACACGAATATCCTCTACCAGATGCTGAATGTGATCTGGTGGTGGAGCCGTAACCTTGGATACGATAATGGCAACTGCAAAGTTGACCAGCGCACCCACTGCACCAAAGGCGTTTGGTGAAATGCCGAGGAACCAGCTGGGACCCATGTCACCCAGGAATGAAGTGCCTGGTATGAACATGATGCCTTTGTGCTGGAATACATACAGCATGGTGACACCGATACCTGAGATCATGCCCCAGATTGCACCGGCACGGTTCATCTTCTTATAGAAGATGCCCATCATCAGCGCAGGGAAGATGGAGCTCGCGGCCAGACCAAAGGCGATAGCCACAGTACCCGCTGCGAAATCTGGTGGATGAAGACCGAAGTAACCCGCCATACCGATGGCACCTGCCATTGCTATACGTCCAGCCATCAGCTCATTCTTCTCTGAGATATCGGGCATGAATACGCCCTTCAGGAGATCATGTGAGATGGATGATGCGATAGCAAGCAACAGGCCAGCAGCTGTAGAGAGCGCCGCTGCAAGTCCACCGGCAACTACCAGTGCGATTACCCAGTTAGGTAACTTAGCGATTTCCGGATTGGCCAGAACCATGATGTCACGGTCAACCTTGGTCATCTCGTTGCCTTTCCAACCCCAGGCTTCAGCCTTGGCAGAAAACTCAGCGTTTTTGTCGTTGTAGTACTGGATGCGGCCGTCACCGTTCTTGTCTTCCCACTGCAGCAGACCGGTTTTTTCCCAGTTCAGCATCCATTGAGGGACATTCGCGATTTCAATATTGCCTTCGACAGATCCTACTTCACCAGTCTGAATGGTATTCATCAGGTTCAGACGAGCCATGGAACCAACTGCAGGTGCAGTGGTGTAGAGGATGGCAATGAAGACTAGTGCCCAACCGGCAGAAGAACGTGCGTCTTTTACCTTAGGTACAGTGAAGAAACGGATGATAACGTGAGGTAGACCTGCAGTACCGATCATCAGGGATAGGGTGTAGACAAACATGTTGAGTTTGCTGCCCATGACCTGAGTCGTGTACTCCTTAAAGCCCAGCTCGGTTACAACCTGATCGAGTCTGTCCAGCATGAACGTACCTGAGCCATCCGCCATAGCGCTGCCTATGCCCAACTGAGGAATAGGGTTACCGGTGATATTCAGGGAGACGAATACAGCAGGTACGGTATAGGCGAAGATCAATACACAGTACTGAGCGATCTGGGTATAGGTGATACCTTTCATGCCGCCCATAACTGCATAGATGAAGACGATACCCATGCCCATGTAGAGGCCGGTGTCGTAATCAGTCTCAAGGAAGCGGGAGAAAGCTACACCGATACCTTTCATCTGACCGATAACGTAGGTTACCGATGCCAGAATCAGACAGATAACCGCCACGATTCGGGCAGTACGAGAGTAGTAGCGATCACCGATGAATTCAGGCACGGTGAACTTACCGAACTTACGCAGGTATGGCGCCAGCAGCAGTGCCAGAAGCACATAACCACCGGTCCAGCCCATAAGAAAGACGGAAGCACCGTAACCGTTGAATGCGATCAGACCAGCCATTGAGATGAATGACGCGGCGGACATCCAGTCTGCGGCGGTGGCCATACCGTTTGCAACGGGATGGATGCCTCGGCCGGCAGCATAGAACTCGCCGGTTGTTGCGGCACGTGCCCAGAAGGCGATGCCGATGTAGAGGGTAAATGTAAAACCCACCACAATATAAGTTAATGTTTGCAGATCCATGGATCAGTTACCCCCGTTAATCCTCATGGACATCGAATTCGACATCCAGAGCGTTCATACGTTTTGTATATACATAGATCAGCACCAGAAAGGTATAGATAGAGCCGTTCTGCGCAAACCAGAAACCCAACCCTACACCACCGATTTTGATGGTATTGAGAGGCTCAACCAAAATGATGCCGAAAAGAAACGAGCAGGCAAACCAAATCACCAATAGAATGGATACCAGGCGAATATTGGCCTTCCAATACTGTTCAGCAGTTTTGTTCATGTCATGATCACTCCGCCGTAATTTATTCAAGTATTTATCATTTAAAGCATCTGGCTCCCTGGTCGACATCCTGTCAGAGCCTTCCTGCGCTCTTATATTTCCATTCGAGCAGGTTTTTCGGGGCAGACACCCACTTGTGTGTTACCGCAGAAAAAACGGGTTACACATCGCACTATTTTGTGGCGCAATGGTCTATAAAGTCAAATAAAACAATAAGTTAAGATGTGACCCTTTATGTTGCATGGCAGCATGAGTGTTACCGGACGTAACATTGTAGGGGCTAGGCGTTACCGATTGAATCGTGTTACGTTTCTATTGGTAAGAAATATTTTTTTTAGATGAATTCAGTTTCCAAGGATTCTTTAGCTCTCTTCCCTTGATAATGGATGACGGAATAGGCTTAGCAGAAAAAAGGTTACCTAATTGGCGGATCGCTTAGTTTCTTGTCTATAGGGTAATGATGCGTGACGGTTGGCCGCTTTTTGCCAACCTATTTAATTCAGGCTGAAATGCATGCTAAAAAGCATACTCGACTATTTTAATACCCACTTGGTTCCAGTCTCTGGTGGTAATGAAGGGGATCTTGAGACCCAGACCCGCTTAGCTGTAGCTGTGCTGCTGATAGAGATTGCGGAGTCCGATTTCGAGAAGGCAGCAGAGGAAAAAGCAGCCATACTGGAAGCCATTGAACAACAGTTTCAGCTTGATCCCAGTGAATCAAAGAGATTGATGCAACTCGCTGAACAGGAGCATGCCCAATCCACTGACTACTTTCAATTCACATCATTGATCAATAAAAGCTATTCTCAGGAGAAAAAAGTCAAGATTATCGAGGCTTTATGGCAAGTTGCTTATGCCGATCAACATCTACACCACTATGAAGAGCATGTCATAAGGCGACTGGCTGATCTGATCTATGTCTCACACAGTGATTTTCTGGCTGCAAAGCACCGGGTAATGGCTGAACGTGGTTGAAGTAATATTGGCGGATTGGTGACTCCCTTTCCTATTGTCTCCGATAGTTCATGGTATATTCCTCTTAGTGTTAACAGGCCCTAATATAACTACCCTGAAGATGTTTATACTATGTCTAACCCGAGTAAATCTGGTGGCCGTAAAGGTACTTCCTCCAATAAAGGTCGTTTGCTGATCGTAGATGACGAAACCCGTCATGCTGAGAGTCTTGCAACAATGGTGGAGAGTTGGGGGTATGATGTTGAAACTGCTTCTGATGGTGCCAAAGCTGCAGGTTTACTGGTCACTCGTAACTTCGATTTAATCCTGCTTGATCTGCATATGCCTGTAGCCGACGGTTTTCAGGTTATGGATTTTGTTCGCAAGCGCCAGCTGTCAACCCGCATAATCACTATTTCAGGTGATCCCTCTCTTGATGATGCTATTCAATCCCTTAAAAAAGGGGCAGATCACTTTATCCGTAAACCGGTTACACCTGTGGATCTGTTGCAGGCAATCGATGAGAGTTTACGCAAGCAGGTCAAGGACGAGCAACTCGACCGGGTGAAGAAAAAGGCTGAGATTCAGTCCAGTCTTCATCGCATGATGTTCAACGTCGCTCCGAATATTCAATTTTTACTCGATACCAAAGGTAAATTTCGGATGGTGAATGGTGTTTTCACCAAGGTCACTGGCTACACCAAACAGGAGATTCTAGGTAAGCACTGGAGCGCCCTGGTGGAGGCCGATGAGGTAAAGCGTATGCACCATGTTTTCGAGGAGCGTCGCAGTAGTCCTGAGCGGTTCCCTGAGGTTGAGATGAGGTTACGCTGTAGCGAAAGTACAGAGGGTCAATCCGAGATGAAATCAAAAAGCATCCTGGTGGCCATGCAATCAAAAAGACTCTACTCCCGCAGTGGTGATAAAAGAGTCTTTTTTGGTACCTATGGTGTGGCTCGGGATATTACTCAATACAACAAACTTGAGGAGCTGAACAAGTATCAGGAGTTTCATGACAGCCTCACCGGCCTGCCAAACAGAGTGCTGTTCGATGACTACCTCAATTTCGCATTTACTCAGGCAAAGCAGGAGAGTGGCCTTTTAAGTTTGCTGAATATTGTGATTGTGGATCTCAAGCAGGTGAATGAATCATACGGTCATGGGGTAGGGGATACATATCTTCAGGCACTTGCGAGCAGGCTTAAGCAGCTGGTTCGTAAGGGTGATATCATCGCGCGGGTCGATGGCAGTGAGTTTGTTGTGCTGCTACCCTACATCAAACAGGATAAATCGGTAATCCACATCTCAGAGAAGATTCGGGTTGGCCTCAGCAAGCCTGTTGTGATCAATGGTCAAACTCTATCGCCTCAATTGAGTATTGGCACTTCAATCTATCCAAATGATGCAGAGAGTACCGAGGATCTCCTCCGTTTTGCTCAAACCAATCATGGTTTCAATACGCAGTCGAAACAGCGTCATCTCCTGCATAATTCGAACTGGATCAAGTTGATTAAATCCCAGTCCTGATAACCAGGGACTAACTCTTTTTCCCTTTCTTCTCTCGTGGTATCCCGAACCGCTGACGTCTTTCCCATAGGGCTTTTCGACTGATGCCCAGCTTTTTTGCCAGTTCGGTTTCAGTCATGTGTTCCTGATTATCCAACACGAAGTGACGAAAATAATCTTCCAGTGAGAGATTGTCACTACTATCCCCAATCCTGTTCTGTCCGGTACTGATATGGTGATCAATGGCCAGTAGTTCTGGTGTGATGTGCTCCTCTTCACAGAGAATGACGGCTCTTTCAATGGTATTGGCCAGCTCTCGTACATTGCCGGGCCAGTGGTAACGGCGAATCGCCTCAAGTGCACTGCGACTCAGAGAGAGGGAGGGGCGATTGAGCTGATTGCAGGACTTACTCAGCAGGTACATCGCAAGGGCCTTGATGTCGTTTCCCCTCTCTCGAAGTGGTGGCAGGGCCATTTCAACCACTCTCAAGCGAAAATATAGATCGCTACGAAAACTCTGCTGTTGTACCAGTTTGCGGACGTCCTGGTGGGTTGCTGCAATGATACGGATATCTGAGTGGCTTCGGTCACTCTCTTGTTGAGTTGAATAATCATCCCCTTGTAACACCCGCAACAGGCGTGCCTGTGCCGCCAGTGACAACTCTCCGACCTGATCCATGAATAGGGTGCCACCTTGAGCCTTCCCCAACAGGCCAACCCGTTCGCTCTTCCGCTCATCTTGTTGACCGAAGAGCTCAGCTTCAACCTGATGTTCGGGAAGTGCAGCACAATTGAATACGACAAAAGGGGATTGGCATCGATGGCTTCTTTCGTGCAGGGCTCTGGCAACCAACTCCTTGCCTGTGCCTGATTCGCCAAGGATGAGTACTGTGGCATCGGTTGGCGCTACTTTATCGATGCGCCGGAATACATCGACCATTGCCGGGCACTCTCCTATCATGCCCCGTACAGGGTAGCTCTTTTCAACTTCAGATTTGAGCACTTCCTGCTGCCGAAGTTGACGGTCCTGTTGAATGACGCGCTCCACCACCATCAGCATCTCATCGTGATCGAAGGGTTTGGCGATATAGTCTATAGCGCCCAGTTTCATAGCATCGACAGCAGAGCGGATACTGGCATAGCTGGTCATGATCAAAACCGGTGTAGGGGCTGCGATGTCGATTATTGTGGTGCCAGGATCCCCAGGAAGGCGAACGTCGCTGATGATCAGGTCGAAGTTTTTCAGGGGTAGCTGCTTCGCTTCTTCAACTGATCCTGCCTCGCTGACATTATAATCATTGCGCTCCAACAACCGTTTTACTGCACGTCGGATAACCGTTTCATCTTCAATGATCAATATATGCTTCATGGTGTGATCCAGGGCCAGTTGATGTTATTTATGCGTTTTCACTATGATAAATTTTCGGTAGATCCATCATCACCCGTGTTCCCTGATCTTTTTCGGAATCAATTGTGATGGCTCCTTTATGGTCGGAGATGATCTTATAGGCAATAGCCAAACCAAGGCCGGTTCCTTCCCCTGGTGGTTTGGTTGTGAAGAAGGGTTCAAAAAGATAGCCCAGGTTCTCTTCTGATATGCCTTCACCTTGATCAATGATCTCAATTCTGGCCAGATCTCCAATCTCACTGACCCTGATCATGACTTGATCTCCAGGTGATGAGGCATGACAGGCATTGGTCAGCACATTGACTAAAACTTGCGAGATTCCTTGGCGATCCCCTTCAATTGTCAACTCTGAAGTGCAGTCATTTTTAAAACGAATCTGGCGTCCATGATGGGTCAGTTTGACCAGGCGAATCGCCTCGTCCACCACCTCCTGGACTGAGAAAAGCTGAGTATTGGCACCAATGCCACCGCTACGGCTGAAGTTCATCAGGGTTTTAACAATGGCAGTAATCCGTTGGGTCTGATTGAGTATCTCCTCGATACTCTCCTTGATTATATTTGGATCATCTTCATGGCGAAGGTTCTGTGCTAATGAGGCGATACCGGTTACCGGGTTCCCGATCTCATGGGCTACGCCGGCAGCTAATCGACCAATCGAAGCGAGCCGCTCACTGTGAGCCAGTTCAGCCTCCAGTGTCTCCAGGTCGGTCAGATCCTCCATCAGCATGACTTGGCTTGTGCGAGCCTCTTCCACTGGGTGATCAACCGGCATCGGGGCAGGTATTGCTGCTTTATGCAGGTTGAACCAACGACTCTTGGTTTCGTGTGTAATTTCGAGATGATGAATATGCTCATCAGTGGCTTTCGCAAAGCCAGCTAGCAGATGTCCCCAGGGCTCAGGTAGGCGATGTAGTGAAACACCTATTGCATCTCGTGCATGGACTCCGGTCATCACCTCCATTGCCAGATTCCAGATAGTCACCATGCGCAGCCGATCTATCGTACAGACACCCAGGGGGAGATCGAGGAGAATCTGTCGATGATAGCGGCGCAGATTATCCAGATCTGCACTCAGGCCACGGAGACGAGAACGGGAGTGTTCCAGCTGATCTTCGATAAAGCGCATCGAATCAGCCAATGCGGTTTGGGTATGTATATCAAGCTGCAACCTTCGGTTGATGATCATATGGGCGAGCTGAGGCCCAAGCAGACCGGAAAGATTGCGCTCAATCCGTTCACGCAGTCGTCGTAACTGTGAAGGTCGTGTTTCTGAATGGGCAAGACTAAGATCTCTCAGAGCCTGCTCCACCTCTCTGTGTGCAGCTTCGTGCCCCAGCATTTGTGCCAGCTGCTTTGTGAACTGGGCAGTTGAACCGACACTGACCATGCCCCCCATGGGTACCAGAGATTCACTACAACAGGCACTGGCAGCCTCTTTTTCACCGATACTCTGAGTACTGATCAGTGAGCCAAATACAAACAGAAGTGTGTTCAGCGAAAGTGACCAGAAGGTGGCGAACTCCCATTGATCCATGCCCGATGCCAGCCTTAAACCCGGGATATCAAATTCTGTTCGGATAAAGCCTGAGTTTTCCAGTAGAGGAAGCAGTAGTGTTGCAGACCAGATGGCAATACCAGCGAGCAAACCTATGATGAATCCAAATCGTGTAGCACGACGCCAGTAGAGTAGTCCGACTACTCCAGGTAGAAATTGGGCTACAGCTACGAATGAAATCAGACCAAGTTGAACCAGGCTATCATGCTTTTCCAGTAGTATGTAAAAACCGTACCCGGCCATGATGATCAGTGCGATCAATAATCGCCGTCCCAACAACAGCCATCGATATAGATTAACCGCTGGATCGGGAAAGTTTGTAGGCAGCAGAATGTGGTTCAGGGTCATTGATGAGAGTGCCAGGGTGGTGATGATCATCATTGCACTGGCAGAAGAGACACCACCGATAAAAGCAAGCACAGGCAACCAGCTAGGGCCTCTCTCAAGACTGATGCCCAGGGCGAAGAAGTCAGGATGGATGGGTAGTTCAATAGCTACTCCAGCCCATAGTATGATCGGGATGGGCAGGTTGATCAGCAGCAGAAAAAGGGGAAATGCCCAGCTGGCTGTACGTAAGGCCTTGGGTTCCAGGTTTTCTGTGAACAGCATGTGGAATTGGCGAGGCAGAAGGAAGGCCGCTGCGAAGGCCAACAATATGAGTGTTGCCCAGGGACCCTCTCTTACTGGAGCATAGAGTTTCTCAAGTGCTTCAGGGTGCTCAGCCAGCCACTGTTCTAAACCACCGAAACCACCAAAAACGCCAAACAGTGCAGTCAAACCGATAACAAGCATTGCAACCAGCTTAACTATTGATTCAAAGGCGATCGCCAATACCAAGCCACGATGCTTCTCTCGACTGGTGCTGTGCCGGGCACCGAACAGAATAGCGAACACCACCAGTGTGGCACAGAAAATAAATGCAAGTATGCGCGGGGCGACTGTTTGGCTTGCGACTTGAAGAGAGTCGGTGACGGCTCTTATCTGTAATGCAATATAGGGTAAGGTGCCAAGCAGCATGAAGAGTGTGACCAGAATACCAGCGAGCTGACTTCGGTAGCGGAATGCAAATAGGTCTGCCAGTGAAGTGAGTTGGTACTCGCGAGTCAGTCTGAGTATCGGTTGAAACAGAATTGGCGTCAGCGCAAATGCCAGGGTAACGCCAAGATAGATGGTTAGAAACAGGTAACCCTGGGTTTGGGCAAAGCTAACGCTACCGTAATAAGTCCAGGAGGTCGCATAGACACCGAGCGAGAGGACATAGATGCTCGGATGTCGGATAAAACGTTCAGGAATCCGTCCACTGTCTGCAGCAAAGGCAATAAGAAACAGTATTGCCAGATAGAGAAAACTGATGCCAAAGAGTAGCCAGAGATCATGATTCATGGTGTCGATGATTCACCCAGGCGATGAATAGGATGACACCAAACCAAAGCAGATAGGGTAGGTACCAGTGGTGGCCAGGGGAGGTCCACCACACCATAACCGGTGTGGAGAAGAGCAACAGGATAAGAAGGACGAGGGCTAAAGTCCTGTCTATTTGTCGGTCAGGTGGTTGCGAATCTGGCATCTGAGAAGCGTAGCAGTTGTTACCTAAGGTAACAACCGTTGCATTCAAAGAGCTTGCGGATTTTTAAATGGATTGCAGAGAGACACCTCTTTAAAGGTGTCTCTCAGGTCAATTACTTTTTAACACTGGCGACCATTTCATGCAGTTTGGCCGACAGTTCTGTGGGTTCGAATTTGGGCACATAGGCATCTGCGCCTACGCCCTTACCCAGAGCCATATTGGCATCTGCAGAGAGTGACGAGTGCATGATGATTGGTATGTCACTGAAACGTGCATCATCTTTGATTTTCTTGGTCAATACATAGCCATCCATTTCTGGCATCTCTACATCGGTCAGAATAATCTGCACGAAATCGCTCGCTTTGTGGTCTGTCGCGTCAGCCCGATCAGCGATCTCCTTGAGTTTGCTCCAGGCTTCGGCACCATTGGAGGTGCTGATATATTTCATGCCCATATGGTCGAGGGTGCGAATAATCTGGTCTCGAGCCACGGCTGAATCGTCTGCAAAGAGTAGGGTAACATCGTTATCTTCGACCCGTGTGATGCCATCGAAAATATCTGAGCCCTGGCCAAAACCAGAGGTTTGGCTCAGTACCATCTCCACATCCATGATCATAACCAAGCGCTTGTCCTTCAGTTCAGTTACAGCAGTCACCAGTCCGCCGTGCTGTTGCGCCATCATCGGTGGGGGAACTTTGACGTCTTCCCAGGCAAGACGCTCGATAGTATCCACAGCATGTACAAGAAAACCTTGTACATTTTTGTTGTATTCGGTAACGATCAGAATGCTGGGCTTCTCCTCTGTCTGAACGCCACAGAAATCGGGAAGATTGATTACCGGAATCATATTGCCTCGTAGGCTCACCATCCCCTCAACAGAGGCAGGCATGTCCGGAGCATGGGTAATTTCAGGTACCAGCATGACCTCTCGAACTTTGAAAACGTTGACCCCATAGGTCTCTTCGCGGCCAGTTCTGACATCCTTTCCAAGGCTGAAAAGGAGAACCTCTAAGCGATTGGTGCCCGCCAAGCGAGTACGGTCATCTACAGATTTAATAAAATTGGACATTTTTTAGTTACCAAAATTAGTCGCATTACAGGACGGTGGGCGTTTCGACTGCATCGTAAGTAGTCGCCCCGACTGATGTTTGTAGCGGTCGATTTTATGAAATCTTTAGAAGATCGCAATTAGATTTTAGTGCTTTTTCCTTGCCTTGCGTGGTGTAGCAACGATCAATTGCTGAAGTCACGACTTCTACAAGTCAGTCAGATGTTTTTAGTTAAAAGCAGCAGATAAACCACTGGAAAAAGGCTATCTTTTACTCCAAGATTGATTAAGGGAAGCTCTGATTATGTCGTGGATCGACATCTTGCCGCCAAGATCTGTTCGGCCCAGACATAATCAGAGCTTCCTAAATATAGCCGCTCGGCAATATCCGGGCCTCGAAATGAACGATGGTTTTAGAGGCTCTTCAATGCTGTGATCCGGTTTTGAGACATTAGAGGAGAAAACGAGTGAATCCGGAAAAGGTCCTGTTTGGTTTTTTTATTGTGCTTGCCCTGACGCTCAATTTCGGTTTTTTTGTCGGCGAACTGGATAATCCTGATCACCACCACGTGTATGAACTGTTTGCGGTTATTGTGGTGAACCTGGTAGCTACAGTATTGAAATTTGGTGACCGCACCCAGATGGGGGCAGTGTTACTGGCGACCAGCCTGGTGGCACTATTACAGCTGTTTGCGGCAGCATTGGTTTGGACTGTGGCTGTGCATGTTACCGAGACCGGGCTGACCACAGTTACTATGGCCAGTATTGTTTCACTCTCTGGCGGGGCGATGCTAGCTAATGTTGTCTCAGTGATTCTGCTGATCATCGAAACGGTTATGTTGCGTCGCTGAAGCGACCAGACAAAGACTCGATGAACAATATTATCTTCCTCATTTTTCGGCGTATGCGAGCGCCGCTATTGACCTTGGTACTGGCCTACTCAATCGCCATGCTTGGGTTGGTTCTGATTCCTGGTGAGGATGCAGATGGTAATGTCTGGCATATGGATTTTTTCCATGCTTTCTATTTTGTCAGCTTCATGTCGAGCACTATTGGATTTGGTGAGCTGCCTTACCCATTCACAGCAGGGCAGCGTTTGTGGGTCAGTTTTTCAATCTTCTTTACGGTGGTTGTCTGGCTCTACTCAATTGGTACTGTATTGGCTTTACTCAAGGATGAGACCTTTCAAAGAGCATTAACTGAGAGGCGATTTGCTAGAAAAATCAGCAGATTGAGAGAGTCATTTTACCTGGTTTGTGGTTATGGACAGACGGGTGAGGCACTGGTCAAAGCGCTAACAGAGCGTAGCCAGCATGCGGTGGTGATTGATGTTCTTCAAGAGCGGGTAAATCTACTCAAATTGGAGAATCTGCGAGAGTATGTACCCGGTTTATCTGCAGATGCTCGCTTACCTGCTCATTTGGTGGAAGCAGGTCTGTTGCACCCGCTCTGTGAGGGGGTGGTGGCATTGACCAACTCCAATGAAACCAATCTCAAGATAGCCATCACTTCCAAGTTACTGCACCCTGATATCGACGTGATATGCCGGGCAGATTCCCATGATATCGAAAAGAATATGGCCTCTTTCGGGACCGATTACATCATTGATCCCTTTGATGCATTTGCCCTCTATCTGGCTACTGCCGTACAAGCGCCCTGTCTTAGTCTGCTGCAGGATTGGTTGTCTCTGGGTAAGAGAGATATGCTCAGTGAACCTGTTCATCCCCCCAGAAAAGGGCTATGGGTGATTTGCGGTTACGGCAGGTTCGGTAAGGCGGTATACGATAAGCTGGTGAAGGAAGATTTTGAGGTTGTAGTGATTGAGGCTGAGCCGGATATTACTGGTAGCCCTCACTCCCCAATGGTGGTTGGGCGTGGCACCGAGGCGGATACCTTGCTTGAAGCAAGCGTTGATCGAGCCGTAGGTCTGGTGGCGGGAACTGATAACGACGCCAATAACCTATCCATAATCATGACAGCCCGGGGATTGAATGCAGACCTGTTTGTCATCCTGCGCCAGAATCGCAAGCATAATGATCCGGTGATTGAGGCCGTTGGTGCGGATATGGTGATGCTGCCCAGTGAAATCATTGCTAATCGGATACGGGTATTATTGGGTGCACCTATGCAACATCAGTTCGTCACGATGGTGATGCACCAGGATGATGAATGGGCCTGTCAGCTGATCAGTCGTATTTCTGCCTTGGTGTCTGATCACGCCCCGGATGTATGGGAAGTAGCATTTGCGGAGCATGATACCCATGCCGTGTGCCAATATGTGCGTGAGGGGCGTAATCTCACATTGGGTGAGTTGATCAGAGACCCCAGGAACAGGGAAAAAAAGTTGCCTTGTATTCCCCTGATGTTATTGAGGCATAATGAGTATAGTCTGTTGCCTGAAGAGGACCTGATTGTTCAAAAGGATGATCGGTTGCTATTCTGCGGAAAGGTGTCAGCAAGAAATCGCATGGAGTGGACACTGCAAAATGAGAACGCGCTGAACTATATTCTAACTGGGGAGACCAGTCCGCAGGGCTGGGTCTGGCGCCAATTAAGAAAAAGAGAGGTGACATGAGCCCACTATTGGAAAAACTTCACCGAGACCACGTAAATCTCGCTCGACTGCTTGATCTGCTATCTACTGAGCTCGATGCCCTGGCAGCAGGCCATGAATCCAATTTCGATTTGAAAATCGAGATGGTGGATTATATCGAACACTATGCTGAGAAAGTGCATCATCCCACTGAAGATCAAATCAACAGTGTCGCCTTCAAAAAGAGATCAATGGAGCCCCACGCTGCACTTTATGAGCGAATCTGCCGCGAACATGTCAGCCTGTTAGGATTGGCCAATCGCTTTCGAACCACACTGGAGGGTGCCATGCAGGGCGCGGTGTTGTTGCGTGATGAGGTCGAGACTCAAGGGCGGGAGTTTGTTGCGCTGCAGCGCCAGCATATTGATATTGAAGAGGAAGAGGTCTTTCCGCTGGTTGATCAGGCGTTGAATGAAAAAGAGTGGAAAAAGCTGGAAGAAGAAGTTACCCATGGTGACGACCCGGTCTTTCACCGCCAGGACTACAATCGATTTCGCAGTCTGATCGATTATCTCAAGTCCCATGAAGATGAGTAGCTCGATCGAAATCGTCCTGCTGAGGCATTTCATTGTTTCAACTCAATAGCAGCATTACTATCCCCAAGGGTGTGGCCAGGCCACACTTGGTTGGAAATATAAGTGAATTGCAACTACTCACAATACAACATCAAACCTCTTCAAAGCCTCCCTTTTGAGGGCGGTGCTAAAGGCAAAAGTGACTTCTCCTCAAAATAGGCACTTTGCCCAATACCCAAATTTACCCCACTGCCCGCCAGGTTTGAGTAAAGGATCGAAACAGGTTGGCCGATAGCCTTTTCAGATGCCTCTCTACAGCGGTAGAGATTAAGCTCAATTTTTAGTCTATGTCGGTTTGGTGATGACTGGTTATCTGCAAAAAAGTAAGTTCAACTTCCTAATATATAGTTTCGTCGTCATGCTTTGGCTGCCAAGAGCCACTCTGTTTGGGGCCACCCAGCTTGAATCTCAGACCTATATGGCGGGCATGCACGAGTCAGAGTGGATATTTGCCGGATCTGACATCAGCTGCGAATTGCGTCATCAAATACCCCAATTTGGTCAAGCAATTTTCCGCCGCATTGCGGGAGATGATCTCAACTTCCGAATTAATAGCTTCCAGCCTATACCGGAGAGGCTGGAAGGCGTTTTGCGGGAGGTGTCACCCTCCTGGGAACATCAGCCACCCGATGAGTTGCAGCAACATATGAAGATCAACTCAGGTATGCAGCCAGTTCGGCTTGGACGAAAACCGGCTGGATGGCTGCTCACATCCCTCTCTAAAGGGCAGGTTGGCAGTTTTGACTTCCTCGATTGGGACGATAGTCGCAGAGAGGTCAACGTGCGTCTCTCTCCCGTTCAATTCCAAAAACCATATCGGCAGTTCAAGCAGTGTCTAAGTCAGCTCTCAAGTGAGGGTTTTGAATCATTTCAACACTCGACAGTCTTTTTTCCATTGGACATTCATAAGCTTGATAAACAGGCCAAACAGAGATTGGATCGCTTGATTAAATATATCCAAGCTGATGAAAGGCTGGCTGGAATCATGATTTCGGGTCATGCTGATGACCAGGGAACTCGTCGCTATAACAAGCGATTGTCAGCCAGAAGGGCTAAGAGTGTCTCCAGCTACCTGATTTCGAAGGGTATCGAAGCCGGATTGATAAAACAGCGTCATTATGGTGAATCAAGACCGGCAATAGCGAAACGTACTGAACAAGCCAGGGCGGCAAATCGTCGGGCAAATATCAGTCTGTCCCGGCGGGGCAGTTAAAACTAAAAAAATCAGTTGACCGCTCCATTCGAATAGCAGGCTATTCCAAGTAGTTGTTTGCTGTGCTGGAGCGACCCTTGCCCTGCATCACCACAAACGTACACATCACGCGGCCCAACTGATCTTTTAGGTTAAAGGGCTTTGATCGCTTTTCTCATATTATTTTTCATCTTAGTAGGGCCCCGCTCTACAGCAGACAAAGGGATCAAAAAAACAAACCAGGATGGTTAACCTGGGACGAATTTTTTCAATAGTCTTGCTTGCTGAGCAGCTAACCCTGAATCTCTGAGCCGGGATTAGGTCTCTTTATGGCTTTAACGTTACATCTTGACTAGAATGTTTTTTATGTGCTTATGCGAGCATAGAAAATATTAATAAATTGGCTTCTCAGGATCACATCGTGATGGTTTCAATTCCGAGGCCTGAACCGGCTTGATTGTGAATATTGCTCACAGAGAAATTTTTACTTCTCGCGGAATTCTGATCTGCCAGGACACCAACAAATAATAATTGATGAGGAGATGATTCATGGCACGAGTTGCACTTGTTACAGGAGGCACCCGAGGCATTGGTGAGGCGATAAGTCTGGCGTTGAAAGAGGCTGGTTATAGTGTCGCAGCCAACTACGGCGGAAATCAGCAGGCAGCAGATGCATTTACACAGGCAAACGGAATACCAAGTTATCAATTTGATGTCAGTGATTATGAGGCTGTCAAAGCGGGCATCGCCAAGATTGAGGAAGATCTAGGCCCGATAGAGATACTGGTCAATAACGCCGGTATCACCCGAGACAGCACTATGCATAAGATGACTTTTGAAAACTGGGATAAAGTTATCCAGACAAATCTCGCCTCCTGCTTCAATAGCTGTAATGCTGTGATCAACGGCATGCGCGAACGAGGCTTTGGCCGGATTGTCAATATTGGTTCGGTAAATGGTCAGGCCGGTCAATACGGACAGGTAAACTACGCTGCAGCAAAATCGGGCATACATGGGTTTACCAAGGCGCTTGCTCAAGAAGGTGCAGCTAAGGGGATTACGGTCAACGCAGTTGCTCCTGGTTATGTATCTACTGATATGGTGCGCGCCGTACCGGAAGCTGTGTTGGAAAAAATTATCAAGACAATTCCTGTTGGACGATTGGGTGAACCTGAGGATATCGCTCGTACTGTTCTATTCCTGATTGCTGATGAGGCCAGCTTTATAACCGGTTCGACGCTCTCAGTGAATGGCGGTCAGCATATGTATTGATTGCAGTATTACCTGCAGCTATCTGCTTTTGCCAGGTTAATACTGGCTTTAAAAATGTATGAGTCACAGATCAATGCCATCGTAGGTTGGATGACAGATGTCACGCAGATGATGAAGATTGTGGCTGAAGAGTTGAACAAGAATGCCCTTAAAATAAGTCAGGTGGACGATTTCACTGCAGTGGGGGCAACAGGGCCGATTCGATTGGTGTTAACAGGCCCTAGGGGCTTTCGTATAGATGGTGGGCGCAACAGGGATCGAACCTGTGACCTCTGCAATGTGACTGCAGCGCTCTCCCAGCTGAGCTATGCGCCCTGATCAGGTGAAGGCGCATTCTAGTTAGGTACCTGGATCAGGTCAATTGATTGGATTTGTGACTATTTCCGAATTGAATGCCATTACCAGCTTCCGAAACAGTCCGGGTCTGATAGAATTCCAGGTTTGCTCTTAACTGGATGTAATTACCAGACTATGACTGTCCGTACCCGATTTGCTCCCAGCCCCACCGGCTATCTTCATGTGGGCGGTGCCCGCACGGCCCTGTTTTCCTGGCTCTACGCCCGCAAGCATGGCGGTAAATTTGTTTTGCGTATCGAAGATACAGACCTGGAACGTTCAACAGCAGAGTCTGTGAATGCGATCCTGGAGGGGATGACCTGGCTTGGTCTCGAATATGATGAGGGGCCGTTTTACCAGACCAAGCGCTTTGACCGTTACCATGAAGTAATCGACGATCTTCTCGCCCGGGGCCTGGCATATCGCTGTAACTGCAGCCGGGAGCGCCTGGATAATTTAAGAGAAGAGGCGATGAGTCGTAAGGAGAAACCTCGTTATGATGGCCATTGCCGGAATCATGAGGTAAGCCCCGATGAGCCTCATGTGATCCGTTTCCGCAATCCTGACACAGGTGTGGTGCTGGTCGATGACCTGATTCGAGGCCGGGTCAGCTTCAATAATGAGGAGTTGGATGATCTGATCATTCGACGTACTGATGGCTCCCCCACCTATAACCTGACCGTGGTGGTTGATGATCTCGACATGCAGATCAGTCATGTGATTCGAGGAGATGACCATCTCAACAACACACCCAGGCAGATCAATATTCTGCGGGCATTGAACGCAGAACCACCAATTTATGGCCATGTCCCAATGATACTCGGGGATGATGGCGCAAGATTGTCAAAACGCCATGGGGCAGTGAGTGTGATGCAGTATCGACAGGAAGGCTTTCTTCCCGAGGCCCTACTCAACTATCTGGTGCGATTGGGTTGGTCCCATGGTGATCAAGAGATCTTTTCCATCGATGAGATGATCGAGTTGTTTGATATCGATGCCGTCAACAAGGCTGCATCCAGCTTCAACACCGATAAACTATTATGGTTGAATCAACACTACATCAAACAGGATGATCCGAAACGTATCGCACATCTGCTCAGTCCTCATATGGGGGATCTGGGTATAGATCCAGCTGTGGGTGCAGATCTGACGAAGGTTGCTGAAGCTCATCAGGAGAGGGCCAGGACGCTCGTGGAGATGGCAGAGATGAGTGCGTTCTGCTACCAAGACTATGAAGAGTTCGAAGAGAAAGCGGCCAAGAAGCATCTGCGTGGCGTGGCCAGAGAGCCACTGGAAAAGATGCGTGAGGCACTTTCCGTATTGGATGATTGGCGTGAGGAGACTCTACACAGTGTTGTGGAACAGGTGTCTGCCGCTCTGGAATTGAAGATGGGAAAGGTTGCTCAACCATTACGGGTAGCGGTGGTTGGACGGGCAGCATCACCGGGTATAGATACAACACTATATTTGGTTGGAAAAGAGGCCTGCTTGCGACGAATCGACAAAGCACTTGACTATATCACACAGCGAGAAGCTGCTGCGGGTTAATACTAACCAGGCCATAAGTATCATTTCTGTACACTATTACAAGAAGCCAACATTATGAGCGAAACGGATCACAGCGACAGCGCTACAACGAATTTTATTCGACAGATCATCGAGCAGGATCTCAAGCAAGGAAAAAACGATGGGCGGGTGCACACTCGCTTTCCTCCTGAGCCGAACGGTTATCTGCACATCGGTCATGCCAAATCAATAGTACTCAATTTTGGGGTCGCTCAGGACTATAGCGGTCTGTGCAATCTTCGCTTTGATGATACCAACCCCCATAAAGAGAATATGGAGTTCGTTAAAAGCATCCAAGAGGATGTACGCTGGCTCGGGTACGATTGGCAGGAGAGGCTGTTTTACGCCTCGGACTATTTTCAGCAGCTCTACGATTTTGCAGTGGAGCTGATCAAGGCAGGTAAAGCCTTTGTCTGTGATCTGGATGGGGAGGAGATGCGCGCCTATCGGGGCACATTGACCGAGCCAGGTCGGGAAAGTCCCTATCGTGATCGCTCAGTTGAGGAGAATCTCGATCTGTTTGCGCGCATGAAAGCCGGTGAGTTTGCGGATGGTGAACGTGTACTCAGAGCCAAGATCGACATAGCTTCGCCGAATATGAATATGCGTGATCCCACCCTCTACCGTATTCGTCATGGCGTGATCCACCACCAGACAGGTGAAGCCTGGTGTATCTACCCAATGTATGACTACACCCATCCTGTATCTGATGCGCTTGAGGGTATTACTCACTCGCTCTGTACATTGGAGTTTGAGGATCATCGCCCTTTATACGACTGGGTGCTGGATAACATCACCATTCCCTCTCATCCCCAGCAAATCGAGTTTTCCCGACTCAATCTTGAATATACTGTGTTGAGTAAACGAAAGCTGACCCAGCTGGTGGATGAAGGCTTTGTTGAAGGCTGGGACGATCCACGCATGCCCACGGTTGCAGGCTTGAAACGACGGGGATTCACTGCGGCTTCCATTCGTGAGTTCTGCCATCGTATCGGTATCACCAAATCTGATGGTCTGGTAGAGATTGGCATGCTGGAAAACTGCATCCGTGAGGATCTCGATAGCAATGCGCCTCGCCGTATGGCGGTTATGCATCCACTGAAGCTGGTTATCGAAAACTATCCAGAGGATGGTGAAGAGTTACTCGATGCACCCAACCACCCTAAAGATGAATCTATGGGGATACGTCAGGTTCCGTTCAGCAGAGAGATCGTCATCGATCAGGCTGATTTCAGGGAGCAGGCGAATAAAAAGTTCAAGCGCCTGGTCTCCGGTGGAGAGGTGCGGCTGCGAAATGCCTATGTAATCAAGTGTGAAGAGGTGGTGAAAAACAATCAGGGTGAGATTGTTGAACTACGCTGTAGCTACGATCCAGATACCCTGGGGAAAAACCCGGAGGGGCGAAAGGTTCGAGGGGTTATACATTGGGTTTCAATGCGTCACGGAGAGAAAGGGGAGGTTCGCCTCTACGATCGACTCTTCAAACAGGCAAACGCGGATAAAGTGGAAGAGGGTGGTCACTTTACCGATAACCTCAATCCAGACTCTTTGCGCACACTGACAGATTGCTATTTCGAGCCGACGCTGGCTGAGGCTGAAGTTGGCCAAGCTTATCAATTCGAAAGAGAGGGCTACTTTATTCTCGATAGCACTGAAGCCGGTAGGGTACCAAAAGTATTTAATCGAGTTATTACCCTGAGAGATTCCTGGGCTAAAATTGAGAAGACAGGTGGCTAGTGTGGTGCGTCATACTAGTAGATTCTGTATCACAAATCCCAACAAAGTCATTGGATTAGGCATAGCAGGACTAAAGTGAAACAGGTAAAAAATCAGTGGACAAGCGGGGAATTATCCCCTAATATGCCCGGCTTTCTGGGGCCATAGCTCAGCTGGGAGAGCGCAACACTGGCAGTGTTGAGGTCGGCGGTTCGATCCCGCCTGGCTCCACCAGATGCAATAAGGTCACGCCCGGACTTGATCCGGGCGCTCTTTTTCTGGGTTCTGCTGGCCTATGTTCAATAGAATGAACGCCATGTCTCGATCGCCCAATGGGGTAGCGGTATGCTCTGGATCGATATACTGATCATCGCAATTATTGCGCTCTCTGCTGTAATTAGCCTCATACGGGGTTTTATGCAGGAGGCACTCTCACTCGCAACCTGGATTGCGGCATTTACACTCGCCTGGTTATTCTTTCGTACCCTCTCAGTTGAGTTGATACCTTGGATCGACGTGCCCTCGATACGCCTTGGTGTCTCTTTCGGACTGATTCTGATCGGTGTATTGATTATTGGCGCCGTTATCAATCATTTCATGAAAGTACTGGTCGACACGACCGGATTGAGTGGTACCGATCGTCTGATCGGCATCTTTTTTGGGGTGGCGCGGGGCGCGGTAATCGTTGCAATTCTGGTCCTACTGGCCGGGTTGACCCCCTTTCCGAACGATCCTTGGTGGCATGAATCACGCCTGATACCCTATTTTCAGGAGATGGCGCTCTGGCTAAAGAGTTATTTGCCCAGTGATATTGCTGCAAACTTCGGCTACTAATCGACATGGAGAGGTCTTAATGTGTGGTTTGGGATACCCTGTCTGCCTGGGTCATCAGTTGATGGCCTGGTATGTAACTAGTCCCATACAGATCCTGGAGAACTGAACATGTGCGGTATCGTGGGTATTGTCGGTAAATCACCGGTCAACCAATCGCTCTATGATGCTTTGTTGGTGTTACAACACAGAGGTCAGGATGCTGCAGGTATCGTGACCTGTGAAAAGGGCAAATTATATTTGCGCAAGGCAAACGGATTGGCTCGAGATGTCTTTCACACGCGCCATATGATGCGTTTGAAAGGTACTATAGGCATAGGGCATGCCCGTTATCCAACAGCTGGTTGCGCATCATCGGCTGAAGCTCAACCCTTCTATGTCAATTCACCCTATGGCATTACCCTGGCGCACAATGGCAACCTCACCAATGCGAAAGAGTTGACTCGGGATCTGTTCGTCGAGGATCTGCGACATATTAACACCTCATCCGACTCGGAGATCCTGCTCAATATATTTGCCCATGAGCTGCAGATGCAGAATAAACTACGCATCGCACCTGAAGATATCTTCAAGGCAGTGGCAGGAGTGCATCGACGCTGCCGGGGTGGATATGCTGCGGTTGCTATGATTCCTGGTGTGGGATTGATAGGTTTTCGTGATCCTTATGCCATACGTCCGATAGTTTACGGTAAACGTGAGACCGATAAGGGCACAGAATATATGATCGCTTCCGAGAGTGTTGCTTTGAATGCCCTTGGATTCCAGCGGGTCCGGGATTTGGAGCCGGGTGAGGCGATATTCATCAGTAAAGAGGGGCAGTTCCATGCTCAACAGTGTGCCGCTAACCCAGTAAAATCACCCTGCATATTCGAATTTGTCTATTTTGCACGTCCAGACTCGATCATCGACAATGTATTTGTGCATAAAGCCCGATCCAGAATGGGCAAGAAGCTGGCAAAGAAGATCCAGCGGGAGTGGCCTGACCACGATGTGGATGTGGTGATACCAATCCCCGATACCAGCCGCACCGCGGCATTGACCCTGGCTAATGAATTGAAAATCCGCTACACAGAGGGTTTTATAAAAAACCGTTATATCGGGCGAACCTTTATTATGCCTGGGCAGACGGTTAGAAAAAAATCAGTAAGACAGAAACTGAATGCCATCGATTTGGAGTTCAAGGGTAAGAATGTATTGCTGGTTGATGATTCAGTAGTACGTGGAACTACTTCTCAACAGATTGTTCAGATGGCTCGTGAGGCTGGTGCAAAACGAGTCTATTTCGCTTCCGCTGCACCACCTGTGATCTATCCGAATGTGTATGGCATCGATATGCCATCAGCGAGTGAACTGGTCGCTCATGATCGCACCGTCGGAGAGGTTCAGGAGATTATTGGTGCCGATCGCATGATCTACCAGGATCTGCAAGATTTGATTGATGCGGTTTTAAAGAAAGGTAAAACAGACATCGAGCGTTTTGATACCTCAGTCTTCAATGGCGATTATGTAACTGGTGATGTCAGCGAAACCTATCTTGAGCAACTCGAACTGCTGCGCAACGATGGTGCCAAAAAGCAGAATGAAATTGCAGATAAATCTATTTTGGATCTACATAACGACAGTTGAAGATTGATTGCTTGATAGTGATTCTGATGATGTACGTGGTCGCCTGGTCAGTTAAGACCATCAAAAAGGATCAGTTGTACTGGGGTATAGAGTTATGGATTCGATCGAAATAGCGCGCTCGATAGATCAGTCTTGGATGATCTCCATCAGAAAACCCAGAGCGTGTATGCAACACGTTATTACAGATCAGCCCCTGGCCCGCTGTTAGTTTGCCTCGGAAGTGCCACTCGGATGGAGTATGAAGAGTTGACTTCAGATAACTTAAGGCTTCATTTAGTACTGGGTCATCGCGCCATGCAATGCTGCGACTTCTATCTGTATAGCGCATGTGCAAATGACCGTCAGGATATATCGCGAATACCGGTCCTGAGCGTGCAGGTCTGATCTCCTCCCCATCCACCACATTTGCAGGTATTGTCATGGCTTCCGGGTGCATTAAGGCACGGACATAATCCGGGTTTTCATCCATGATGCGAATAAATGCAATCTCGTGATCGAGAAGGTCATTTTCACCACCCTCTTCAGCTGGTTGCACACAATGCAGCAGCAGGCCGTGAATCTGATGCTCAAGGTCATTGTAATAACCATCGGTATGCCAGGCGATCGGGCGATTGGAGTAGGGTATGTAACCTTGCCTTAAGGCATCGGACTGAACCGTCAGTGAAGTGATAGCATCATTGTCGGCACACATATTGTGATCAAGATGTTGCAGGCCAAAACGATGCCCAAGATTACGAATAATCTGTTTGTCTGCATCGTGTCCCGACAGCCCTGCCCACACAGCCATGTTTGTCTTTTTACAAATGCTTTGTATCTTATCGTGCTCAGCTTGGGTCAAATGACGTGGGTCACCAATTTCAACAATAAGATCCTCAAGTGACTTAGGATAGTCGCGTAGTTTATTCTCTCGCCAAAGGAGGTAAGTATCAGAGTTCTCAGGTAAAAAAGGAGATTGCAGAGTTATAGACATAAACAGGGTTTTCGCACATTCGAATGACTGCTGGTATGATACTGCTGTTAGCCTGATTTTTGCTAGGGCCGATTCGAGTAACATGTAACACCACACTGGCACTAAGTGTGGAACTGCCTTGTCGAGGCATTCGTAATATCCAATGATGAGGCTCTTCGCCATGTATGCTGTATCCAAACGCCCCCTGATGCCCAAACCATTCGTCCTGCCTCTTAGAATTTTGCCAGGCAAGGCTCATGGCTTGATATTGAGTGCGCTGCTGAACCGGGTATTCCGTTCTCAGATTTTAGATGGCGAACTCGATTTCCTTGAAGGGCGGGTGGTGCATATCAAAGTGAGTGATGCTGGTCTTGAATATGCTTTAACTCTGAGTCGAGGTAAAATTTCCGAGGCAAGTGGCAAGGCGTCTGATTTGACCATTGTCGGCTCAGTCTACGACTATCTGCTGTTGATCACAGGACGGGAAGATCCGGATACGCTATTTTTTCAGAGACATTTAATCATGGATGGCGATACAGGATTAGGGGTTCATCTTAAAAATATGCTGGCTGCAGTGGATCCAGAGGAGCTGCCAATACCCAAGGAGTTTCGGGCTGTTGTAGAGAAGGGATTGCAGTTTTATGAACGAGTGCTCTGACAAATCCTTAGATTTTCGGCAGAGACTGGACAAAGGCAGGCTTGCATAGTAAGCGTTCAATCATTGTCTGAGTCTCTTGAGGTGGTGCGCTGCACCAGTAATCCTCAGTTCCTGGTGAAGTCGTCTGAGAGAGAAGATCCAGATCAACCAGTCTTCGGTAGAGTTGCTTGGCAACCGCCTCTCCTGTATCGATTATAGAAATTTCGGATCCTGCGATATTTTCAATGGCTTTTCTCAGAAAAGGGTAGTGAGTACAACCTAAAACGAGTGTGTCGACGCCACTCTCAAGTATAGGTTGCAGTCCCTGTGCGACCAGTTTGTGAGTAATCTGGTGATCATGGCCATTAAGTTCGATAGCCTCAACCCAACCCTGACAAGGGCAAATAACTATATTCGAGCCATTAGCATGTTGTTGTAACAAAGTTTGAAACTTATGACTAGACAACGTGCCTTGAGTTGCCAGAACACCAATCATGCCACTCTGACTTTGCTCAATTGCCGGTTTTACACCAGGTTCCATGCCAATAATTGGTATCGGGAAGTTCTCTCGCAGATATTTGACCGCAGCTGCAGTTGCGGTATTGCATGCGATAACAATTGCTTTTACATTTTGCTCTACTAAAAATTGCGTGATATACCGGCTTCGCTGGAGGATGAAATCGTTATCTTTATTGCCATAGGGTAGATGTGCCCTGTCAGAGACATATTTGAGATCTTCATGAGGTAGTAGTGCTCGGATATGCTTGAGTACCGAGAGGCCGCCTATACCAGAGTCAAAAATCCCAATTGGTGCGTCAGACAACATTACCAACCTCATGCTTTAGCAATTTTTCGATTTCCTGCTCAAGGTGCACGAAGTATTCCAGAATTTGCTTTTCATTCTCAGATTTACAGATTTTTTCGAATTTTTTGATTGCATAATCCAAGGCAGGTACACCACAGGATGATGTTGATCCATGGATTTTGTGTACGATCTCTTTGAGATTAAACCAGTCTGATTGATCAATATAGTTCTTAATTGACATTAATTGTTGTGGTAACTCCAGGCATAGCTGATGAAACATCTCATCAGCCAGTCGTTGATCTCCTCCTGTAATGGCTAACAGTTTTTTCATATCTCTGACTGGTAGCGATTCGGCTAAGATCAGTGTGTCTGCCGTTTGTTCTGTTTGTTGGTAACTGTTCTCGGGAAAATAGTGGCCACTAAAGATACTATTTATAACAGACCACATTTGTGGTTCGTCTATAGGTTTCAATAAATAACCGTCCATACCAGACTCAGTAATCTGATTTCTTGTGGCTGGAACGACATCGGCAGTTAACGCAATGATTGGTGTATGTGCTGTTTCACCCTCATGTCTGCGAATGATTTCAGCTGCCTCGGTTCCTTTCATTTTAGGCATATGGATATCCATCATAATCAGATCGTATCGATGGTTTTGAGTCATAGATATTGCACTCAGTCCATCATTAGCTTCGGTTACAATGGCGCCCTTACTTCTCATTAAAGTACTGACGAGTTTGAGATTGATGTCATTATCATCAACAACCAGAATGTTGTAGTTATCCAGGCTTGGCTGGGTGTTGTCAGAAATACTTTTACTTGGAAACTCAGGTAGTTTTAATTTAGTGGCAAAAATAGTCCTCAAACTACTTTCCAGTTTGACAGTACTGAATGGTTTTGAAAGATATATGTCATCACTCAAGGATTGAATTTGCTCAAACACAGTTCTTTCTGAAGCGCTGACGAAAGTTAAGAGAGGTAGTGTGCAGTCTGATTTCAGACGCTTTATTTCAAACTCTGCAACACCTGAGATGATCTCATCATGAGTGAAACCAAGTACTATTAAGTGAATGTCCTGTGTGTAATTAACAGGAAACTGACCATCGACAACCTCTATTCCATAAGACTCAAATGTGTGCTTAATAGCGAGATAGGAGAGTCTATGGCTATCGACAAGAATTACTCGTTTGTCTTGGTAACGTAGTTGGTCGTCATCAGAATTAATAGCTACTGATTTAACGAGTGGTATAGAGACAATAAAATTAGCACCTTTTCCAAGGCTGCTGAAAAGCTCTATATCACCATTCATGGACTGAGCTAATTTTTTACAGATACTTAATCCTAATCCAGTGCCACCATACATACGACTGGTAGATGAGTCAGCTTGTTGAAATGATTCGAAAAGCATATTTTGTGCTTTTGTTTCAATGCCAATGCCAGTGTCAGTGACGGAAAACTTTAAAACACAACGGGTCTTGGTTTCTGTGTCAATCATGACTCGAATGACAACCTCACCGTGGTGAGTGAATTTAATGGCATTGCTGATCAAGTTAACCAGAATTTGTCTTATTCTTGGTTCGTCACCGATTAATGTTCTGGGGACATCTGAATAGACCAGTAATACCAGTTCCAATCCTTTGTCATGAGCGGAAGGAGAGAGGAGTACAGTGGGGTCTTCGAAACACTCTCTTACGTTGAAAGGGGCAGTCTCAGGTTCAAGCTTACCGTATTCAAGTTTTGAGTAATCAAGTATTTCGTTAATGATATCCAGCAGGTTGATGGCGGATTTGGAAATTGTACTTACCAAGTCACTTTGTTGTTGTGACAGGTCAGTTTTTAACAGTAGATTGGTAAAGCCCAGCACGCCATTCATTGGTGTACGAATCTCGTGACTCATATTAGCAAGAAATTCTGACTTGGCTTTGCTGGCTGAGAGCGCTCTTTTCTTAGCCAGATCCAGTTCTACATTCTGTATTTCGATTGCCTCCATGGTTTCTGTAAGCTCAGAAGTGGCCTGATCAATCTGTTGTTGCATGACTTCATGAGATTGGAGAATGCGATTAGTCATCGCATTGAAACCCTCTTCCAGGTTGCGTATTTCCCCCTTTGATATTTCTGGTACACGAACAGATAAGTCACCATCTCGCATGCGAGATACAGCTTGGGTTAATCTCGTAATTGGGTTGATTACAGAGCGGCTCAATGCCAATGAGAAAAAGGCGGTAACAATCAATCCAAGGACCAATAATATTATGGTGTTTCTGATAATGCTGGTTTTGTTGTGATTTAGTCTGGTTTTACTCAGCGTCAGAATTACATTACCCATACTCTCGCTGCCGCCATTTTCGCTGTCCAGAATCTGATCAGGGTAATCAGTGATTTGTATGTTCTCGACAACGTAAATCGCAGGGGCACTGAATTGGGCTAAATTATTACTGCTTTCATTATCATCCTTAATCATGTGTGACAACAGAGAACCAGTGGCATCAAATACCTTGATACTGTGAACATCATCTTGTAAAAAAACTGGCCGAAGGCTCATTTCCAGAATCGTCTTGTCGCGGGTGAAAATACCATAAACACTGATAGCAGCTGACTGGTTTGCGATTGATACGCCACGATCATTGAATAGCTTAGTTAACTGTTCAAGCTGAGTGGTGATCAGGTAGATGGTCAACATCAGGGCAAGAATGAATGCAGGTAATAACCCGATCATCAAAGCCTGGAATTTTAATGATCTCAGTTTATTAAGAATCATCATGGATATAGTCCATCATCTGTTCCTTTAATTTGGATTCCGATTTGATCGGAAATCCAAGAGAGCGAGCGACATCTGTATTAAAAAGAACAGAAAAGTATCTGCTCATCTGTTCCTCTGCATCTAGCGGTTCATCTGAAAAATAGGTAACAATACCGTCCCTGACCTGGTGTGCAATATTCTCCGGAGATGAGTAGACAGCTGCTAATGCACCTGCTTTAACATAGGCAGAAGAGAATCCAATCAATGGAATTCTTTTTCTATAATTGGATAACAATATATTAGATACAGTTGCTTTGTTGTGTATATTGGTATCTGGAGTAGCGAGAAAAATATCGATTTTGACTAATAGGTTATTGAGTGCAGTGCCAATAAATTCGCTTGATTCAATAGGTTCAAAATAAAGTGTTAAATCAAGATCATTTGCTGCGCTGGTTAATGTGCTTACGGTGCTCTTGTCATTGATATCCACCAGGATGCCAATATTCTTAAATCGGCTGGAAAGAGCTTTTATCAAGGCGAGGCTATGAGCGAGTGGCTGGTCAAGGTATAAAAATGATTGTTGCGACCCGCTTTGAGTGATCTCTTTAATCAGTGGATTGTTTTTCGGTATCAAAGCAGAAATAATATCCGCATCTGTTATGTTGTTGCGTGCAAATATCGCAGCATGTATCCCGAGAGTAACTATTAATTGATAGTTGTTATGCGATTCGATGTCATATGATGAGACTTGCACGATGTCATAGTTGCTGCTTTGGCAGCTTAGTTTGTGATTTCGGCAATATTTTATGGTTGAATTGGTGATCGTTGTGGCAACATCAAGATAGACATCCTTATTGTCACTGAGAAGAACTAATATATTGGTATTCTTTTCCTGAGCTGCTGCCAAACCAGGAACAATCAGACCCAAGTAGAAAATAAACACCATAAACCTGACGCACTGCGCAGGTTTCATTGAGAACACTATTATTTTAAGTATATTAAAGACACACTGACCCACCTCGTGGCATGAGAGGTTGCATACTCCCTGTGTATCTCTGTTGCTCATAACTTAGTTGTCAATAGTTCAATTTGGCCTGCAAATAGGCCCGTCTTTCCCATATATTCTGTTCATTGATAGCATCCCCATTATAGAAATCGTAATTTTCTTCGTGGATATTTTGCAGAATCAATGCAATATTAAGTTTTGCTTTATCGAGCACTATTTTTTTATTGAATTTCACATCAAGGCGGCTGAAGTTTGGAACAGCATCACCTTCTCCTGGCCACTCCATCTCATCAGTGAAGTAGTAGCCTGCGCTGATACTAACACCATCATCAAATGTATGGCTTGCCAGCAGGCTGAAAGTTCTCTGAGGTATTTTCTCATCAGCATTCTCGCGATAACTGTAGACACCATCTTTTAAACGTTTTATTTCATTACCACTGACATTTAGATAACTGAAACCAAAAAATACCATATCTCTTTTTGTAGGTCTGAAATCGAGTTCGAATTCCAAACCATTGATTTCAACCTCTCCGAAGTTGGTATAGGTAAATGCGCCTCGCTGATAAAATCGGTTGAATTGATAGAGTATTTCCCGGTCAATAGGGTCTGTTACGCCTCGGTCAGGGTCACGAATATCTAAATTACCATACTGGTCAATTATCTCTTCATACTCTTCGTGAAAAAGACATATATCAAAATTAAGTGCGTAATCGGATAAGTGGCTGAAAAAGCCAGCTTCGATGCGATCAATTCGCTGAGGTTCCAGCTCTTCTGTGCTCACTACCCAGGTATTTAATGGGTCATCCTGAGAGTCGAGATAGATAGACAGGTTAACATTGTCTTCATAGATGGTTGGCATCCTGTATGCTCTTGAGCCACTTATTCGTATGGTGTTTTCCTCTGTTAAGTGATAATTAATGCCGAGGCGTGGTGAGTACACCTCTTTCTTTCCTTCAAATTTTTCCAGCATCGTGCCTGCATTTACCACAACACTCTCTGTTGCATACCACTCACTGTTTATAAAGAGTCTATATAAATCTCTTGAAATGGCCTTATCTTTCTGGAATAACCAAGGACTCTCTCCACGATCATGACGCGCTCCGACACCCCAGGCGACTCTAAGATCATCTATCGGTTCCAGTGTATTTTCAATTTCCAGATCATAACGATGTGATTTAAGGCCGAGCCAGGAAAAGACAAACGGTGAGTCTGTCATATTAAGGGCTTGAAGTAGTGACTCAAAGTCATACATACCACCGGATATCAACCCTGCAAAGATATCTGGTCTGATGGCCTCGTCATACTCCTGCAGATCTTCATTGGCTATGATCTGTTGAGATATTGATGGGGACTGATAAGTGTCATCGACTTCGTAGTAGTTATGATAAAACTGTATATTGATCTGATTGTCTGGTGTGAGGAGGTGGTTCCACTCTATGGATTGGTAGTTGTAGCTGGTTTCCAGCTCACGATCTTCCTGTAATAGATTTGGATGGCCTTCGTCTGAGTTGCTGCCTACTATCCCGAGTTCGGTACTAATGGTACTGCTCTGGTTGAGGTGATAGTCACTGTCAAATTTTAACCATTTGGTTCGGCTGGCATCATCGCGATTGTCAAAGCCTTGATCTTCTTCGTAACTGGCAGACACGCGATAGTCAAAATCTCCTGATGTGGCTGCGTGGGCTGCCTCAATATAACGAGTTTGGCCATAGCCCATAGTAGTGGAGATGGTCGTGCCCAGAAGGTCTTTAGGGCGGTCTGTGACTATATTGATAACCCCTGCATATGAGTTCGACCCATAGGCAGCGGCATTTGGTCCACGTATCACTTCGATCCGTAATATCTCATCAAGACTGAGTGGAATTTCAGACCAGGGAATACCGCCGTAGACAGGATCATAGATCGAACGCCCATCGATCAGAACCTGCATGTCTCTCGCATATTCATCCGCGTGCCCATGGTAGCTGACTGTTGCTCGTGAGCCTGCGTAAAAACCAATGGTAAATCCAGGCACCAACCTGAGTAGATCGGGTATATTCAGTGCTGCGCTGGCCTCGATCATTTGTCTGTCTATAACCGTCATCGCAGTCGGTGTGTCAGCCTGTGACTGACTTAGCCTGGATGCGGAGAGGACAACTGGAAGTTCATCGTAAAAATAGCTTTCAGAGAAGTCATTGAGATGATTGTCTGCACACAGATTCGATGATGAAAAAAACGCTATTGAGACAAATAGCGAAGTGATGATATTGACTTGATACTCTCGGTTGTACATGCGAAAACCTTATGTGAGAAAAAGAGCTATTTCATCCGTGATTGGTTTCGGGGCTATGGATGTTCCATAGTATAGATTGTCATAAACCCATAACTATATAAATCTTTTAGTTATCAAGCCATTGAAAAAGGAGGCCTCTGATAATAGCTGGCAAAGCAATTACACTTGAATGTGAAATGACGTAGCTGCTGATCCACTCTGTTAAGAGGGCAGGCTGCAGAGGAGGATTTTACAATGGATGATCGATAATTGGGCAGAATCTAAATACTACTTCTTGGGAGCGAAGACGACAGATCCAGTATGAACTAGTGTGGTGTAACGTATAAACTGTACCAATCAGAGATCCGTCAATGTCTCAAAACCAGGCGCAGCGCGCAGGTAATGGCAGCGTCCTTGTCAAGCGTTGCAACCCAGGATTTAGGCATTGACGGGCCTCCCTACGGGCGAGACGCTAAGCCGTCATCTGCATTGCTTCCCAAGGGCACTTCCTTCAGGGCGTTGAGTGGCTTGGAATGGGCGCACCATTCCAAGCCGCGCGCCTAGCAGCTAACGGCTTAGCGTCTCGCTGATTGGTACAGTTTATACGTTACACCACACTAGCACTTCAGTGGCTGCTGGCTGATAAGCCAATGTCTTCATGCCAGTAGCCATCACAGCTGCCCTGTGGGATGTATTTGCTCAGATCGCCTGGCTGATTGCCGGACAGGGCTTGACGGTATGCATTTACGATCTTCCCGGTGAATTGGGATTGGGGGCTGATTCTTATGACATCAACCTGCAGCTTTTTCAACTCTTCCAGTTCAGGGAGTAAATTGCAGCTTTTGGCTGATACAGTTTGAATGCCGTTCAAAGCCAGAAACGATTCCCCATCCTGAGTTGAGAGAAGCCTGCCATCCGGATAGTCGATACACTTATACTGGCAATCATCCTTTGGGAGATTGTGAGATCGAGCCGTAAAGCAGCGTGCTGAAAGGGTAAGCGGCATCCTGCCATAGCAAAAAACTTCTGTTTCCACGCCATCTGGACGTTGCTGTTGCATGAGCTCCAGGGTGGATTTACCCAGTTCCAGTGGCATCACCCAGCGACTTAACCCTTTACTCGTAAGTAGTTTCAGGGTTTCCGGGTTATAGATATTGATACTCGGTCCAGTAACGAAGGGGAGTTGCAGGTTGCTTAAGATCTGGATGGCGCCAACATCATTCGCTTCGACCAGAAAGCGGCCATTTTCACAGATTCGCTTGAGGGTTTTAAGCTCAGATTCCGCTTCCAGTAGTGCCAATGTTGAGAGCACGATCTGCTTCTCTGTCTGATCGCTCAAGCGTGTAGCGATTTCGATCCAGTCATCGGTCTTGAGGCTGCGACGTTTGGAACAGACAGTTTCCCCAAGGTATATGATATCTACCGGCATCTCTGCGGCTTGTTCATAGAATTCGAAAAGGTCCTCTCTTGACCAGTAGTAGAGAATCGGGCCGAGAGATAATTTGGGGTGAGAATTCATAGAGCTATTGCCATGGTCTGTAGTAAGGACCGAGTGTGGTGGAGGTACCTTCAGAAACCTGGTCGAGCAGATTCTGCCATGCGGCTTTGGGTTGATATGCTTGTGGATCCTGTTGGCAGCTGTCTATGGCTTCGCGCCAGATTTTTGTAACCTGTCCGACATAGGCTGGTGACCGCTGCCTGCCTTCAATTTTTATGGCCTTCACTCCCGCGTCTTGAAGCTTTGGTAATAACTCAAGTGTATTCAAAGAGGTAGGTTCTTCTAAGGCGTAGTAGGTATGATCTCCTACTGCAAATCGGCCTTTGCATATAGTTGGGTAGCCTGCTTGTTCTCCACGGGCATAACGATCTGTCAGCAGGCCGTTGAGTCTCGACTCCAATCCCTGGCTTGTCTCACGGTAATCGACATATTGGGCAGGGGAGCAGGCGCCATGTGTATTGGGGGATTCGCCTGTGACATAAGAGGAGAGTATGCAGCGTCCCTCGACCATCACACAGAGACTGCCGAATCCGAAGATCTCGATCTCAACCTGGGTATTTTCGATGACCTGCTTTACCTGGCTGAGGGAGAGAACCCTCGGTAGTACCGCTCGCTTTATAGCAAAAGATTCTGCATAGAAGGCGAGGGCCTGGTGATTGGTACTTGATGCCTGTACCGAGAGATGGAGGTTGAGATCGGGGTAGTGTTCTGATGCATATCTGAGTATGCCGATATCAGCACAAATAAGTGCGTCAACCCCTAGTGATGCGGCACTGTCGACTGCCTGACACCACCTCTCCCAGCCTTCCGGTCTGGGGTAGGTATTTATCGCCATGAATACCCTTTTGCCTCGAGACTTCGCGTAGGTAATGCCATCCCGGGCGCGCTTTAAGTTGAAATTGAGGCCGGGGAAATGGCGTGCATTGGTATCATTTTGCAATCCAAAATAGATTGCATCAGCACCATTGTCGACTGCTGATTTCAGTGAGGGTAGGTTGCCAGCAGGGCAGACTAGTTCCATAGCGCTTCTCTTTGATCTCAGATTCAGGCGACACGCAGACAGTTTTCCTGACGGCGTTGTAGTTCACTAGCGATTCCGTTTAGTACACGCCATTTCCATGAGCACCATGCTGGTGCGAGTAGTATGGTCTCCGAAGCAGTACCTGTGAGCCGGTGCCACACAATATCTTCAGGTGCTTGCTCAACCAGATCCGCAGCGATCTGGATATACTCCTTCAAGGTCAAAGGTGTGTAATCACCGGCTCGCCAGGTATTGGCAAGCTGGGTTCCTTTGACGATATGCAGTGGGTGCAATTTTAGGCCATCGGTACCCAGTTCAGTAATTCTGCGCAGGCTCTCCCGGTTATGCAGGCCGGTTTCCCCAGGGAGGCCAGCTATCATGTGGGTACAAACCTTGATGCCTCGACCTCTTGTACGCTCTACAGCATCCGCATATTCAGCAAAACCATGTCCACGATTGACCCGTTCGAGGGTTTCATCAAACGCACTCTGCAGGCCCAATTCGAGCCATATTTCATATCCTTCAGATTGGTAGTGGCTGAGAAGATTCAGTACGTCATCAGGTACACAGTCCGGTCGAGTGCCGATAGAGAGGCCTATGACATCTTTCTCCTTCAACGCTTCGTCATAACGTTCCGCCAAGCGTTCGACTTTGTCGTAGGTATTTGTATAGGCTTGAAAATAAGCAAGGTATTTAACTGCGCCAGTACGTTTGCTGATCACCTCTCGGCCGGCACTGATTTGCTCATGGATCGGCTTGCTATCACGTCCGTTGGGACTGAACGATACATTGTTACAAAAGGTGCAGCCTCCGCGACCTTTGCTACCATCTCTGTTGGGGCAGGTGAAGGCTGTGTCTAAAGCTATTTTATGTACACGCTCGCCATATTTCTTGAGCAAGTATTGCCCAAAAGTTGGAACATGATCGGCCAGAGTGGTCATCGGGCTTAACCCACGACATCGAGTTCGCGACGGCGGAATTTAACCTTTAACTGTCTGGCGATTCCTTCACAGGATTCAATATCGACACCTTCCAGGCCATCAATTGCTGTTGCTGTCACATCGGATATATAGTCAGGCGCCCGACTGAGAAAAGCCATCATCGCCTGGTAGGAGCCCGGCAGATTGGGTCGACAGTGCTGATCGTAAATCTCGCTATTCTGGGCATTCAGGGAAATCGATAGGGCGTCAACGCACTCAGCCAGCTCTGGTAACGTGTCGTGCTTGTGCACCAGATTGCATAAGCCATCTGTATTCACACGAACCCGACCACCATGCTTTTTAATGTGGCGGGCCACTTCCAGCAATACGTTGAGCCTGAGCGTAGGTTCACCATAACCGCAAAAGACAATTTCATCATACTTCGAAGGATCATCGATTGAGGCGATAACCTCTTCGGCTGTAGGGCGGTGATCCAGAGTTAGGTCATACCCTTTTACCGTCATATCCCCTAGTGTTTTTGGACAAAAGGCACATTCCAGCGTGCAGCGGTCGGTAATGCTGAGATAGAGGTTTTTTTCAATTTGATAGCTGATCTGCTGTGGCACGGTTTCCCCATGGGCATTGACTAGGAGAGGGTATCCTAGCGTTTGAAATGGTGGAAGCAATGACTTTGGTCAAAACATTTGATGAGTTCTAAAAGCGTGAATTATTCAGCGATAATAGTGATTCTTCTATGGTGTGCTCATAGTTTTCATTACCTTCTGACATATCGCCTTGAAATTCTCGAACTGTTGCCGTGTTACACCAGGGCCACTCAAGCCGTTGTCAGCATAAAATAACCCCACCGGCTTGTTGCGAATAAAGATCGACATCGAGATAAATCCACTCGTGTTGATCTGCTCTTTTGCCTCTGGAGGAATCATGGCCAGATATTTTTCAGCATTACCCTTATTGAGAGATATTGCTTGAGGTTTATTAAGTAATATTTTGAATAAACTTGGGTTTTTAAAGTCTAGCGCGAAGTCTTTCAGGGAGAGTTGTTGCTCTGACTCGATGACAAGGCGTGACCTGAGCATCTTTCGGTCGGGGCTGAGCATGGCAAACATTGTACGACTCAAACCCAGATCCTGATGCATCTGCTCAAGCGCACTACTGAGCATATCTTGTAGAGGATTACTCTTTTTTGGCGGCGGTGGATTAGCGGCCTTGGGGGGTACGGGGGTGGGTCTCTTCTCGCTGGCTACCTTTTTCGCTGGTGCCGCTTTAGCGGTCTCAGGCTGGGTTTTCTTGACCGGTTTCTCATCACCGCAGATGATGAAAAAGGCAGGCAGTGGCAGGGGTAGCGCCTGAAGAGTTCGAGCTGTCTCTGCTGCAAGTTTATGCAGTCTGGAGATGGCCTGTTCCTGGGGAATTTCAAGAAATTCAGCCAACAGCTCTAAATCCGCCACTGTTTTCTTACTACTCCAGCCCAGAGTGGTTTCCCGCGCCAGGGTAGAAGCCAGCATTACCGTGAGTGGTTTAGGTTGAAAGCTGTTGGCGCTGCCTTGTGCATCCCTGATTAGGTCAGGCAGTTGCCAGCGTTCACTTAATTTGATGTTGAGTGTTTCAAAGGTAAAGCCCAATTCAGCCTGAGCAACACTCTCTCGATCATCACCGGCCTCAATTTTTTTCTGAATCCTGATCATGGTGTCCGGTGCGTCAGACCAGATGGCCATTTCACCGATATCATGCAGCAGAGCAGCTGTATAAAGTGTATCGCCATCAGATTGGTTTCGGAACTCTGACAGGCCTCGCGCATAACAGGCGGCATGGACAGCTCGGCTGTAACAGTCGATGAGTCCTCTTCTCGGTGGGCCTTTCAGCTTATCTTCCAGGCAGGGGAGGATTTTGCTGGCTTTTTCAATCAGTGCCATTCCCAGCATTGGAATAGCCAATGAAATTCTGGTGATTGCTTCCTTCGGCTGATTGGATGGATTACTCAACTGCTGCAGGACATACAAACTGAACCCCGGGTCACGGGAGATAACTTCAGCGAGCCGGGAGTGGTTGACGCTCGTTTTTTTATCGAGTAAATCCCTGACCTGGGTCAGGGTCCGCTGCATAACGGGAAGTGGTTCAGCGGAGATTTGTCGTACCCACTCTTCAACAGTCTGGGACATAGCCTACATATCTGGGGTTGCTAAGGTGAATCTTAAATCTATTGTAGATCGTTAAGGTCTTTATAAATAAAGCTGCCAATAAATTACAAATGTAACCTATCGCGGGTAGCTTTGCATGGATCATTGGATATCAAAATCAGATTCTGAATTACAGCATATTGCTGTATCAAGTCGGTCAGGCTGCTGTTGATCGATTTTATCGGCTCTCGGCTACATTATTTATCATTGTTAGATAGGGTTGAGGGGTATCTGGAAATTACTCTGTTTCTGAGAGAACAGGGGGATGTTAAACTACACGGTTTGAATCTTCGGTTTTGAGAGGTTTGTATGGCAGGACACAGTAAGTGGGCCAATATCAAGCATAAAAAAGCGGCCAACGATAAAAAGCGTGGCAAGATCTGGACGAAACTAATCCGGGAAATCACTGTGGCAGCTCGAATGGGTGGCGGCGACCCGAATGCAAATCCACGATTGCGCCTGGCTATGGATAAGGGACTTGGGGCGAATATGCCCAAAGATACCATTGAACGTGCAATCAAACGTGGTGCTGGCAGCACGGATGGTGAAAATTACGACGAAATCCGCTACGAGGGCTATGGTCCAGGCGGAACTGCGGTAATGGTGGATTGCATGACTGACAATCGTAACCGGACTGCCTCTGAGGTTCGTCACGCCTTCAGTAAATTGGGTGGTAATCTGGGCACAGATGGTTCAGTAGGCTATCTCTTTACAAAGCAGGGGATTATCAGTTTTGCCTCGGGATTGGATGAAGAGAGTGTCATGGATGCTGCTTTGGAGGCAGGTGCGGAAGATGTGACCGTCAACGATGATGGGACAATCGATGTTATCGCCTCGCCCGAGAGTTTTTCAGAGGTTAAGGATACCCTGATCGCAGCTGGCCTCCAGCCTGAAAATGATGAAGTTACCTATGTGGCTTCAACACGGGCTGAACTGGATGAGGGGGACGCTGATAAACTGTTACGTATGATCGATATGCTGGAAGATCTTGATGATGTTCAAGATGTCTACACCAATGCAGAGATTTCAGATGAAATCCTCGACGCAGTAGGCTGAATGCTAAGAATAATCGGCATTGACCCTGGGTCTCGGGCAACGGGATATGGATTAATTGAATCTGACGGCGTGAAATCAAAACATCTGGCTCATGGTGTGTTGCGCCTTGAGGGAGAAGCTTTGGCGCCCAGGCTGGGTCAGATATTTGCTGGCATTACTGCTGTAATCAATGAACATCAGCCTGAAGTCATGGCAATAGAACAGGTATTTGTATCCAAGAACCCCTCATCTGCGCTTAAACTGGGGCAGGCCAGAGGAGCGGCCATCTGTGCCGCAGTCAATCTTGGATTGCCAGTTGCAGAATATTCCCCCAGGGGGATCAAGCAGGCGATTGTCGGCACAGGTCGTGCTGAAAAGGAGCAGGTTCAGCATATGGTGCAGATGCTTTTAGGTTTGAAGAAAAGGCCTCAGGCTGATGCGGCTGATGCCCTTGCCGTAGCACTCAGCCATGCACATACCAGTAAGATAGCCTTTGTTCGAAGCAGCGCCCGTGGCGTAAGGGGTTTTCAGTAATGATAGGTCGCCTAAGAGGTGAAATCGCCAGCAAGCAGGCACCCTTTCTGCTGTTGGATGTGAATGGGGTTGGGTACGAGTTGGAGGCGCCACTCTCGACAATCTTCGCGCTTCCTGATGTTGGGCAAAAGGTTACCTTGCTGACCCATTTAATCATTCGTGATGATGCCCATGTCCTCTATGCATTTGTTAATGAAACTGAAAGAACTTTGTTTCGTAACTTATTGAAAGTTAATGGAGTTGGTGCAAAGATGGCCTTGACGATATTGTCTGGCATGAGCGCCGAGGCATTTGCCCAATGTGTAGAGTGTGAGGATGTGGCTTCACTGGTTAAACTCCCAGGTATCGGCAAAAAAACCGCCGAGCGACTGATTATTGAAATGCGCGATCGATTGGCGAAACTATCGGGATTCTCCAGCTCCAGTTCACCATCTTCATCGGCATCGATTATCCAACCTGCAAGCGCCAGTTCTGATGCGGTTGCAGCCCTGATTGCACTGGGTTACAAGCCGCTGGATGCGAACCGCATGGTAAAAGGGGTAGAACAGGAAGAGATGGATAGCGAAGCTTTAATTCGAGCCGCTCTGAAGGGAACGACCAACAAATGACAGGACAGATAATCTGTGAGTGAAGAACCCAGGTTGATCGATGGTGAAGCTGCCGGGGACGATGATCTCCTTGAACGGGCAATCAGACCAAAGCAACTATGCGACTATGTGGGTCAGGCTGCTGTACGCGAGCAGATGGAGATCTTTATTTCCGCAGCTCGTGGGCGAAGCGAGGCCCTCGATCATGTCCTGATCTTCGGTCCACCAGGATTGGGCAAAACCACTCTTGCTCATATCATCGCCAACGAAATGGCTGTCAATTTGCGCCAAACTTCGGGGCCGGTACTGGAAAAACCAGGTGATCTTGCAGCAATGTTGACCAACCTGGAGCCCCATGATGTGTTGTTTGTCGATGAGATACATCGCTTGAGTCCGGTAGTGGAAGAGGTGCTCTATCCCGGGATGGAGGACTTTCAGCTCGATATCATGATTGGTGAAGGACCTGCGGCCCGTTCAATTAAACTCGATCTGCCTCCATTTACTCTGGTTGGTGCAACGACTCGGGCTGGCCTGCTTACCTCTCCGCTCAGGGACAGGTTTGGCATCGTGCAACGCCTGGAGTTCTATAATAGTGAGGATCTGGCGCGAATCGTTACCCGATCAGCCGGTATTCTAAATATCGGTATTGATGCTGAAGGCGCGAACGAGGTTGCTCGCCGTTCCCGCGGAACACCCAGAATAGCCAATCGCCTTCTGCGGCGGGTGCGTGATTATGCCCAGGTGAAAGGGGATGGTCATATATCAGCTGATCTGGCTGACAAGGCGCTTAAAATGCTCAAGGTGGATGGCAATGGCTTCGATAACATGGACAGACGTTTACTGCTGGCAGTTATCGAAAAGTTCGATGGTGGCCCGGTAGGTGTTGATAATCTGGCTGCTGCAATCGGAGAGGAGAAGGGAACGATTGAGGATGTACTTGAACCCTACCTGATACAACAAGGGTTTATGATGCGCACCCCACGAGGCAGGGTCGCGACCCAGGCAGCTTATCTGCATTTTGGTCTGACACCAGCTACTGGCAATACAAGGTCATCAGACGACGATCTGTTTCAATCCTGATGAAGGATAATTCAGGGAACTCAGGTAACATTGCACACTCATACAATCCGGAGAGCCAATAGATTGTATTCTGAGATGTTGTGACAGCCTAGGGCAAGCCATCAAAAGTACATCTAGTTTTGATAACCGGTCTTTAGGTGGATACACTGCGGTCTGTCTTTATTAATATCAATATGGTTTGAACTTAAATGGCACCTCTGGGAAACAGAGTGGCACTTCTTGAGATTGCCGCCAATGACTGGCGAGACAGGTTTTGATTCAGGGCAATCTTGAACCTCTTTGGAAGTGGCTAGGTTTTGGCTTCGGAGGGAGCTGAGTTGTGGAAATAGGACATGAATAGCAGTCAAAATAGTTTTACCTGGCCAGTCAGGGTTTATTACGAAGATACAGATGCGGGAGGTGTGGTCTACTACGCCAATTATCTGAAGTTCATGGAGCGGGCACGAACCGAATGGCTGCGGAGTAAGGGGTTTGAACAGGACCAGCTGGTTAAACAAGACGGGATCATCTTCGCAGTTCGCCATGTGGATGTAGGATACCATCACCCGGCTCGTTTCAATGATGCACTGGAAGTCTCTGCCAGAGTCTTAAAAAAGGGTCGGGCCAGTCTCACCTTTCATCAGGAGGTAATTCGTTCTTTGGATACTCAGACACTCTGCGAAGGAGAGATCAGGATTGCATGTGTGGATATGAAAACCATGCGTCCAACATCTATCCCTGAACACATAATGCTGGAGATTGCGGATGTCGACTGACCTCTCCATTACTCACCTGATTCTGAATGCCAGCCCGGTAGTGCAGTTTGTGATTGCATTGTTGGTTTTTGCCTCAGTTAGCTCCTGGAGCATGATCTTCGATCGAATGCGTATCCTCAAGCGAGCTGCGAGAGATGCTGATGAATTTGAGAGCCGCTTCTGGTCTGGAGGAGATCTTGCGGAACTCTATCGTCAGATTGAGCGAGAGACGGATGATGAGTCAGGTATGGCTGCCATGTTTCGTGCAGGATTCCGTGAATTTGCCCGTTTGCGAACCAAAGGCCACAAGGATCCTATGGCCATGGTACAAGGTGCGCAACGCTCAATGAGGGTCTCTCTGAACAGGGAAGTGGATCGCCTTGAACATCATCTCTCTACCCTGGCTACTGTAGGTTCTACCAGTCCCTATGTGGGACTCTTTGGTACTGTCTGGGGCATCATGAACTCATTCACCGCCCTGGGAAATGTAAAACAGGCCACTCTGGCTTTGGTCGCACCTGGCATTGCAGAAGCATTGATCGCCACCGCTATCGGTCTGTTCGCAGCCATTCCAGCGGTTATTGCATATAACCGTTTCTCAAATGATGTGGAGCGTCTGAATAATAGATATGATGATTTTGTAGAAGAGTTTGCAACGATCCTGCAAAGACAGGCTGTCTCCTGAGTGAGTAATTGAGATCATGAGTCGCAGCAAGAATCGCCGTCGTCCGATGTCAGAGATAAACGTGGTGCCTTATATCGATGTTATGTTGGTGCTACTGGTGATTTTCATGATCACCGCACCACTCTTGACCCAGGGTGTTCAGGTGGAGTTGCCACAGGCAGATGCTGAGCCACTCTCGAGTGAAATGGATGAACCGTTAGTGGTCTCTGTCAACCAGGCGGGTGAGCTTTTTATCGATATCGGTGAGGATAAGAATCAACCCGTGGATGAGGATACCCTGGTCGATCGTGTTCGAGCGGTGCTCAAATACAAACCCAAAACACCAATTATGGTGCGTGGTGATAAGGGGGTACCCTATGGCCGTGTTGTTGAAGCAATGGTTCTGCTTCAGGCTGGTGGCGCACCGAGTGTTGGTTTGGTCACAGAATCACCGGAGTCATAGACGTGTTCAGCGTGATCAAACGCAATCCATTCTCTGTTTTTCTGGCAGTGCTCCTGCATATACTGATTCTGTTCTTTTTGCTATTTGGCGTGGATTGGGAGAAAAAGCCGAAACCGTTAGCAACCCAGGCCAATGTGGTTCAAGCACATACAGTTGATCTGGAAAAGATCAATCTAAACAAAGAGCAAGAGAAAAAGGCGGAACAGCAAAAGAGACTCAAGCAGGAGCAAGAGATCAAGCGCCGCAAGGCAGAAGAGAAGAAGAAAAAGCAGGCTCTGGAACAAAAACGAATCGCTCAAGAGAAGGCCACTAAACAAAAACGTGAGGCCGAAGCCAAACGTAAGGCTGTAGAGAAGCAGAAGGCTGAGGCCAAACGCAAGGCTGAAGCGAAACGTAAAGCGGAAGCAAAGCGAAAACAGGCAGAGGCTAAACGCAAAGCGGAAGCTACGCGGAAGGCTGAGGCTAAACGCAAGGCCGAGGCTGAGGCCAAGCGCAAGGCTGAAGCAAAACGCAAAGCTGATGCGGCAGCGGCTCAAGCCGAACGGGAAAGGGCTCTACAGGAACAGATTGCAGCGGAGCAGAATAGTCGGGAAATCGACCGTTATGGGGCCGTGATTAAGCAGCAGGTTGAGCGAAGCTGGCTTAAGCCAGGCCAGAATACCGAAGGGCTCTCTTGTGTAGTGCAGGTTCGCCTGATACCTGGTGGGGATGTTGTGCCAGGTGGTGTCAGTATCATTCGAAGCAGTGGTAATGCAGCATTCGATCGCTCAGTAGAAGCTGCGGTCTACAAAGCTGCTCCTTTGCCTGTGCCCAGTGGGGCCTTGTTTGAATCGTTCCGTTCATTAAGATTAAACTTTAAGCCAAATAAATAACCTATTGTTAATATGAAAAAAATATACTTGATCTTGCTGGCTTTTTTCGCGTTTCAATCGCTAGCTAAAGCCGAATTGACCATCGAAATAACCGAAGGCGTCGAAGGGGCTTTACCGATCGCTGTAGTACCCTTTGGTTGGCAGGGAAGAGGGCGGCCACCGGTGGATATTGCAGAAGTAATCAATGCAGATCTGCAGCGCAGTGGACGATTCAAGACCATCCCATTTGCAGATATGTTGTCCCGGCCAACCTCGGATAAAGAGGTCGAATTCAAGGACTGGCGGGCTCTGGATGTCGAGAATCTGGTGGTTGGACAGGTGCAATCAACCGGTGCAGGTGGTTACCAGGTACAGTTTCAACTGCTGGATGTATACCGGGGGCAGCAGCTTACCGGCTACAATATCCCTACCACCGCTTCCAATTTGCGCAGCACCGCGCATCGTATTGCAGATCTGATCTATGAAAATCTGTTGGGTGTACCTGGTGCTTTTTCAACACGGGTTGCCTATATAACCTCAACCAGGCAGGTAGATGGCGAAACAAAGATCGGATTGAATATTGCTGATGCTGATGGCTACAATTCCGAGCCTATCGTCACCTCAACAGAACCATTGATGTCGCCAGCCTGGTCACCAGATGGTATGAAAATCGCCTATGTCTCCTTTGAAGGTGGACAATCAGCTGTCTATGTTCAAGGGGTCTATACCGGAAAGCGAGAGAAGGTCACATCATATAAAGGCATAAATGGGGCGCCTTCCTGGTCACCAGACGGACGTAAGCTGGCTATGACCCTATCCAAAGGTGGTAACCCGGATATCTACGTCTTCGATTTGCGCAACCGCAAATTGCAGCAAATCACGCGCCACTATGCCATTGATACTGAACCGGCGTGGTCTCCGGATGGAAAGAGTCTTGTGTTTACCTCAGATCGAGGTGGCAGACCACAGATATATCAGGTATCGGCATTTGGCGGAAAAGCACAACGTGTTACTTTCCAGAACAGCTATAACGCTCGGGCCTCGTTTTCACCGGATGGTAAGTTATTAACCTTCGTTACCCAGGATGAGGGGAACTACCGGATTGCGGTACAGGATCTCGACTCTGGCGTAATGCAGGTACTCAGTCAGGGAAGACTGGATGAGTCACCCAGCTTTGCACCAAACGGCAGTATGATTATTTATGGCGCCAAGAAGGGACGTCGTGGCGTACTCGCAGCAGTTTCCGTTGATGGACGGGTGAGACAGAGTCTCGCTCTAAAGGAAGGGGATGTGCGCGAACCGGATTGGTCACCTTTTAAAAAATAATGCACGACTGAATTAGGAGAACTTCCATGAAAAAAGTGCTGTCATTATCTACCATCATTACACTTTCCTTGCTGTTGATGATCGGTTGTTCCTCCACGCCTACCAGTGATGAGGCTGCAGATGTATCTGAACAATCAACCGGTGCTGGGTCAGAGGGGGGCGCCAACGGTGAAGCTTCAACCTCTGCTGCCTCAGAGGGTGAGGAGTGGTATGGCGATCCACTAGAGAATCCAAACAGTCTTTTAGCGACCCGGGTGATCTATTTTGATTATGATCAGAGTCTTGTTCGTTCAGACTATATGGATGTGATCCAGGCTCATGCTGACTATCTGGCCGCCAATCCCCAGGCTGTGGTCAGATTGGAAGGTCATGCTGATGAGCGTGGTACACGGGAATACAATTTAGGACTGGGTGAAAACCGGGCCAATTCAGTACGCAGCCTGATGATGGCACAAGGTGTAGCGGACAATCAGATGGTTGTGGTCAGCTATGGTGAAGAGCGAGCCGCTGCGTTCGACAACACCGATGAAGCGATGGCGCTCAATCGACGTGTTGAATTGGTTTATTGATTGAGGAGAGAGTGATGAACTCATGCTTCAGATTGGGGGTTCTCAGCTTAGTGATAGGTTTGGGAATGAGCTCTTCTGCGCTGGCTGCGGATAATGGCCCGACTATGGAACAACGTCTGCAGCGTATTGAACGTACGCTTCAGAATCAGAGTTTGGCTGATCTGGTTTTACAGCTGCAGCAGCTGCAGCGGGAAGTTCAGCAATTGCGTGGTGATGTGGAATTACAAAAGCACACCATGGATGCGATGAGCAGGAGACAACGAGACCTCTATTTGGATATCGATCAGAGACTGTCGCGAGTTCAACCAGGCGGGGTTTCAACACCGCCTCCTGTCGCGGCACCAACGACGCCACCAGTTCAGTCACCTCCTGTCAGACAACCGGTGAATCGGTCAACAGCAGCTGCTGAAGCACCTGCAGCTGCACCGGTGACACCTCCGAATCCACAAAAGGAGGAGATGGTCTATCAGGAAGCGTTTAATCTGTTGAAACAGGGACGCTATCCTGAATCGATCACAGCGTTTACTGCTTTTCTAAAAGATTACTCTGGTGGAAGTTACGAAGATAACGCCCAGTACTGGCTGGCTGAGGCGAGCTATGTCAATCGGGATTTTGACACCGCTCTGGCGGAATTTTCCAAAGTACAGGAAAAATATAGTCAGAGTCCCAAAGTCCCTGGCGCTATGTTGAAGATGGGATATATCTACTATGAGAAGCAGCAGTGGGATAAAGCGAAAACAATTCTTACTGAACTGCAACTTAACTATCCAGCCACAACTGAAGCCCGTCTTGCTCAAAAGCGGATTCAGCGTTTGAAGAAGGAAGGGCGTTAGGTTTTAGTAAAGGGTGCGTTAACCTGCACCCTTTGTTAACCTTTCTATCAAACCAAGCTACATTTACAGCTGACTTTCCTGGCTGTAGGAGAGCTGCGCAGTTGTTGTATTGCAGAGGCTTTAAAAATACTGCTCTCGTTTTACCAGATCCATGCAAATATCTTCCGCTTGACCAGGTTTATGCCACACTTACGAATCACAGAGATCTTTCTCTCTCTACAAGGGGAGGCAAAGAGTGTTGGTCTGCCCACAATTTTTGTGCGCTTGACCGGCTGTCCACTTCGTTGTGAATATTGTGACACCCAGTACGCCTTCAGTGGCGGTGAGAAGATGAGTGTCGACGCCATACTGGAACAGGTGGCGGCGTTAAAGATTCAACGTGTTTGTGTCACTGGGGGAGAGCCACTGGCTCAAGCGGATTGTAAGCTGTTGTTATCCCGACTCTGTGATGCTGGTTATGAGGTCTCTCTGGAAACCAGTGGCGCGCTGGATATCTGTCTGGTTGATCCGCGGGTAATGAGAGTTATTGATATTAAAACACCAGGCTCAGGTGAAGTCAGTAAAAACAGAATGGCCAACCTGGATTGTTTGCGCCAGGATGATCAAGTTAAATTCGTGATCAGTGGAAAGGATGACTATGAATGGAGTCGTGATTTATTGAAAAGTCATGGTCTGGAGCAGCGATGTGAGATTCTCTTCTCTCCAGTTCATGGAAAACAGAGTCCGACTCAACTGGCGGACTGGATTCTGCAAGATAGATTGAATGTACGGTTTCAAATGCAGCTGCATAAATTGTTATGGGATGAAGAGCCGGGTCGATGAATAAAAGAGCTGTCGTTTTACTCTCAGGTGGTCTCGATTCAGCAACGGTATTGGCCATTGCGCGTAGCCAGGGGTATCAATGTTACGCCTTAAGCATGGCCTATGGACAGCGTCATGCAGCTGAGCTAAATGCTGCTGCTCGTATAGCAAAGGCCCTGGAAGCAGTAGATCACAAGGTGATGTCCATAGGACTTGATTCGATTGGTGGATCAGCATTGACAGATACCACAATCCAGATACCGGAACAGCTGGCAGAGGGTATACCGGTAACCTATGTGCCTGCCAGAAACACAGTGTTTCTTTCCATGGCTCTAGGCTGGGCAGAAGTGCTCGATGCCCAGGATATCTTTATCGGTGTAAACGCAGTGGACTATTCAGGTTATCCTGATTGCCGTCCAAAGTTTATCGAAGCTTTTGAGCATCTGGCTAACCTGGCAACCAAGGCAGGGGTCGAAGGCAAATCTTTTCAGATCCACACCCCCTTGATTGATCTGAGTAAGGGGGAGATTATCCAACAGGGTATAGCGCTAGGACTAGACTATAGTCTTACCGTCTCCTGCTACCAGGCAACGGAAAACGGTGAAGCCTGTGGCAGTTGTGATTCCTGCAGATTGAGAGCGCGTGGTTTCTCTGAAGCTGGCGTGCCTGATCCTACAAACTACTCCAAAACTGAATAACTATTGAGCATATCATCAGGTAGGATGTGACAAACGCTTTTTTTATCTCTTCGAGCAAGTGTGGGGCGATGCCCCACCATAAGCCAGGATGCGGCGTAGAGTGCCGGCCCTGCCGCACCATTTCAAATGCTATCCATTCAAGTGTTATGGCATTAAAGCCAGTCCCGTCTCTGTACTGTCATCAAGTTATCAAGCTACTGTTTCGCCCCTCTGATCGGTTCTGCCTGCGCTTCTCGCTCATGACATAACGGGATACCAAGAAGCGCACTGTTCGGGGTTGGTAGGGTGGGGCCATGCCCCACCAAATAGCGATAGAGGCCCGCTCAAGTGGGTGGATGGGATAGAACTTGAATGACTAGAGAGCCAGCTTTATTCTGTTTTTCACCGTATCTGGTGGGGCATGGCCCCACCCTACGGTACTGAATAGCCTATTGACCATATCACCAGGAAGGATGTGACAAACGCTTTTTTATCTCTTTGAGCAAGTGCGGGGCAATGCCCTACCATAAGCCAGGATGAGGCGTAGGGTGCCGGCCCTGCCGCACCATTTCAAATGCCCTGTCAGATGCTATCCATTCAAGTGTTATGCATTAAAACTAGTCCCCTCTATTTATTTCCATCAAGTTATCAAGCTACTGTTTCGCCCCTCTGATCGGTTCTGCCTGCGCTTCTCGCTCGTGTCACAACGGGATATCAAGAGGCGCACAGTTCGGGGTTGGTAGGGTGGGGCCATGCCCCACCAAATAGTGATAGAGGCCCGCTCAATTGGGTGGATGGGATAGAACTTGAATGACTAGAGAACCAGCTTTATTCTGTTTTTCACCTTATCTGGTGGGGCATGGCCCCACCCTACGGTACAGGTATCATCTTCGAGCGGTTGGATGAGAGCGATGATGAGCAGTTGTTTGGATTATTAATTGCTCTCCAGCAGGAATATCCAAATCAGTTGGTAGGGTGGGGCCATGCCCCACCAAATAGCGATAGAGGCCCGCTCAAGTGGATGGATGGGATAGAGCTTGAATGACTAGAGAACCAGCTTTATTCTGTTTTTCAGCTTATCTGGTGGGGCATGGCCCCACCCTACGGTACTGTTTCGCCCCGCTGATCGGTTGTGCCTGCGCTTCTCGCTCATGACATAACGAGATAACAAGATGCGCACTGTTCTGGGTTGGTAGGGTGGGGCCATGCCCCACCAAATAGCGATAGAGGCCCGCTCAAGTGGGTGGATGGGATAGAGCTTGAATGACTAGAGAGCCAGCTTTATTCTGTTTTTCACCGTATCTGGTGGGGCATGGCCCCACCCTACGGAACAGGTATCACCTTTGCGGGGTTGTGAGAATAAATGGGTAAACCTAAAGAACTCGAGACTGATCGACTCTCTCTGCGGCAGTGGAAAAGATCTGATCTGGAGCCTTTCGCCCATCTAAACGCTGATCCACAGGTGATGGCCTACTTTCCGGCACCCCTCAATCGGATCGAAAGTGATGCGATAGCAGATCGATGTCAAAAGTTGATTCAACAACGGGGCTGGGGTTTCTGGGCGGTCGAACTTCGAGAGCGTCAAACGTTTATCGGCTTTGTCGGTCTGCATGTTCCCAGTGCTGCGTTGCCTTTTTCACCCTGTGTGGAAATCGGTTGGCGTCTGGCAGCCAGCCATTGGGGAAAAGGTTATGCCACGGAGGCTGCAAACAGTGCTCTGAAATTTGGTTTTCAGCAACTGGGACTGCAGGAGGTGGTCTCATTTACTGCGATTGGGAATAGTCGATCCCGCAGGGTAATGGTACGGTTGGGGATGAGTGATACCGCCAGTAACTTTGAGCATCCGGCGGTACCACAGGGTCATCCTCTAAGAGAGCACGCTCTCTATCGACTCTCTATGGAAGATTGGTTATCTGCTCAGTGATAGAGCAGTTCTGCCCACCGACCATCTTCGACAAGGGACTTTTTTTGCTGGCTCCAGGCTTCAGCAGAGCCGAAGCTCTCTTCCATGACTTTGTCGAAGACCTCGGCAGCTTTCTCCAGTCCACCAAGGAATAGATAGGTTTTAGGGGACTTCAGCAGCTCTCTACACTCTTCAGCATTCGCTGATAGGCTTTCCTCTAGACCAGATTCGGCCCTGGCCAGTGGTCTGTCAGTCAGGGCACTGAAGGCCTTAAAGGTCTGATCATCATAATATTGGGCCAGATCTTTCTGCTCATCATTCATGTAGAGCAGGTTCATGCCGCCCTGGTCGCCATAGAATAGGCGTACCTGGCCATCCCAGCTTCCGTGTTGGTCATATATTTGTCGTACGAAAGCACGGAATGGCGCAATGCCTGTACCGGTACCAATCATCAGCAGGTTGCTATTTTTGTCGGTAGGTATTTTGAAGGGGCTACGAAATGGACCGGTGATCTTGATTTTGTCACCGCTTTTAGCATTACAGAGATAGTTTGAGGCGATACCTGGATACTGTTCGCCCGATACCTCATCCAGGTAGAAACAGCGTCTCACCAGGATTTCCAATTCAATGGACTCAGCATTGCCAGTTTGAATTGGGTTGGCGATTGAGTAGCGGCGATGATGATATTCGTTACCAAACTCATGGGGTCCAGGTACCAGGACACCAATGGACTGACCCGCAGCATATCGAAAGGTTGGATCGTCAATCTGTAATACCAGTTGACGTACTTCATCTGTTGCTTCAGGGCTGATTCTAGAGGTCGATTTGATGACGGCATCACAACTGCTTTCAAGATGCATCTCGTCTGCGCTTTCAGGCATGTTTTCTCTCTCGGAATTCTACAATTATCAAAAGATTAAGCTGTTTCACTCTTGTGAAGAACCATTATAGAGAGAATATCGAATACCCTCCAGTCCTGAACAGAGAGAGGTCACATCTTAAACCCTAATCACTTTAAGGGGATTGAGAACTGGGCCATTTGAAAAAGATATGTGACTACGACCATCCTGATCAGCGACAATAGCCCTATGTCTGATGTTTCGAAAACAAAAGTGGTTGCTGTCACCGTCACTTACAACGTAGATCATCGCTTTGAGATTGCTCTCAAAAGCTATCTTGATCAGGTTGATTTGGTGGTGATTGTGGATAATAGCAACAGTAGTGATGCTCAGGCGTTGTTGCGCCAAATTGTTGAGGCAGATGGAAAACGGGTCAAGCTGATCCAAAATGGTGAGAATTTTGGTTTGGCCAAAGCACAGAATATCGGCATTTCAACTGCGTTGGATGAGCAGGCTGACTGGGTATTATTGATGGATGATGACAGCAGTGCGGAAAAGCAGATGGTGTCTCTGCTGATAGAGGCGTCACAGCACTATAATCTTGCTGCTGAGACAGCTATCCTGGTTCCTCAACTTCAGGAGCAAGGCGTTAAGCGGGAAGCACGATATGTCGTTTCACCTTATGGACAATTTAGGCAGCCTCTGTTCGGGATTGATGATTTTTCCCAGAAATCTGTTTTGCAGAACCTCTATATCGCGATCAGTTCGGGAAGTTTAATTAAGGCCGATCTGTTTCGTGAGATTGGATTAATTCGCGAATCTTTCAATATCGATTATCTGGATGTGGATTTCTGTCTTCGGGCTATCGACAAGGGGTATCGCATTGTTGCTGTCAGAGACGCCGTATTGCTGCACAATCTGGGTGCTCAGACTGAACATCAGTTTTTAGGACGTCGGTTTTGGGCCTGGAATCACTCAGCAACACGCAGATTTACTATCTATCGTAATCGTACCCGTATCTGGCGAGAGTATCTTTTTCGTTTTCCCGGATTCATTGTTTACGATGTTCTGGCGACCCTGCAGGATCTTTTCCGAATCCTGATGTTTGAAGAGAATCGTGCTACAAAGCTCAAAGCTATCATCAGAGGCGTTGGCACAGGGCTGTTTGGTATTGGTTTGAGTAAACAACCCCCGGATTCTAGTATGACGCACCACACTAGTTATAAAAATAAAGTTTAATTAGAGCATGCCTCTGCTACAGAGCTTCAAGCCTGTAGTAACCCGAGCTGGTTGCAGTAAGTTTGAATCTATCCTGATGGGGCTTCACCCTAAGGGTCTGGATTTTTTTGAAAGGGCCAATAGGGTTGCGGGCATGGCTGAGTTGATACTGCCCTGGCTTAAGGTTTCGGGTTATTAAAACTATGCCTGTTGCCGATTTTCTCAACTCAATGCGATCAAAAGGGGCAGCCAGGGGCTCGCCGATAAATATGCCTTCTCCAGGTTGCTGCACACTTTTCCAATATGCTTCAAGCAGGGTCTCTCCATGGCTGTAGTGCTCGATGACAAGACGAGGATCAGGGAATTTACCTAAATGGTTACAGGGCTCAACAACTGTGCCATAGCTGCCTGTCGCACCTGCTTCCAGCCAACGTAAAGCACTCATCTGTTTGCTTCCGTCCAGTCTGCCCCCTGTGGAGGTGAGATGGTCGGCGATTGCGCCTGGGAGAAAGGTCAAAGTGTTCAAACCATCGATATGTGTCTTACCGGTAAAGTAGAAAAGAACATCTTTCCGGTTCCGTAAGGCATCTCCCCTCACTATTCGGGTATCAATCCATCGCTGCATCAGATTACGGGTCATCAGATAGTCCCTTGCCCTGACGTTGCGTTGTTTGTCACTGGTACTCATCAGATAGGCTGTACCCTTAGGTAAGGTGCCGTCTGATGCGATACCTCTGTCGATCAAAGCTTTGGCATCGTCAAAGTTTTTTGCTGCTATGCTGATCGTGGGGCGTACCGAGAGATCCGTATAGGGAGTACTACCGTCGTAGTTGTAATATGGACTATTGCGGGTTGAAGCGCAGATCTTTTCTGAACACCAAGAGTTATCGAAACCGAAGGTAAATGCCGAGGTTATCGACATGCAGCTCACCCGATAGGGGGTGATCCAGGTTATGGCATAAGCCTGGATATGTTTTGCTGTCTCATTCAGCAGAGACTTTCGGATCTGTGCGAAATGTTTAGGAGATATGTTTTTTTTCCCTGGTTGAAAACTGACATGAAGAAGATTCTCTTCAGGGATGCCTCGGGCCTCAATGTAGTATTTTCCGATACGCAGACTGAGTGGGTCTTTATCGTTAACTACGACACCAATCTGATCTGTCTGAAGTCGGTTTCTTGGCAGTTGGATCTCAAGGGTTTCATCAGCAAAGCTGTGGGATAGGTTGAAAAACAGCAACAGTAGTACAAACGTCCAGGTTATCTTTCTTCCATAAAATAGCATTAACATGAGAAGCTGATTTTCCACTCGTTCAGTGATGAGACTGCTTTGACCGAATCGAATCAGTGATGTTCACCAAGGGTGGTGGTTTTGGTGCTTCAAGTAGGATTTTATCTTCAGTGAACGATCTACGTAGGGGTGATTCAGTAACCGGCCACTCTCCTTTTAAAACATTGTTTGGGGCAGTACCATGAAATGCCAGATAGCTGTACTTGCCATAGTGCGGCAACTTTCTTGCTAGTCCTGGAAGTGTCTCAGGTGAAGTTGTCCCCAGCCAGGCCATTGATTTTCCCTCTGTCGACCTGCGACTGACCAGAGCAAAGCTATGATCTTTGATGGATAAACTCGTCTTGTTGAGCTCAAGTGCGCCATTTTTATGTTGTAACGGATAGCCATCAAGTGTCTTTAAAAAAGCCGTTTTATATCTGTTCTCCCAACCGAGTATCCATACCGGACGATCATCGGGAAGCTTATCAATATCACTATCCAAAGCGATCTCAATTGCGGGATAGCCGTCACTCCAACGATTTGCCAAAGCCCTATAGGCTTGCTGCATGGTCTTTGAGGCATCGGCAGGAAGCAGGATAAGCAGACTTTCACTACCAAACAGGTTGCTTAAGGTGGGTGGAGTCTCTTCAGGGAAGAGGTGTCGGAACAGGTCAAACCAGGGATCGACATCGAGTTGTATGGGTTTACTAGTGAGATCAACACTGAATGGCATTTTCCGCTGGTTCATCGGCAGTCGCAGCAGAGTTGGCTCGGAGTTCTGCTGCTGGATCAGTATCGGCACCTCAATGGGAAAAGGGGTAGATGGCTGAATTTGAGTAAGCGTTCCCTTGATCCGGTAGCCGTTTGCTGTTTTCTCAATTTTGACATCCTGAAGAGCGAGCTTGGGTGCACCGGTCCTGGTGAGCCAAGGCTCGAAGAGATCGTCTAGGTCATCTTTTGCGGTCTCTTCAAATGCCTGTTGAAGGTCTTGAAAACCCGCCACTTTGAATCGGTTATTCTGATAGAAGCGCCTTAACCCTTTGATGAAAGTCTCATCACCCAAATGACGCCTCAGCATATGAAACAGCATCAGGCTTTTACCATAGCCGACTGCCTGACTGGCGCTGCTGTGTCGGCTGCGAAAGCGGTTTAAGGGGAAGTCATTCTGTTGATGTATGAAATCGTTATAGCGCTGCAGTTGATTGCGTCGGTAGTGGTCGCCCTTGCCACGCTGCTCTGCCAGCAGGTGGTCAGCGAGGTAGCTGGTCAATCCTTCAGACCAGTTACCCTGTTGAAAGTCTATATAGACACTGTTTCCCCACCAGTTGTGTAATATCTCATGGGGATAGGAGGTGTGTAGAATAAAGGGCAGTCTTATTACCCTTGAGCCGAGAAGTGTGAACGAGGGCATGCCATATCCGCTTTCCCAGAAATTCTCCACCAAGGCAAACTTGTGATAGGGATAGTCTCCGATAAGTTTCTGATAGAGCGAGAGATAATCCTCTGTTGCCTGAAGATAGCGTTGAGCCAGAGTTTCATCAGGCTGAGAAAGAAAAACTTGTGCCTCCACACCATCGACAGAGTGTTGATAGAGCTGGTAAGGGCCTGCAACCAGGTAGATATCATCCTGGGGCTGGGTTTCATGCCAACTTATCTGCACCTGATCACCATAATCTTCGATCACCGGACCCTCTCCCTGACTGATTGCGAGCCACCCCTCAGGTAGAGAGACACGCATCAAAAAGGTCTGCAGGCTGTTTTGGAAATAGGGATACCATGCGACGCCTGCATCCAGATAGGCCCCCTTGGATGAGATAGTCCCTGGCAGTCGTTCCTGGCTTTTTCCCGGACTCTCCTGAGTGCGTCTCAGTTGGTGGGAGATCACCCCGTCATATTCCAGGGTGATAGTCTGTTGTCCTTCTGGCATGCTGAGCCGATAGGCGGCGATTGGAATAGAGCCTGAAACTGATCCCAGTCGCTCGATGGCCACGCCGGGCGTGAGACTGCGAGGATTGAGACCATCATGAAGCAGGAATTCCCGCTGTTCTATGTCAGCCAACTCGATCTGATCAATCACATGCAGATAGTGCTTGTCACTATTCAACTCAACTTGCAAGTTATGTTGAATCAGTGAAGAGGCTGCCGCTGGATTAATCACTGCCAGTAACCAGGGAAGTATGAAACGTAAAGATGATATTCTGGTCATAAGATGCGTATCATGTTGACTGCTTTGATTATATTTACCTGACAGCCATGGCTGTCGAGTTAAGGCGTCTGAGATAAGTTCTGTACCAAGCAAGTGACTCTTTGCACCTGGAGATAGTTGTGCTACGAAAATTTCTGACTTTCACAATCATGGCCAGCATCATGACAGGAGCCTATGCAAATGAAAAATCTTCAGATCCAGTGGTGGATCTATCGACACTGATTGACCTCTCCAGTCTGGTGGAGAAGGTCTCTGATAAAAAGGTGGTTTTTGTTGGTGAGAGCCATGATCAGTATCAGCACCATCTCAACCAGCTTTCGATTATCAAGGGGCTACATGCCAAACATTCAGACCTGGGAATAGGCCTTGAGTTCTTTTTTCAGCCCTATCAAAAGTACCTGGATCTCTATATCTCAGGTGAGATCGATGAGGCGGAACTGATTGAACAAACAGAGTATTTTAGCAGGTGGCGTTTTGATTATCGCCTCTATCGCCCCATTTTTCGATTTGCCAGAGAAGAGGGTATTCCTCTGATCGCCTTGAATCTGGAGAGCGAAATCACCAGTCAGGCCGGCCGTGAAGGTATTGAAAATCTATCTGATGAGATGAAGTTGCGTATTCCCGCGGAGATAGATCGGGAAAATAAAGCCTATCGTGCTCGACTAAAGACAATTTATGAGGCCCATCCACATCGGGAAGGTAGTGATTTTGAGCGATTTCTCGATGTGCAGCTGCTGTGGGACGAGGGCATGGCTGAACAAGCAGCAAAATGGTTGAAGCATAATCCGGATGGCCATATGGTCATCCTTGCCGGCGCAGGCCACCTGATCTACGGGGATGGTATCCCTAGCCGACTTGCACGTCGGGTAGAGGTGAGTCAGGCAATCGTTCTCAACGTCAGCAGTTCTGCTGAACTGAATCCTGATCTGGCAGATTATCTGATTCTGGCTGGTAATCAGGAATTGCCGCCAAGTGGTAAGCTGGGGGTGTTTCTAGATGTAGAGAGCAGGCCTCCTGTGGTGAGTGGATTGAGTGAGGGGAGTGGTGCAGCTGAAGCGGGGCTCAAGGAGAAGGATCAATTGATCTCAATCGATGATCAGCCAATCGATAGTTACGCAGACCTGCGTATAGCCCTGATGGATCGCGAAGTTGGCGACACTGTAAAGGTGGAAGTGAAACGTGAGCGACTATTTTTAGGTACCATTGTTGAGACCTACCAGGTCACCCTACACTAGAGTTACTTGATTAGAATATGCCAAAAAAGACAGAACTACTGGCCCCAGCGGGCACACTTAAAAACGCCCGTTATGCCTTCGCCTATGGTGCAGATGCTGTGTATGCAGGTCTACCACGCTATAGCCTGCGGGTGAGAAACAATGATTTTCTTGAAGATAATCTCGCTACCGGCATAGCTGAAGCTCATGCACTACAGTGTCAGTTCTATCTGGCCTGTAATGTCATGCCGCACAATGCAAAGCTTAAAACCTTCATTAAAGATCTCGAACCGATCATCGGGATGTCTCCTGATGCATTGATTATGTCCGATCCCGGATTGATTCTGATGGTCAGAGAGCGCTGGCCTGAGATGCCGATACACCTCTCGGTACAGGCGAACACCGTGAATGCTGAGGCGGTGCGATTTTGGCAGCAACAGGGGTTGACCCGGGTGATTCTCTCCCGGGAACTCTCATTGGATGAGGTGGCAGAGATCAGGCAACATTGTCCCGATATGGAGCTGGAAGTTTTTATTCACGGAGCGCTTTGTATAGCCTACTCAGGACGTTGTCTGCTATCGGGCTATTTCAACCACCGTGATGCTAACCAGGGTACCTGCACCAACAGTTGCCGTTGGGATTACAAGATGTCGCAACCTGTCGCTTCCCCTGAACTGAAAACCGGTCCCGCTGGTGTAGTCCGGCACAGTGCGGCAGATGAGATCTACTATCTGGAAGAGAATGGCCGTCCGGGTGAGCAGATGCCTGTTTTTGAGGATGAGCACGGCACCTATATCATGAACTCCCGTGATCTTCGTGCAGTAGAACATGTCACCAGGCTGGTGGAGATCGGTGTCGATTGCCTCAAGATCGAGGGTCGCACCAAGTCCCACTACTACACTGCCCGTACAACACAGGTATATCGACAGGCGATAGATGACGCTCTGGCTGGTCGTCCATTTCAGCCTCAATTGATGGCGGATCTGGAGAGTCTGGCCAATCGGGGTTATACCGATGGTTTTTACCAAAGACACGAGTCCCATGAGTTACAGAACTACCGTTTCGGAAGTTCTCAAACTGAGCGTCAGCAATTCGTTGGTGAAATAACCGGTGTTGATCAAGAGTCAGGTCTGGTGGAAATAGATGTAAAAAATAAAATCCGAGTCGGTGATCGCCTTGAACTGATGTCCCCGGCAGGAAACCAGGATTTCGTCCTTCAAAAAATGGAAGACAGGTATGGTAATGCCATGCAGGAGGCGCCAGGTGGTGGCTACCAGGTGCGGCTTGCCTTACCATCTGAAGATGTTACCAATGGGCTACTCTGTCGCTATCTTGAATCCGTATGAAGCTAGGATTGAGAATTGCAGTTAATACACTGGTTGGTGCAGAACAGGGTGTGCCTGCTCTTCTGAGACTCTTCGATGAGTATCAGGTGCAGGCCAGCTTTTTCTTTGCAACCGGTGCGGATAAAAGTGGCCGTTTGCTGGATAGGGTAAAGCAACCCTGGTATCCACAACTACCTCTGAAATCCCGTTTGTATGGCCTGTTGTTGATGCCACCACGGATATCCAGAGAAGCTGCAGAGATAATGCGCTCAGTAGCCACTGCAGGGCATGAAACCGGTATTTTATGTCATGATCGCGCCCGTTGGATAAAGAGCCTGGCCTATGCAGATGAGCGCTGGACGCGAGCGGAATTGAATCAAGCTATCGATGACTACGCTTCAGTCTTCGGAGATAAACCAAAATCGATGGCTTCAGCAGGTTGGCAAACCAACCCGCACCTGATTCGGCTACAGCAGGAAACAGCCTTCGACTACGCTTGCGATGTGCGGGGCAAAAGTGCTTTTTTACCTGTTTTGCAAGATATTGAATCGTCCTGTCCTCAATTGCCAACAACGCTGCCGACTCTGGGTGAATTACTGCACCAGGGGGGTGACATCACTCTGAACAATATCCATGAGTATCTCTATGCCGAGAGTCAGCACATCCTGCCCTATGGACATGTCTATGCCTGTGATGCTGAGATGGAGGGTATGACCTATCTTCCTGTCATGGAGAAGTTATTGGTGATGTGGCGGAATATGGAAGAGGGGATACAACCGCTACACACCTTTCTGGAGGGAGAAAAAAGAGCGCACCTAAATCAGCATCAAATTGGTTGGGCCAATCATTCAGATGCTAAGGTCTATCTTGCAACACAAAGTATACAGCAGCCTTAAATTTCAAGTGATTCAAAACAGGCACTACTGTTCCGTTAAGTCTCGCACATTTGAGAAGAATGTGGTTGATGTGGTGAGTTTGGGGTTGCGATATTTCCACAACCGCATATGGGAGCCACCAGCCAAAGCAACCTTCGGACAGGTTTGCATAGCATCGGGTTTACTTACCTACGCACGAAGGCAGCTGAATTGTACAAGTTGCCTGGTAGCCTGTTGCCTGAATTAATCTGGAAGGCCAGAAGGCCAGAAGGCCAGAAGGCCAGAAGGGTAGTGGAAGAGGGTGGATTTAGCCGGAAATCCAGGGTGTTGAATCGATTGAGGCCGGATAGACAGATGATTCCAGTGTAATCTGCCCTCAGTTTTCTGCCTTGATATGTAGAGGTTGTTATGGTTATCTTTCTATGCCTCTGGCCCCAATAACCGAATTCAATCTTAAAATAGGTAGAGGCTTCAGTAACGGTAAGGTGGGCAAGCGTGTTAAGCAGTTTGGTATCGATATAGTTGAGATCAGAGTATTACCTAAATGATGAAATGGCCTAAGCTTGTTGAGGATGTTCTAATCGAAAAAGGATTTCGTGGAGTTGAAAAGGGATTGTATGCCTCGAAGTCACGTGATCTCTATTATCTTCTAGCTCTGCGAGGGGGGGGAAGTGAACTTATTAAACTACATGCTGCTGTTTGGACGCCAGGAATGACAGCTGGAGGTAGCGAGATTGTATATTCTGATATCTACTCTCTCCCAATTGGTGGGGGCGTTTCTCAGAATTCCGTAGGTTCTGATGCTGGAGAAACATATTGGTTAGATGATGAGGTGGCTGATGAACCTGGTTTTGCAAATCAGTTAGTCGAGTTTGTTAATGAAATAGTTTTACCATGGTTCTGTGTGTTCCAAGGACGAGATGATCTCTCTGATACATTTACAATAGATGGCGAGTCGATAGTACTCGAAGTTAATGATAGGGTTAAATGTACAGGTGATGAGTTAGGAATTCGCTTTGATAATGGTGGACTAAGCTGCAATGATACATATAAAAGGTATTCAAATAAGGCGTTTTTAGAAGGACCTGCGGGTATTTTGGGAGAGGCGCTAAGTGAGTTCGGTTTTCAGTCTAGTATTTCTGATGGTATTCGCTATTATCGCCACCGTGGTGATATTGGTTTGTACGATATAATCTATCCAAGATGTATCGCCTTTGGGGCAAGGATAATTCTAGACTTGTTTATCTGGGTGCCGGAATTTGAACTGGCGCATCATGTCGATGAGTTGCCCCAGGATCTGTTGATTGCTAATGGCGGAGTTCTATCTGATTCAGGGATACAGGTGTATCCATATTTGACGGAGAGATGCTCTGTTCCCTTTCATGATGACTGGGTAAATTCCGTAACCACTAGAATCACCAACATTGCATTGCCCTGGTTTGATTCCATTGGTAATCGACAAGAACTTCTTTCTTCGGTGCGAGAAGACTTTCGCCCATTGTTAGGAACGTCATTTGTAGGAAGCACTTCTTTAAGGCAAATGATTTTGGGACAGATATAACAAGCGCGCACTGAGTATACGTAATTCCTGCTTAAGTGTTCCAATCGTAAAAGTTACATAGAGTAGAAGGGGGAATTGATACCTTACTTGAATACATTCAAAAATATACATTTCAGCAAAAAATTATCATATGGAGAATGAAATCGCTGACAATGAGTCTCTTGATAAGTTGAATTTTCATTTGGTGTTTTCTATATAGAGAGAAAGAATGGAAATAAAGTGGGTTATCTATTTCTAAATTAGCACCTGTTTCTATCCTGAAGTAGGTGTACTCTCCCTATAAATATTCAAAAATATTGGAATGATGGTTAGTAAGTTATGAGAATAAAGTATTCTGGTTCCATATCGATAGGCAGCGGTTCTCTCTATCTTTGTGATATGAGGTATGGGCCGACGGAGGATGGTTATGTATTTGATGTTGATAAGGCGGATTATCTGATAACACATCAAGAAGATAATGATTCGGGTCTGAATGCAGCGCTGATTGTTAAGAAAGGGAGTAACCCAGACAGGGAAGAAAGATTGCCCGATCTATCGACTGAACTAAACATGCTTGGTGTTCTCGATAAGGTCGCATTGCTTGATGAGTTTGGCACAATGGAAGAGCTTTTCGAGTGGGGTGATTTGGAGATTTATCTTTACGCTGAGAAAATGTTTGCTGATGTCCAAAGTCCCAGAGGTAGTCAGATTCACTGTTTTCTTGTTGGGGACAATGAAGAGGATCATGCGGTCAGTTCTCTTTATCAGGGTGATGAACTGGTCGGTTTTAAAGTTGAACTCAACAGTAGTGGGGATAAAACCGAAATACCCCAATCATCAGCAACTATTTTTAAAGCGGAACTAGCATATCGAGGTGTTTCGTTGGATGTATATGTGTTTTCTGAGTACGACAAGGAATCGATTGATGATGCAATACGTGACTGTGTGCAGGATCATGTATTGGATGACGCCACTAGAATTCAGCAGATTTTTGAGGATGAAGTGTCAGAAATAGGAGAGGATATCCTCTTGGGTGATTATGATTCAAGCTTGGACAGTTTGATTGGATTTAAATTATATCGGCAGATCGGTTCTGGAGAAGAGGAAATGATATATGATTTTGAAGAGTCAAATGATCTGCCTGAGAATAGTATCAAGGGAGTTAGGAATGCTATTCTGGCGCGGTCTAAATAATACTCTCAAATAGTAAAAAGTACCCGATTTACACGTAGGCAGTGTGGTGTTCCTCTGACATGTTAGTGTGATAGTCGAGATGTCGGGAAGTTAGGTTAAAAGTCTCTACCTATTTCTAGTTCTATCGTAATCACAGATATCAAGGACAGTGACAGTTAGAAAACACTATTCAGCTGAGTTAAAGTCTAGGGGTATATGGAAAGTATATAAGCCTAGGAACAGGCAATGACGATACCGCGAATGCTACAGATCTGTCTTGATGAAACACCCTGTTACCACTGTATGTAAGATGTATCTACGCGGCCTACGCGGCTTTGATAAAAATTCTATTCTGCAGTTAAATTTACAAACAAAAGGTATGGAGTTTGCGAGCGAGATGGCTGGCGGCATCTAAGATTTTTGTTATTGTACAGCCCAAGATGGCTTTTACTATATCCTGGGTTAATACTACTGATAAACCGGGACACACACCAAATAGCGCTCCAAAAATAAAGCCCTGTTCATCACTGAGCGGGGCTTTTGCTATTTTAAGAGCCGTGGTTATGGCTGTGGTTGCCTGATGGTCTTGAGCGCTTCGAGTTCCCCGTCGAGTGTGTCGCACCATTCATCGGCGAGGTATAGCCCGATCCCGGCGAGGTGGTAAGGGTTGGCGTGTTGATCAGAGGAGTGGCGTATGGCCTGGCATAAGGCCCCGAGTTCGTTGAACCCGACTTGAGCGAGTTCGGTGGTGTCGATGGCCTTGGCGAGCAGGGCGCAGACTTGGCAATCGGCGAGGGTTTGTTGTTTAAGTTTTTGACTGGGCGAGCTTTGTCCGTAGAATCATAGTTAGCCATGACTCAACTCCTGTTTAGGTGTGTGGTGGTTAGTCTGTCCGGGGAGGGCCTAATCTCCCTGGTCAGGCACTTACGCTTTATCCAGGAGATGTTGGGGCATGGGGATATCAGCAGCACGCAAGTCTATACCCAGGTCACGGTGGAGAAGCTCAGGGCGGTGCACACGGCGACGCATCCGAGGCGGTTGAAGCGGGAAAGAGGAGGGGAACAGGCATGAAGGCCGCGAAGACCGGGCAAGACCCTGATATGCTTACAGGCAGTGTGAATGATATCGAGGAGAAGAACATGCAGACGGCCAAGCAAGAGGTGGAGCAGCTCTTAAGAAACCTGCCCGACGACAGCAGCTATGAGGACATCCAGTACCATCTTTACGTGCTGGAGAAAATCAAGCATGGCCAGGCGTCTATCGCGCAGGGTAAGGGAATCGGACACGAAGAGGCCAGGGAGCGGTTGAGTAAATGGCTGAAGCCCTGAGACTGGTCTAGTCTGATGCGGCGCTGGAGGATATCGACGAAATCGCCGAGTATATCCACCGGGACTCGCCGCATTATGCGCAACGGGTGGTTGAGGCGCTGTTGGCGTCGACGGACCTGCTGCCGGAACAACCCCGCCTGGGTCGAGTGGTCCCCGAACTCGGCCAGCAGAACATCCGTGAGCGCTTTATCTACAGCTATCGCCTGATCTACGAGATCCTCGCTGCCGAGTTGCATATCTTGGCGGTTTTCCACGGCAAACGGCTGCTGGAGTCCGTAGAAGACCGCTTCTCCAACGGCACGTCTTAAATCCCGCTCGGACCGCCCGTCACGTCGCTTGCATCCCTGAGCAACCCGCGCGCCAGCCATCCCTGGCCTGAATCACGCGGCTTGCACAGCGGGCAAGCGCCGCGCCGCGCTGGGGCGCTGCTAATCCGCAAGGCTGCTGCTTCCGTTCCTGGCCGGTGGTATGGGTCGGTGCCACACCGGCTACGCCCGTGTGGCGGGTGAAGATATGCCAGTCAACAGAAAGCCCCAGGAGAGGGCGAAGCGAACGGGTTGGCCTGGCGTAAGGGGCTTACTGTAGCCTGGCTGGATCTCCCCCCACAGGATAAACCGGGACACACACCAAATAGCGCCCCAAAAATAAAGCCCCGTTCATTACTGAGCGGGGCTTTTGCTATTTTAAGAGCCGTAGTTATGGCTGTGGTTGCCTGATGGTCTTGAGCGCATCGAGTTCCCCGTCGAGTGTGTCGCACCATTCATCGGCGAGGTATAGCCCGATCCCGGCGAGGTGGTAGGGGTTGGCGTGTTGATCAGAGGAGTGGCGTATGGCTTGGCATAAGGCCCCGAGTTCATTGAACCCGACTTGAGCGAGTTCGGTGGTGTCGATGGCCTTGGCGAGCAGGGCGCAGGCTGTGCAATCGGTGAGTGTTTGTTGTTTAAGTTTTTTGACTGGGCGAGCTTTGCCCGTAGAATCATAGTTAGCCATGACTCAACTCCTGGTTAGTTGTGTGCTGGTGAGCTGGTCTTAGGTGTTGCTGCACCCTGGGTCAGCGCTTCTTAAAGTCCTGCTGTCGTTCGGGCTCCTCATTTATCCCATTAACGCCTAAAAGGAAAAGCGCCTATTTACCAGCGTTTAGGCAGTTTACGGGAGGTATGAAAGACGCGAAGAATCTCAATGCGTTGCAGGCGGGGACGGACTCGGTAAGGAATAATGTAACGGGTCTTGGGGATGACCAGTTCACGAGTGCCCGGTACCCGGCCTGGGTGTCCGAGTGCGGGATTATCGCGCAACAAGGATATGGCTTCTTGAATCCGCTGCACGACCACTTTGGCCGCCTTGAGGTCGTCTTGGGCGATGAACTCCGCTTCATCATCCAAGTTTTTTAATGCTTTACGTAGCCATTTAATCAGCATTAGCACCCCACTTGTTGAATACGGCGGCTTCATCTTCCGGCGTGGCGAAATCGTCCTCGTCGGCCTCCTTGAGCGCGGCCTCGATCTCTTGAATCTGCCACTCGTTGATCTCAATAAACTCCCGGACGGCCTCGGAGGCCAGGAAAGACTTGCTACGGTGCGTGACAGCGGCAAGCTTATCCAGACGGGTCTTAAGCTCAGGATCCAAGCGGATAGTCATGGTTGTGGACTGAGACATGGTTCACCTCGATGTGTTTAGCTGTACACAATATAACACATACTGAGGCCGCACCGAGTTAAGCGAAAAAGTGCATTAGGGCAAAATTCTTACTATAGTGGACTGCATTAGCTGAACCCGCTCTTTAACACCTTGAACGCCTTAGAGAAAAAGTACGATGCGCTGAAAAGCCGCGTCGGAAAACCTATTTGCTGGGGAGCAGTTTGACTCAACGTGAGATCAGTATTACCTCAGAGCAAGATACTACGATCCAAGCCAAGGAAGGTTTACTCAGATGGATGAGTGGGATGGTAAAGCTTGTACTCCCATTACTCTGAATAAATACCTTTATGCTGATGCGAATCCTGCTAATGGGACTGATCCTAGTGGATATATGACGCTCGGTAATCTTGGGGCAGCTAATAATATAAATGGGATTATAACAACAACAGCTCGCGCTACTGTAAGAGTTTATAGCGGAAAGAATAAAGGTAAAGTTGTAAAGCTCACCAAGCAAGTTGGTTGTTTAATCGGAAAACAATATGTAGATAGAAAACGTGACAGAGTGAAAGGGCACCATCCATTGCAGAAAAGCTTAGGAGGTGCGGATGAACAAGTTCTTTTATATACAGCTAGAAGAACTCATCAAATGCTCCATACTGTTCAAAATATGCTTATCCGAGAAAAAGGATTGCCTCAACTGAATAAAGGAGCTACATATTTCGATGGTTTCTTTTCGAATAACCCTGGAACTAGAAGAGTGGCAATTGAAGCTGCTCTGACCGTAGCAAGAAAGGTAATAAGTTTTGCGGATATAAAGGCAAAAAAACTTTTGAAAGATATACTCGGAGAGAAATAAAGCGGTGGTTAAAAGCAAGAGATGGGTTGTTCGATTAACTTTAACAGAGTGTTCATCGGGGCTTTGAAATGATTATGCCGGGGATTGCCTTTGAATCAGAAGGTGGAAGCAAAAGTGATAATGCGATAATCGAGTGTGTATCTGTTTCAGAGCCTTATCCTTATTACGATGAACTTCCAGAGCATATAAAGAAAAACTTACCTGGAACAAAAAGAAAGTTGCCATAATTGATAATCCTGGATAGTAAAAAAGGAGGGACCAGCGTCCCCTTTTTGTTTAGGCTTCCTCAGCCTATCGAGACGACTATCGTTGATAAACCGGGACACACACCAAATAGCCCTCTAAAATAAAACCCCTCTTATCCCAGAGCGGGACTTTTGCTTTTATAAGAGCCGTGTTTATGGCTGGGGTTGCCTGATGGTCTTGAATGCTTCGAGTTCCCCGTCGAGTGGGTCGCACCTTTCATCGGCGAGGTATACCCGATCCCGGCGAGGTGGTAGGGGTTGGCGTGTAGATCACAGGTGAAGCTTGGGAGTTTATTTTCTCATTTCCAAATTATGACTGTCTTTGTATCTTCACGCAGTTGATCAAGTCTGGATATTTAATTAAACCCTGATACAATTTCTCATTAGCAGTGCATCATTGGATATTATTTATTGACGTAGGTTTTGTGCTAATTCAATTACTTCTGCTATTTTTAATCATGCATTTCGAAAGGAATATTATATGGAATATTTTAAAGCACTTTTTTTATCAGGAACAATTTTGATTGCTTCCAGTGTTGACGCAGCCACATCAAAGTATGAAGTTCAAACGCCGACCACCGTGACACCCTATCAATTTCCCGGGCTGGACTTGAATAACGTTGAAGGTATCAAGCTAACAACAAGCACCACAAGTAGTAATCTTGATTACAGTATAGACCGATTAGAAATAGAATTTCCGAATGCCAATAATCTGGTGGTTAGCAACTTAAAGTTATCCCCTAACAGTCCATCCTACTACGGTGTTGTCAATAATGGATATGTATTTCGCAAGCTGATTGTTGACGTAAACATAACATCTGCAAATCCTGTTTCAGGCGACAATATTGATGTCCGTGTATTTGTTGCAAACAATAATGATTTCAACAACGATTTTGCTCAGCCTCCACAAGGGGAGATGTTGTTAGAAACCCACGGCACAATAGTTGACGTAACAACCAATCCAATTGCTGACACACATTGGATGAAGGTCGATAGTGAAGGATTGAATATGCGGTTATACCAACGTGCTGAGTATAATCCTACCGCGTCAATCCCAGGTAACGGCTTTAAGCTCTACATGAACTGGATGGGGCATGGAGAGCAAACAGTCTATCTGAATACACCCTTTGCTCCCCAGGATTATTCACGCTTTAAGGCTATAGCTTTGAATGTAATTACTACTTCTGTTCCGGAGGGCGATGCATATTTTCTGGAAGTCGAATATGAGGATGAATCCGGTATGAGACAAATCGCACCTGCAGGTGACTTGCAGATGATTCTTAACCAAGCCTACCAACTGTAGTAAGCACGAATATGCAACACCCATTTTGATGGGTGTTGCATTCAACCTTCAAGTGATCAAGCATTAAGTAACACCAAATAAGTTTGGATTTCACAGTAATTCCGGTCACTTTCTCACACGTATTAACAAACAGAAAAAGTCTGTTAATCTACTCATCAGGGCTCGATCTATTAATCACACCATAATGAAGTTGGATAGTTTTCAAGAGCCAAATTTTCTCTTTTTTGTTATCCGTAGGAAAAGGGGTTTAAATATTATCCACTGTTTTTTTACTTGCTTTGAGGGTCAATAAATATCCCTATAATTCATGGTCTTTAAGGTGTCAGCTATTCCATTCGGATTGCAGTATCAAATATTTTCAGAGAAGGAAGATCCAATAGTCTACCGAGTAATCTCATGATATGTGCCTGAGAACGCAGATAGTCGACTCTTGATTTTATCAGTTCACCACCTACATCGGTGACTTGTTGCTGGGCATTCAATACATCAATGTTACTGCGGTTTCCGGCTTTGAATGCTTTGCGTGTGATCATTAAAAGGTTTTCCGCATCCGTCAAGGACTTTTCATTCATTGTTACTCGTCGATGGTGTAGTTCACTCTCTTTATAGTATTGACGTAATTCTGCAGCCGTTGAGTTCTGTGCCGAGTGTAGTTCTTGCATTGCCTTACGTGATTGTGCTTTTGCCTCTTGCTCTAGTGCACTAACACTACCGCCTGAGTAAAGTGGCATCTCTAGTTGTAACATATAGCTGTTAGTTGTTGCGTTATTATTGATGTTTCCGGATTCTTTAAAATAACGGCTGGCACCACGAGTTGCGATTAGATCGAGTGTTGGCCAGTGACCGCGGTTCTGCAGTTGGATATTAGCTTCTGCAAGTGTAACGTTGTTTGTTGCTCGCATTAAAGTCGGATTGTCCCTCATCAACTGCTCTAGGGCTACTTTGATATCTTTGGGTGCGATCGATGGAAGTGTTTTATTGATCACGATCCTTCCAAGCGCTAGCTGCTGCTTGCCGATCAGTTTTGCAAGTTCAATCTGTTTCAACTCCCGTTCACTATAACGGGTTATTAATTGCGATTGCGCCAGACGTAGTCGCAAACCTGTTTCGGCTACCTCCGTAATGGAACCCAGCCCACCTTCTAGACGACGCTCATTGTTATAGACTTGCTCTTTGGTACTGGTGACCTGGCCATCTAGTACCCGAATATCCTCAGTTAATGTAATTAAATTTAATATGCTGTCAAGAATCAACATTGCTAGTTCACTTTGACGCTCTTGCAAGGCAAGTTGCGTTTCGATGCTACTGATACGGCTCGCATCCAGGGCTTGAAGTGCTTGAGGCTTAAATAGAGGCAGGCGTAAAGTTCCTTGTAAGGTACCACTTCGTTGTCTTAATTCATCATAATTACCACTTGATGGTTTATAGCGAGAGTCATCGTAGTTGACGCTTACAGATGCGTTTGGAAACAATGAAGCCCTGGCTTGCTTGATTCTGGCATTGCCAGCTTCGATCTCCTCAGATAGTGCCAGATTCTGTGGGTTGCATTGCCAGGCAATTTGAATCAAGGTGGTAATCAGATGATTTTTATTATTCTCATTGATTGCCTCTGGAGTCTGTGAGAACTCATTGCAAGTTATTGATGTTTGTTGTGGCTCAGTCAAACCTATACTGCTCCAGAGCAGTAAGCTGAAGAGCAGCGGATAGTTGAGTCTCGATTTATAATGTGTGCCGAACATCAACTACTCCTAAGTATCATCGTTGGTAGGCATTTGATAGAGCGTATCCCCTGATGATCTCTCAACAAGCTGTCCCTCATGCAGTATAAAGACTCGATCCGTTGGGCTTATCAACACTTCTTTCTGAGTAAATGAAACATAGATTATGTCTGTTCTATTCAAAGCATCGTGGATTTGGGCATTAATGCCCTTGTCGAGATAACTGGTGGCCTCATCGAGAATCAATATATTTGGTCTTTTGTAGAGGGCTCTTGCTAACAGGAGTCGTTGCTTTTGGCTGCCAGAAAGGTTAGTACCTATATCGCCTACCATGGTCTGCAAGCCCTTTGGCATAGCTGTGATCTCTTCGTATAGTCCGACACTGCGCAAGCTTTCGGTTACCCGTTGTTGATTCAGGTTGTGATCAAAAAATGCAACATTCTCTAGAATTGGTGCAGCAAACAGTTGGTCTTCCTGAGTTACTGTACCTATATGGGCACGATATTGGACAAGATTGATCTGTCTTAGGTTGACGCCTTCGACAGTAATATCGCCTATATCAGGTATCAATAAACCAAGCATCAATTTGATCAGTGTTGTTTTGACTTTCTCCGAGAGTCCGAGGATGACAACTGAATCTCCCGATTTGATATCCAGGTTAATCCCGGAGACTATCCAAGGTTGGTCGTCGGTATGGCGATACCATACATCCTCAAACGCAATGTTGAAGCTTGTTTCAATATCTGAGTGGTTTTCGCCAGCATCAATGTTGTGATGGTTAACTTCTATCACAATATCTTCTTGGGGAGGTTTCAAAAGTTGTTGTTTGCCTGATGACCTTAGTAAAAGCTCTCCTTCATGAAGCGTAAATACTCTATCGGTTTGGCTGAGTAGCTCTTCTCGATGGGTGATTGAGATATGGGTTCTGCCTGCATTACGCAAAGCAGCATGGACATGGGCTTGATTGCTCTTGTCGAGATGGCTTGTGGCTTCATCGAGAATCAGAATCTCAGGACTCTTATAGAGCGCTCGTGCCACCAGTAAACGTTGCTTCTGGCCACCAGAAAGGGTGGTGCCCATATCTCCTACCAGGGTCTGCATGCCCATTGGCATGGTGGTGACTTCTTCGAGCAATCCGGCACTACGCAAGCAATCAACAACGCGTTCCTGTTCCAGCTCCGGATCAAAAAATGCAACATTTTCCAGGATTGAGCCTGCAAACAGTTGATCTTCCTGCATCACCGTACCTATGTGTGAGCGATATTGAGCAAGATTAATCTGTCGTAGACTGATCCCATCAACCAGGATATCACCCTTATCGGGTGTCAATAAACCGAGCATCAATTTAATTAATGTCGTCTTACCACCACCAGAAAGTCCAATGATGACAATCGAGTCACCAGGTTGTATTTCCAGATTGATTCCGGAAAGTACCCAGGGTTCACCGTCGGCATAACGAAACCAAACATCCTCGAATACCAGACTAAGGCCAGTTTCCGAAGGTATAAGAGAAACACCTTCTTCTGTACTGTCACGTTCGTGGAGTACGATATCACTTAAGCGTTCAGTTTGAATGGAGAGGAGTTTGAAACTTACCATCTTATCTACGAATGCAGATGTTTTGGAGATGAATTGCTCCTTATAGCCAAGATAGGCGAACAGCATACCGATTGTGAATTCACGATTGATTATCATACTGGCGGCTAGCCAGATAACCAATGCGTTTTCAAGGGCAACTAAAAAACCATTGCCCAAGCGGAATCCGATATCGAGTTTCTGTAAAGCGATACGAGCGTTATAAACATCAACTTGCTGATTCAGCCATGTGGAAACACGAGTTGTCTCGAAGTTAAACAACTTCAAGCTTTGTACGCCTCGTATACTTTCCAGCGTAATACTGCTGAGTTTGGCATCTCGTATGATCTCTTCCTCACTGCGTAAACGATAGACATGATAAAAATAGGTACGTAATAAGACATAGAGTAGTGCCGAGAGAACTACGATGAGAGTGAGTTCTACGCTGTAGAAGAGCATTACGCACAACGCAATTACTGCCATAATACTGTCCACGATACTCTCAATGAAACTATCTGTGATTACACGACGAATCTGATCCACAGCACCAAATCGGGACAGAACATCACCAAGGTTTCTTTTCTCAAAAAAGGAAATAGGGAGGCGTAACAGGTGTGAAAAAACGTTGGTCGACCACTGAAGATTCATACGTGTACCCATGACCATTAATAGCCAGGAGCGTAGCGATGAGGTGACAAGCTGGAATATCGTCAGCAAAAACATACCGCTAACCAGCACCAGAAGTAGTGAGTGATCGCCAGTTACCACAACATCATCGATGATCCACTGATTCAGCCATGGCAGAATGATAGCGACGATTTCCAGGATTAATGAGACGACCAATATTTGTCCGAGGGAGCGCTTTAGCCCTACTACATGGCCAAGCAGGTTACGTAACCGGACTCGAGTCTTCTCCTTCTTGGGAGTGAAGTCCGTTCCTGGTGTCAGTTCCAGTGCTACACCAGTGAAGGAGCGTCCGAGTTCCTCCAGAGTTAGGCGACGTTTACCAATACTTGGGTCATGAATAATCGCTTTGCCTCTCTCCATTTTAGTCAGAACTACAAAGTGACGCAGTTCCCAGTGTAAAATGCAGGGCATATTCAACTGAGTCAGTTCATCGATTTCCAACCTCAGAGCGCGACCTGCAAGTCCGATATCAGATGCAATATCGATCAATGTTTTTAAGTTGAGTCCCTTCAGTGACAATGAGAAGCGGTTACGTAGTGCGCGAAGGTCAGTTTCATAACCATATTGAGCTGCACACATGGCTAAGCATGCGAGGCCGCATTCTGCGGCTTCAGTTTGCAGTAGTACAGGCACTTTATTTCTTCGGCCTAGGTGCAAACGTTCAAAGATTTCCATGCGATACCGTGAATATAAGTGAAAGATTGGCTGTCATTAGATATTACTGCCCAAGGCCATTACTGGATCGAATACCCATTCGATAAGGCGTTTTCTCTCCAGATGGATATCTGCCTCAAGAGTTAGTCCGGCACGCAGCGAAATAGGTTTACCGTAAGCTTGGATATTCTGAGATTCAGGACGCACAGTAGCTCTGAAAAAAGTCATTCCCTGATGCTTTTCCATTAAGTGTGGAAAACGCGTTTGAAGCTCTACCCGTGAAGCGTCAACATTCGCAAGTTCTGTCAATTCACCCTCATAAACACCAAACTTTTGATAAGGGTATGCATCATAGCGGAGTTTTACACGCTGACCGGTTCTAAGAAAACCGATAGCGCTACTCGGTATAAATATCTGTACATCCAGGCTTACTCCCTGAGGTAAGAGGGTGGCAAGTGCTGTACCAGCTTCAACCTGTCTTCCGACATCAACTTGAATATTGCTGATGGTGCCATTGACGGGAGCTCGTACATAGCTCAGACGAGCGCTTCTCTGCTCAAGGCTTTGCTGTTTTGTTGAAAGCAGAGTGCGCTCCAACGAAGACTGATCAGCTTCGGTGCGTAGTTGTGTTGCACGGATATCACTAGTTGTCTCCATATGGCGGGATTTGAGAGAAATCAATTGTCGCTTCAAACCCTCGAGCCGGGTCTTTTGCTCAATATGCGAACTTACCTGCTGTTGGTATTGTAATTCAGGTATGATGCGCTCTTCATATAGCGGTTTCATGTTATCTAACAAGCTTTTTGCAGATTCAATATGTTGCTTTTGCAGTTCTATTTCAGTATCGAGAGAGTTGATCTCCTGTTTGAGAAGCGCGGCCTTCTTTTTTAGATTGAGTGCCGCATCCTTACCTTGATTGATACGATTACGGATCTCGTTTGTGAGATTTTCAGACTGGCTGTCAAGGGTTTCTTCTATTAACTGCTGAGTTTCACCCAAATCATTGAATTTATCCTGGCGTACTTCGAATAACAGATCACCGGCAGTGACCTGGCTTCCTTCAGAAACCTTAACTTCATAGATTACACCTGATTCCCTGGCCATAAGATGGATAGCGCCATGGCCAGGAACAGTTAGGCCAAATACACGCTCCTTACGAGTAAACTCAGCAAATGTGAGGAATAGAATAATCGCAAGGGTAACAGCAGTAACAGTAAAGGTAAGACTCCATAGTTTTATTGACTGCGTCAGGAGAATTACACCCGTTTGGCGATTACTCTGCTGAGCTTCAACCACTTCTCTCCTAAAAAGTTCGTCATTCATCCCTGTGTCACTTTGTTCAGTACATCAACATACTCATGTAGATGAACTTTAGATTGAGTTTTGTAGATACTATTTTATTAAAGCTTAATGATCGCTTATACGATGAGTCAGTGTTTGCTTTAGATGGTTTTCAGAAAAGATTGGCCACAAAAGTGGCCAATCCAGATGGTTAGAAACTATTTCCAACCATAAGCTGAATCAAATCAACTTAGCACCACTTAGGTATGCATGAGGAGATGAAGTCAAAACAAAAGTGGTGACGGTGGTGACGGTGGTGATGGTGTCTGGGTTTTGGTTCACAGACAGGTGTTGGTGTGCATTCTGGAGTGGGTGGGCACTCAGGCTCAGCTGGTGCTGGTTGATCACAGCCGCCTTCTACTTTAGTGAGTTCCATAGCGTTCAATGTTCTCATAAAATGCTCCTTGAGTTATTGAAGTAATAATGTGATTTATGCACGAATCGAATAGAAAATGTGATTTAGTGCAATTCCATTTTTAGACCGTCGTCACGATCCGCGGATAGATTATCAACTTTTATCTTTTTGTCAAAGCTTCATTTGGAAAATATTATGTCTACATAAAAACTTAAAAAGCATCATAGTGAAAGTTATATTTTTAGAGTTAGTAGATCACAGGTGGTGATATTGATAGGTAGATATGATTGATTGCCAAAGTACTATAAATATAGGTGCATAATATAAAAACAATTTGTTTGAAACTGTAAATATAAAATATGAGGCTATTTTAAAAAAATTGTTAGTGCAAAATTGTCGTACAAAGCACTTGAATAACTTCAGTAAGAAAAGTATTTATTTATGGAAAAATATATATATAAAATAAAAAATAAGAATAGCTAAAATTACATACACATCATTGATGTATATTATTCAGTAATCATCTGCAAAAATCAGGTAGAATTAAATCTACTTCAACATCAGTTATAGGTCTCATAAGTGATGTTCATTATAAGGTTGTCAAATCATTTTGAGTTAATCTCCACAATGTATAATGTGTTTAATTAAAGTGACAATATTGATTGGCAGACTATTCAATCAGACCTGTAAGTACATTCTTAAAATGTAATAGTACAAATCCTAAGTCTGCTGCTTACCACGATTTATTGTGTTAAATGGCCTAATTCCCGCTATCTATAATTCCATCCAAGTATAATGCAACATTTAGGCCGTAGGAATTAAAATCATTAATATTAGTGACTTAAATATCTGCATGATTTTTGGAAAGCATTGGGTGTAAAAAACTTCGACACAGTTTTGTCATTCATTGGAACCTGCTTTGCAGACAGAGATTAGTTCGTCCCGGTCAGGTTTACTGTAGCCAGTAGTGGTTAAAATTGTAGATGAGATTCAATCATTGTCTAAACGCCCAGCTGAGATTAAACGGCTGAGCCAGTATGGATTGTCTAAACTGGATATAGAAACCTGCTTCTTTGAAGAAGAGGCGTGAATGAATTGTTTATCCCCAATATAGAGTGCAACATGTGAGAGTTTTTGAGAGTTGATTCTGAAAAAGAGAAGATCACCAGGGCGTACCCTATAGAGTGGTAGTCGTGCAGATAATCGGTATTGATCTTCAGCTGTTCGAGGTATGGAAATACCTGTTTTGTCAAACAAGTAGTATGTAAACCCACTGCAATCAAATCCCAAAGGTGTTGTTCCGCCATAGAGGTATGGCGTTCCTATCAGCTCTTCCGCAATATTAATCCTTAAATCGGAAATACTTCGCCGTGTTGTAAGGTTATTAACTTCTCGATTCTCACTTGCACCACTAGGTACAGATGAGCAGCTGGTCAATAGATTGATTAAAACAAGAGCAGAGATGACTGTTGCAAGTGTATGAATTAACAGATCCACTAAACTTGTCGCTTGTTCAGTGTATCTGGAAAATAATTCAATCATAACTCTACTGTCTGGGCTATTTAGTTAATTTCTTACGTATATTAGATTATTTCATGCTTACTTTAAAATTAAGAGCTACTTACTTATGAATATTAGGATCTAGGAATATGATGTTTGTTGTAAAAGAGATACCGTAGCCTATCTCCTCTTTTGAGTATGACAGAATATCCATCTTAACCAGAAAAATCGCAAACATTATCAGATGGAGTTAGATAAGCTCAGTATCAGGAGGTGAAAACATGAAACAGTCAACGACAGACAGTTACCGACAACGTGTCATCAGGGTGATCGAGTATATTCACGATCATCTGGATGAAGACCTTACTGTTACTGTTCTGGCAGATGTTGCCTTCATGTCTCCCTACCATTTTCATCGAATATATCGAAAACTGGCCAGAGAAACACTGAACGCAACCATCAGGCGTCTTCGCCTCCAAAGAGCTGCGGTTGAGTTGATCACGTCAACCAAGCCGCTTGTACGCATAGCTACCCATGCATCCTATAGTAGTCCTGAGGCTTTTAGTCGGGCCTTTATGCTTCAGTTTGGTGAATCTCCAACAGAGTACCGAGGTGCCAGGCATGATAGGACGGGTAGGGTAGATGAACCTTTTGTAGCTATGTTGCCTATGGAAATAGAGGAGTATCATGATATGTATTCTGTTGAAATTCTAGATGTAGATTCAATTTCTCTCATTGGATACCCCCATCAAGGGGACTATATGGATATCGGTCGAACCTTTGAGAAGATATTTGTCTATGCTTCAAGCCACAATCTGCTGAGTGAAAAAACCCGTTCCATTGGTCTCTATTACGATGACCCTAAGACAGTGGAAAAGAAGAAGCTAAGATCGTTTGCCGCAATATCTGTTCCTGATGGAGTAGAAGTCCCCGTAAATGGTGAGACGCCTCATAACAATGAAATTCCAGGTGGTATATGTGCCAGTCTGTTATTTAAAGGCTCTTATGCTGAATTGGAAAAGCCTTATGATTGGCTTTTTGGTCACTGGTTACCTCAAAGTGGTTATGAAGCTTCAGATTTTCCACCGTTTGAAGAGTATTTGAATGACCCTAAGAATACGCCGCCTAATGAGCTACTGACAAGAATCAACTGTTTTGTTTCCAAGAGATAGATTCACGAACTACATGCCCATCAACATTGAAGTGTTCAACCTGATGGGCATTTTATATGCACCAAATCCTACTGAAATCCTCTATGGGAATATTGACAGTTCAAGTTATAAATTGCATTGAATATTACTGCTGCAAGTATTTAGCGCTTGTGGATATTCAATTACCTGAAAACTCCGGATTAGATGTTGTGGTAAAAGTAAATGAAGAATTATATACACAACCAATATTGATCGTAGTCACCGACCATGCATTTCTAGTGTAACATTAATTGATACTCAATGCTGGATTTGATGCTCTTCTCAATAAACCTGACTTAGCATTCCTCCAATATGGCTAGAATGTTACTTCGCACTCAATAGCTTCAGGAATCCTCTCCATCGGCACTGAATCCAGGATCTTTCCATTTTTAAGATCTATCTTCTTTATAACCATCTCTTTACCTTTTTTGTTATTTTCGAATACGTAGAGATGATCTTTGCAAACGGAAGGCTTCCGCTCTCGCCAGTTAAGTGGTGTGCACCACTCTTGTTCGATTGAGCAACAAGCGCCATTGGTAGGGTCTGCCTTTCTTAATGAATGTGGGTAACAAGCTATCAAGTCTTCTTTAGACGCGTAGACTACTTCTGAGTTTGCTGGAAAGCTAAACATCGCAGGTAGCCAGCGCTCATTAACCAGTTTAAAAACAGATCCTGCATAATCACTTAAGTACAAGTTCTCCTTGTAAATGAATAGTTCTTTTAAAATCTCTTCGAATGACCAATATTTTGGTGGCTGCAAGTAGCTCGATACTTTTGATAGCTTAGAGTGTTCATTACCTGACTTATCTACTTGGGTCCCAATCAGGAAAAGCGCATTATTGTAGCGCTTTGCGCTAGCAACAAAATGGGTATCTAGGCGAATCATCTGACCTTTGGCGTTGGTAACCTCTCCTATACTATTCCAGGAAAAGTCAGCCTGTTCATCAGCAAAACAACTTACCAGATTATGAGACAGGGCAATAAATAGAGATATTTGTCTGAGTGCATACATCCCAACCACCAACAAAGTAAGCCTAAGTTCTCATGAAATATTCGATTAGCCCCATATGACTGTCTACAGCTGAGTATAGGATGATCTCAGAATTGTTCTGAGTTATGTCTGAATAATGAACGGCTCTCTCCCACTAGAGGAAGAGCCGGGTATTGGGATTAGTGAAAAAACTTCAACCCTCTCCAAGCAGGTGAGGGCTGAGGTGTATGGGGCCATTACTGAATCTGTTGAGTGTTGTAACTTTGTGGTGTTGTTTTATAGATCCAACTCTGGAATCGGTTCAATCAAATAGGGCTTGGCATGCAAGTAGTGTGTGGTTTTACGTTTGTTATCGATATCCTGCTTGACGAAGCGGGCTTGATCTTCTGAGATATTGAGCATTTCAGCCAATTCCACATCGGTAGCACCTCGGTTATGTGCCCATAACGCTTTGTCCATCTCCTGGTAGGGCAGGGCGAAATAGAACTCATCCTGACCTTGGGGCAGACTGTAGGTGTCGGTGGTGGGAATGGCGTCACAGATGGATTCTGGCAGGCCCAGGTGTCTTGCCATGGCATAGACCTGGGTTTTATAGAGATGGGCAATTGGCTTTAAATCAGCGGAGCCGTCACCATTCTTTACAAAGAAACCCTGATCATATTCAAGTCGGTTGGGTGTGCCGATTACTGCGTAGTTGAGACGGTCTGCATGGTAGTATTCGATAGTTTTACGGATACGCTGCTTATAGTTGGTGGCGGCAACGATCTGCAGGTACTCTCTGAGATCTAGACGTTTCTCATGCATCTCTCCCTGTGGATCCTGAACCACCAGCATAAAGTGGTTGACCTGCCCATCCATGCCGCCTTTGATCGTGATCTTGTTTTTCCAGCCATCAGTATATTCCGGGAAGGTCTTTTTGATCGCTTCGTCCCGGGCGTCATAACAACCGATAGCTTCCAGGGTGGCAGCGATATTGTGCCGGGTACTCTCGACCCCAAGATGTTTGATCAGCTGGCTGCTGCGGGATTGAGTATCTTCAGCGGAATCCACCTCCGGAATCTGGATAAAGAAGCATTTCCCCGGGCCAATCGCTCTGACGGCGAGTGCTGCAGAGACTGAACTGTCAATACCACCTGATACTGCAACAACCAGTCCGCGCTTTCTGAGTTTGCTGCGCAAGGCTTCCCGCATGGTCTCACAGATACGGTCAGCTTCTTGTTCGCGGTCGAAATTTAGGATTTCAGCTTCGTACCGTTCTGAAAAGGATTGCATTCTTTTTTCTCCCCTTGATACTGTTTGTTTTCCGTTCGATAGCCGACACATGGCTCCGTTAGAGCAGGTTTCGCCGTTTGTCGGTATCGATGATTTCAATATTCAGACCCCCTGCCACATAGGCGAAGGCGATCAACTCGTCGTCGAAGGCCTCTCCGGGCAGTGGGTCAGCTGTCATTCGTGCGCCACGCTCTAGCAGATCATCCATTGTCTGCTGGACATCATCTGCTTTGAAGCAGAGATGATGTAAGCCTTCGCCTCTCGATTTAAGGAAATTTGTCAGTGGTGACTGTGGACTGGCAGGTTGGATCAGCTTTATGTCAAGCGAACCAGGCTTGCTGAAAAACTGTACCAGAACATCTTGCTTGGTGTTTTTCACAACCTCTGTTTTTTCCTTGTACTGTAAGATGTCACACAGCCTGTCTTTGCTCGACTTGATAGATCTCACAGCAATGCAGACATGGTCGACATCCATTCTAAGATCCTTTCTCTTGTAGTTGAAACTTTTGGATTTTGCCCGATGCTGTTTTGGGTAATTCGGCAATAAATTCAATACTCTTTGGAATCTTGTATATGGCAAGATTCTGTCGGCAATGACGCTGGATAACTTTTTTGTCAGTGTCATTAATGTCTTTCGGCACTACAAAGGCCTTGATGATTTCACCCAGCATCTCATCCGGTACGCCTACAACAGCCACTTCCATGACACTATCGAGTTCCTGGATCACCTCTTCGATCTCCTTCGGACTGATACGGTTTGCACCGCTCTTGATCATGTCGGAGGAGCGGCCATCGATAAAGAGATAACCATCACTGTCAGTATGGGCCAGATCGCCAGTATAGAGCCATCTATCTTTTAATACCTGGGTGCTCTTTTCTGTATCTCTCCAGTAGCCTTGCATGATGTTGTCACCATGGGCGCAGATTTCACCGGTCTCACCGGGTTTGGTTACCTTACCCTGCTTGTCCCTAACCTCTATCGTGGTGTCTGGTATGGCAATACCGATAGAGCCTCGTTTTTCGCAGATTTTTTCTGGTGGTAGATAGGTTAAACGTGCACTGGCTTCTGTTTGGCCGTACATGATGAATATCTGGGTTTTGGGTAGTGCTGCCAATAGTTTATCAGTTAAGGCAGGTGCCATTGCACCGCCAGCCTGAGTCAGATAGCGCAGCTTACTGAGATCAAAGTCATCCAGGTTAACCCGCCCGAGCAGTAGAGCAAAAGTGGATGGCACACCGGAAAATCCAGTTACAGCTTCATTGGCGATTCGTTCTACGACCCGATGAGGGTAGACCAGGTTGTTTTCCAGAATCAGTGATCCACCTACAGATAAATGGGTGTGTAGTACAGAGTTGCCATATGAGTAGTAAAAAGGCAGCACATTGAGGATGCTGTCTCTATTTGTCAGCTGCAGATATTTCTGGATCGATTCAATATTCGCGCTGAGATTGCCATGACTGAGGGTAACCCCTTTGGGACTCCCTGTGGTGCCAGAGGTATAGATGATTGAAGCGAGATCGGATGGTTCGAGGTCGAGACTCGGCAGTGAAGCCTGCTGCTGTAACACTCTATTCCAGGGGGTAGGGTCATCGACACTCTCTTCCGATAGTGATTCGCCTACCCTGATCAGTTCTGTTCCCTGCTCAAGTTTGTCAGCAATTGCAGTAAACTCTGCATGCTTATTATCTACAAATAGCCATTTTGCCCCGGAATGGCTTACCCAATTGAGGACATCCTTCGCTTTTGCCTGGGTGTTGAGTGCGACAGTGACGCCACCAGCAGCCCATATGCCGTAAAAAATCGCAGCATAGTCTGCAGAGTTGGCGACTACCATCGCAACTCTGTCACCCTTTTTCAGGCCAGCCTCAACGAGATATCTCGCCACCTGTCCAGCCAGTTCGGAGAGCTGCTGATAGGTGCATTGCCGGGTTACATCGGCAATCGCGAGCTTATCGGGTTGAGCTGCGGCAATCGACCTGAAATGATCGATCAATGGCAACGCAGGTGCTGTCACATTATTGGCTCTTACGTCCGATGAAGGCGACGATATTGTTCACTGAGTCGAGGTTTTCGGGAACCATCTCTGTGTCCTCAACTTTAAGGTTGAATTCGTCTTCCAGAAAGTAGATAACCTCCAGAATGCCAGTGGAGTCCAGGATACCCTTGTCAAGGAAGGAGTCCGTACTATCCAGGGCTGATTGGTCATCGGTGAACAAATAGTTTTCCAGGATATAGTTTCTGATCTGAGCTTCTGTTGACATGGGTATTCCTAAAGTTCTAACAATTCGAAGATATGCGCATGATACTGCATCGAACTGTGCAAAAAAAACGTTAATTCTTCACTATATGAGCTGTCTTATCGACATTAGTTATTATCCCGGTTGAGAATAAGAGCCAAAACAAGACAGTTTTTAGTCACCGGGGTAATAACATACAAAGCATATATCGGTTAAATATGGCTTTCCTGAAGTGTATTGGAGATTTCTAATGAGTCCATCTACTCTGAACTACTGCCTAAAAATTGGTCATCTACAAGCATCGTAGAGAGGATTCCGACAAAGGCCATATTGTCTCCAAAACCCAGTGCTTTGCCTTTGGCGCATTTTTTTAACAACATATTGGTTGCTTTGGGATTGAAATAACCCGCTTTTTTGATGCGTGCTTCGCTGAACAGCTCATCCACATAGTCGAGGGGTTTGCCCTGTTTGAAAAATGATTGGCTGTCCGGTGCCCTGTAGGGTTGCTTGCTGCGATTCCTGATACTCTCGGGAATCAGACCTTTCATGGTCTTTTTCAGCATATATTTCTCATTTAACCCCATGATCTTATAGCGACTGGGCAATTTTGCCGCAAACTCTATCACCCGGTGGTCGAGAAAGGGAAAGCGTCCCTCTATCGAGTTGGCCATCGCCACCCGGTCACCCTGGGAGCATAGAAGATAGCCTGAAAGCAGGGTGTGCGCCTCGATGTACTGATCCCGATTCAGGGGTTTCCACTGATTGATTTCAGTTGGAAGAATCCGTTCAATGGTGGAGAAATCAACAGGGGATGCTGAGGCACGCGCCTCATCAGAGAAGAACTGCATTATCCTCTGGGTGGTTGCCCAACGAGGAATATGGGCGAAATAGGGTTTACTCAGATGTTCCATACCCTGTTGAAAAAAACGTTGGGTAAAGGCGCCACTGGCTGTAGGCGAGTGCTTCAGATAGGGATAGAGTCTCTGTAATATCAACGGACGCCATTCAGAATCTGGGGCATGACTCCAGAAGCGTCTGACTTTTGCCTCTTTGAAGATGTCATATCCACCAAAAACCTCATCAGCGCCTTCACCGGTCAACACCACTTTGTATCCCGCCTCACGGACGGCACCTGACAACAGCATCAATGGGGTCGGGGCAGTGCGGACGATGGCAGACTCGGCATGCCGAATCACCCTTGGAAAAGCCTCCCCGATATCGGACTGTTTGCACAAAACATGGGTATGGTTTGTACCCAGATAGTCCACCAGATCTTTTTGAAAACCACTCTCATCGAACTCCTCATCCTCAAAGCCTATTGAAAAGGTTCTTAGCGGGGTATCAGTGAAGTTTTTGATCAATGAGGTCAACACAGATGAATCGAGTCCACCACTCAGATAGGCACCGACCGGGACGTCAGATCTGAGTTGTAGACGTACCGAGTCGATCATCAGAGATTTTAACTCTTCTGCCCAGTCCTCAGCAGATTTATGCTGGTCTATCTCGTCGTTGGGGAAGTTCCAGTCCCAGTATTGATCGATGTTTAGTTGTCCGCTTTCAACAACCATGCGATGGCCGGGTGGTAGAACTTGAATATCTTCAAAGAGGGAGTTTGGGGGCAGGGCACTCCAGAAAGTGAAGACCTCCTGTAAAGCGGTGAGGTTGATTCTTCGGGGGATCGCGGGATGGCTGAAGAGGGATTTCACCTCAGAGGCAAAATAGAGCCGGCCTCCAACCTGGGTATAGAAGAGAGGTCTGATGCCTGTCCGGTCACGGGCGATCACCAATCTGTCCCGATTGCTATCCCAGAGTGCAATAGCGAACTGACCGTTGAGATGATCGACAAAATCATCACCATGCTGTTCGTACAGGTGAACGATTACCTCGGTATCTGAATGGGTATAGAAGCGGTGTCCCTGTCGCTCCAGTTCATCACGTAGCTCCAGGTAGTTGAATATCTCACCATTGAAGACAACCTGGATTGTTTTGTCTTCATTGTGTATCGGCTGATCACCACCTGCCAGATCGATGATACTAAGTCTGGCATGGGCCAGTCCGACGCGATTCTGGCTAAAATACCCATACCCATCCGGCCCACGGTGATGAACCGCATGTATCATCTTCTCCAGTTCACCTCTGGAGGGTGAAGTACCGTCCTTGAGATTAAGAATACCTGCTATGCCACACATATTTTTATCTTGCGTCCTTCAATTGGGGTGGAGAGGGCCGGGGTTAGCCGAAGACTTTAACATGCCCGACATGTATTTGCCGATAGTCATAAAGATGGAATCATTGAATAGTATTTGCGCAGATATATTGCCACTACAATCGATGGAACGTTTATATAAGTCGCACAGGCAAACTTCTTACCGGTTCACCGTGAGCTGCGAGGAGGGCATTGGCCAGAGCCGGGGCCAGGGGGGGGACACCCGGTTCACCCGCGCCACCAGGATCATGATGGTTTTTTGCCACGATGACTTCAATCGGTGGCGTCTCTTTGAATGACAGTATCGGGAAGTCGTGGAAATTACTCTGTTCCACTTTACCGTTTTTTAATGTGATTCTGGATTTAAGCGCTGCGGTCAGAGCAAAGATGATGGAACCCTCCATCTGCGCTTTTATGGTATCGGGATTGATCGTTATACCGCAGTCGATGACACAGGTGACCTTACCCAGTCTAAAAGCTTGATTGTCATCTTTGATGAGTTCAACGACTTCGGCTACATGGCTGCCAAAGCTTGAGTGAACTGCGCAACCCAATACCCGCTGTTCACTCTGTTGATTCCAGGAGGCAGCTTCTGCTGCGATCTGCAGAATAGTTTTTAACCGGGGTTCACTCAGTAGTTGGAGACGAAGTTGCAAAGGATCATGTCCTCCCGCAACAGCCAGTTCATCAAAAAAATGCTCTATCGCGAATGCATTGTAGTGGTGTGAGACCGATCGCCAGGGACCTATAGGTACCGGTGAATTAAGGCGCTGCATCTCCACCAGGATATGAGGGATCGAGTAAGGCAGTGTTTGGGCGCCATACTCATCGACCTGCAAGCCGGTGATCTGGTGGTGCCAGACCTGGGGAATGCCCTGTTTGTCCAGTACACCCCTGAGATGATGTTGAGTGATTGGATGGTAGTAGTCGTGCTGTAGATCTTCGCTTCTCGGCCAGACCAGCTGTAGAGGCTGATCTATGCGATGAGCAATCTTCACCGCCTGGCTAACATAGTCCTGTATGTTTCTGCGGCCAAACCCGCCACCCAATAGGGGGGTTATCACTTCGATGCGTTGCTCAAGAGCTTCGATCTTATCTTGAGTTGGCTCGGCAATGAGCGATTTCAAGGCAGCCAGTGCACTGGCTTTGGCATTGGTGGGAGATTGAGTGGGTGCCCAGATTCTTATCCGCTGTTGCTGAATCTGCACTGTGCAGTTCATCGGTTCAGGAGTCATATGGGCCTGAAAGGGCAGATCATATTGCGTTTCTATGGGATTAGAGTGGTCTTCAAGCTGGGAGAGTGGTTCACCTTTTTCCAATATCAGGGACTTTGTCTCCAGGGAGGCGTGCTGTGTCAAAGTCTGAATAATATCTTCACTATTCAGTTTGGCTGACTCTCCCTCACTCCATTCAATCTTCAGGGCTTTTCTGGCCTGGAAGGCCTGCCAGGTATCCTTGGCGACAACCACAACCCCTTCATCCAGGGTAAAGCAGTCTATGATGCCAGGCCGTTTTTTAATGTCAGAGGCGTTGACTTGCTTCACTCGCCCCCCAAAAACAGGGGACTGGACAATGGTCGCGTAGCACATGCCTGGCAGTTTGGTGTCGATGCCGTAACGGGCGCTGCCGTCGAGCTTTTCAGCCAGATCAAGTCGCGGTAGTGAGCTACCGATAAGTTTGTATGTGTCAGGTTTCTTTAACGCAATCGAAGAGGGAATCGGTAATTTTGCTGCACGGGTTACCAGATCGGCATAACTCACGGATTGGGAAGAGGCAGCATGAACTATTCGTGATCGATCAGCCTGGCACCCATCAATTGCTACATTAAAATAGTCTGCCCCCGCATTCAGTAGCATCTGTCTGGCAATGGCGCCTGCATTGCGCAGTGTTTTCCAGTTTCTTCTCACACTACGACTACCGCCTGTTCCCTGAAAACCATACGCCGGATCCAGGGAGGCGTGCTCAACACGAACTTTCTGCCAGTCTGCCTCCAACTCCTCTGCCACCATCATCGCAAGTGCTGTGTAGGTGCCCTGACCCATCTCCGATTCGGCGATGAATATGGTGACAATGTCATCGGTGTCGATTCGTAACCAGGCATTTGGTGAGAATGGTGGAGAGGCCTTTTCACTCGATTCGATGCTTTCTGTCCAGCTGATACCCAATACCAGAGCAGAGCCGGCTGATGCAGCGCTCATCTTCAGAAATTGTCTTCTGTCCGGATCGAAACAGTTCATGAGGATGCTTCCTTTTCTCTCAATACTCTGGCCGCCTGATGTATGGCCTGACGGATGCGTGGATAGGTACCGCATCGGCAGAGAACCTTGGACATGGCCTTATCGATCTCATCATCGGTGGGATTGCTGTTATTTTTCAGCAGCGCATAGGCCATAATGATCTGGCCGGATTGACAATAACCGCACTGAGGGACCTGTATCTCATACCACGCCTTGAGGATGGGATGGTTTTTCTCTTTAGCCAAGCCTTCGATGGTTACGACTTTTTTACCTACAACTTCATAGGCTGTGATCTGGCAGGCCTGCATTGGCTGATCATCAACCAGGACCATGCAGGATCCGCAAAGCCCTATACCACAACTGTATTTGCTGCCGGTAAGATCGAGATGGTCACGCAGTACCCAGAGCAGGGGTGTATCGCTGTCGATCTCGAGCTGGGCTATTGAACCGTTGATTAACAGTTTTAGTGTCATTTAAACAACATCTCCCTGAAAGCAAAATACTTACTAACCGCCGGATCAATAGTTACCGGACAGGTAAATCACTCAGTATTCAGTACGTTTATCGCTGACATTCCAAGCCTCAAAGAGCAATCGACTCTCATCGCGCAGAACCTGCCGGCTGGGCATTTCCCGATCCTGCATCGGCTTACATATCTGCAATGCTATTGCGTTGTCATCGAAACCACTGGCCGCAGCATCTGCAGAATTGGCGGCATAGACCAATCGCTCGATATGGGCCCAATAGGCAGCACTAAGGCACATCGGGCAGGGTTCACAGGTGGTGTAGAGAACAGCCCCCGACAAGTGGAAGTTGTCTAGATGTTTACAGGAAGCCCGAATTGCCTGCATCTCTGCATGGGCAGTGGCATCATTGAGATGTACAACCTGATTCCAACCCCTGCCGACAATTTCACCCTGCATCACCACCACAGCACCGAAGGGGCCGCCATGACCCAGCTCCAGTCCATGCTTTGCCTGCTCAATTGCCTGACTCATGAACAGTTCGTCCTGATCCACTGCTTACTCCCAGCGAAAGCCTTTAGAACCTATTGTGACAAAGCATAGAGTAAAAGTGGTAAGAGATAATAGAGACGTCAGCACATCCTTGAAGCCGGCTCCCTCAATCATCACGGCACGGGCAGCATCCACCATATGGGTCAGTGGTAGTGCCAAAGCAAGGTTTTGCACCAAAGGATGAGATCCCTCCAGTGAAAACCAGACACCTGAGAGGAGCATCATTGGCCAACTGATCAAGTTCAATAAGCCATTTGCTGCCTCTTCACTGGTGATTCGTGCCGCAACCAATAGACCTACACTGATCAAGCTCAAGGCACCTAGAATTAGAATCAGGAACAGCAGCCAGTAAGAACCAACCATGCGAAAATCGACTACCAGATCCGTGCCAAGATAGACCAGGATGGTCACTGAAAGGATCATCAATAGGCGTGAGGCGATCTGGGCCGAGAGGAACTCAAAAGCACTCAGAGGGGTTGCTCTGAGACGCTTTAATACACCATTCTTGCGATATCGGACAATTACATAACCGACGCCGAAGAGGGCGCTGAACATAATGTTCATACCAAGCACACCGGGTATTACCCAATCAACATAGCGAATTTCTGAGCCACTCACGGTGACCCTCTCAAACTGATAGGGTTGTAGCAGCTGCTCCAGCAGATAACCTTTAGGTGAGGTGCTGTTGACCCAATAACGCTGGGTTGTCAGGTCAAGCAAGAGGTCGATCTGGTGCCTGTCGACCTTATCAACAGTCTCTTCCAGTTCAATCACCGGAATAAACTCCACATAGCGGGTCTGCAGAAAGGTCTGTACCGGTTGTTGCTGCTCTGCCTCTCCATAGAGTCCGACCTTATAGAGCTCCTCCTGACCGGTAGAGAAGGCGAAGGCAAAACCCATAACGATCAGAACAGGCATGATCAGGTTCCACCCCAGCGCAGTACGATCACGCAGGAACTCAAGGTTTCGTGCTTGGAAGGCTGCGAGAAAACGGCGTATTGACATGATGCTGGTTCAGGTTGTGGGGTAGAGTCGATCCTACACTAGTGTGAAACACCAGACTAGGAGCGAAGATGGTGACCAGTCAATTCCAAAAACAGATCTTCCAGAGTAGGCGAGCGGACCTGAAGTTGTTTCAGGGAGACTTGTTGGGAGGTCAGATGACGGATCGTGGTATCCACGTCCTTAGAGAGTATCTCGATAATCTCACCTTGGGTATGCATTGAAGCGCCATCATCCGGGCAGAAGCCCTCAGGTATCGCTGTGTGAGGCAGGCTGATAACCGAGTTGTCGAAATGGTCTGCCAATAAGGTGTGTGGGTTGCCTTGAGCAATGATCACGCCGTGGTCCATGATAATGATCTCATCACAGAGCTCAAAGGCCTCCTCCATGTAATGAGTGGTCAGAACCAAGGTCTTGTTTTCTGCCTTTATGCGACGTACCTGGTTCCATAAATTGCGCCGGGATTGGGGGTCTAGACCGGTTGTGGGTTCATCGAGAAAAACCACATCAGGATTGTTGATAAGTGCAATTGCGAGCAATAAGCGCTGTTTTTGACCGCCGGAGAGTTTACGGGTGTCCCTGGTTAGAAACTCTTCCAGTGCGCAGGCCTCGACCAGGTCATCTATGGTTCTGGGGTTGGAGTAAAAGCGCTGAAACATTTTCAGTGCTTCATCAACCTGGATAAACTCCTGCAGGGCTGTGTGCTGGAACATGATTCCAGCTTCATTGCGGAAACGTTGTCCCAGGGGTTCGCCCTTGTAGAGTATGCTGCCGGATGAGGGGGTAATGATACCTTCCAACATCTCCACCGTGGTGGTTTTACCTGCGCCATTCGGGCCTAGAAGGCCAAAGCATACCCCTCGGGGAATATTGAAGTTCACGCCATTGACAGCTTTGACGCCAGGGTAGTGTTTACAGAGGTCACGTGCCTCTATCATGATAGAAACATGACTTCAATTTCCTGGATATCCTCAGCTACGCCTTCGATTTCGATGAAATTGACTTCCGGTTCCATGCCGAGCTTGCTGAATGCAGGTACATTTGACACTTCGACAGAATCGTCAGGATTTAAATTGGCCTGTAAACGGGCGACCAGGACAATATCTGAGTAGTCACCATCCCCTGAACTCTCATACTCTAGATTGAGAAAATTGGCCGGTACCTTGATCAGGGATTCAGGGAAATCCCACATCTCAAGAATTCTCTGCCCAATTTGTGGGCTTAGCTCATTAATTACCCGATCTAACTCCGCTTCGTCTTGAATCAGTTCATCACGGGTTTCAGCCATCGCCAGAATTGGCAGAGCACCAATGTTGTGTATCAATCCGGCCAGCATCGCCTGCTCTCTGTCCAGGTGATCCAGGTTGTAAGAGAGGACTCTGCTGATGGCTGCAATCTGCACACTCTCTTCCCATATCTTGTGGAACTTGGCATCAAGCAGGTCATTGGTGGCCTGAAAAATCTGTTGCATGATCAGGCTTACCACCAGACTGCGAACCAGACGCACCCCAAGACGGGCGACAGCCATTTGCAGGTTATCGATTGCAACCCGACCCCGGTAGAGGGGGCTGTTGGCGACTTGTAACAGGCGTGCAGAGAGGGCTGCATCTGATGCAATGATTTCTGCTATCTCATTGGCATTGCTCATCTCTTTTTCGACGGCATCCCTGACCTTGAGTGCTACTTCGGGCAGCGTCGGCAGAGTGAGTTTGTTGCTGTCTATGGCTTTGTTCAGGTCGTCTAAAAACTGTTTTTCATCAATCATTTTTTATCTTTTGTCCTAGGGCCTATTCGATTAGTGTTAGACTGCAGGCGCTATTTGATTATCGGTCAGGCTGCTGATTTCTTGATGTGATACTGATCCCTATAATTCAAAGACTATTCCGAAAAAGGGTAAGGTAGATTGAGTATTTCAAGGGCTGGACCCTGCTCACCAAGCAGTACCTGACCCTCTTCGGCACTGGCAATTTCGATAACTGCCAGGAGGTCATAGCCATCTCCGTTTGCCTGCGCCTCGACAACTTTACCAGTACCCTGTCCTGAAGTGCTCTGTTTTGCGTAGAGTTCATCGCCAGGTTGAGGCTCAGTCGATGTATCGACATGGGCCAGATACATCCTTCGCTTCAATTTACCCAGGTACTGCATACGTGCCACTACTTCCTGACCTGTATAGCAGCCTTTGGTAAAGCTGACGCCATCAATGAGTTGCATATTTGTCATTTGCGGTACAAATGCTTCTTTTGTCTCTTGATAGATGGTGGGTATCCCAGCACGTATCTCCTGAAGCGCCCAAAAATCTCTATTCCCGGTTTGTGCCTGACCTTCTGCAGTTTGCCAGATTTCCTGTAGTAGATTGGCTGGGCCGATCACCTCAAATCTGGGTTTACTGCCTGGCAGGTGGATCAGGGTTAATTCACCCTGTTGCATAACATCGTTTGGTTGTTCTGGAACGTCTTCGAAGAAGGGTTGCAGCAGGGCATCGGAGCAGTCACCGGTAAGTCCGATTCTTATCAATTCGTCGCTGACATCACTGAGTGTGACTTTTGCCCTTAACACATACATCCCCAGGCGTTGCATTACCGATGGGACATTCTCAAGCGGGGTTTGTAGAAAATAGTCATCAGCGCGGCGAAAACAGCGAAAATTAGCCAACATGCGCCCTTTTGCATTACACCAACCGGCCAGATTGCTGTGCTGGTTGGTGACTTTACGCACATCATTGGTTAACTGCCCTTGCAGATAGGTCTCCGCATCTTCACCAGAAATCCGTATCAGTCCCAGATGGGAGAGGTCATTTAAGGCGCAGTTTGGCGCTACGCTGTTTTGGGCGGTATTGGTGCGGCTAGCTAGAAATTCTGTCCATTCTTTATTCATATCAGGAACAGCTCCTGGGTTTGAGGAACAACAGTGCGTATCATACCCGATCCAACCGGGGACGAAACTCCCCTCGTTTAATCAGGTTTTTATGATGGGTTCAGATTAATAGATGAGTAATTTGACTGCAGGCGCTCTGGTGCTCTACAAGATTCGCCCGGCAAGGGTGGTGGAAGTATCCGACAAGATTCTCATTGAGTTGGAGGGGGGTAAGAATAAGCGGGTTCGGGATAAAGATGTTGTGTTGCTGCATCCTGGGCCAGTTTCAGAATTAAATAATTTACAAACCCCTGAAGGCGAAGGCGAAGTTGAAGAGAACTGGGAGCTGCTGGAAGGTGCAGAGACCGATCTCAAAGAGCTGAGCGAACTGGTATTTGGCGACTACACCCCTGCCATGGCCTGGGCTACCTGGCTTCTGGTTGCAGATGGCATCTATTTTGAAGGAGAGCCACACTCGATTCGACCCAGATCTGCTGATGCGGTGAAGGTAGAGATCGAATCACGCAATAAAAAAGCTGCTGAGGCAGAGGCCTGGAACGCTTTCATGGAGCGCCTGCATCAAGGCAAGATCATAGAAGAAGATCGTAAAACCCTGGGAGAGGTCGAGGCCCTGGCCCTGCAAAAGCGGGAAAACAGCCGCATATTGCAAGCCTTGAAGCTGGCAGAAAATCCTGTCAGTGCCCATCGATTACTGGTGAAGACCAGATATTGGTCATTAAATGAGAACCCCTATCCCCGTCGTATGGGCATAGATGAGTCTATTCCCGCGCATCCGGTGCCAGAATTGGCAGAAGAGAAACGATTGGATCTGACACATCTACCTGCTTTTGCCATTGATGATGAGGATAATCAGGATCCGGATGATGCCATCAGTCTTGATGGTCAGCGCATCTGGGTGCATGTCGCGGATGTGGCTGCTCTGGTGAAGCCAGGCAGTGATATGGATCTCGACGCCAGGAGTCGAGGGGCAAATCTCTATCTGCCTGACCGGATCGTGCCGATGTTGCCACCACAGGTGACTGAACAACTGGGTCTGGGTCTGCAACAACGTTCACCTGCACTCTCCATCGCCTTTCAACTATCGGAGCAGGGTGAGGTGGAACAACTCGAAGTTCATCCCAGCTGGTTGAAAGTGGAGCGTATAAGTTACGCAAAAGCTGATCAGCGTTTAGATGAAGAGCCCTTCAAGACTCTGTTGGAAAAATGCCATGTTTTCAGAGCGCGTCGCAAGGCGGCAGGGGCTGCCTCTATTCAACTGCCTGAAGTGAAGATTAAAGTGCAAGAGGGTGAAGTGGAGATTGTTCCGCTGGAAAAACTGGAAAGCCGGGAAATGGTCACAGATTTGATGTTGATGGCAGGGGAGGGGATTGCTACTTATTGCCAGGAGAAAGAGATCCCTATTCCATACGCTACCCAGGCCCCCCCGGAGCAGCCCGATCAACCTCAGGATTTGGCCGGAATGTATGCCTACCGGCGTATGTTCAAACCAACCCAGATTAAAACCCTGGCTGAACCCCACTCCGGATTAGGGCTTCCAGCATACTCTCGATCAACCAGTCCATTGAGACGCTATTCTGACCTACTTACCCATCAGCAGCTAAGGGCTCATCTTAGTGGTGAGCCACTGCTTGACCTGCAAGCCATTTCTGAGCGCATAGCTCAAGCAGAAATGGGTAGCATGTCGAATAGAAAGACAGAACGGGTGTCGAATAACCACTGGCGGATAGTCTATTTGCGGGATCACCCTGATTGGCAGGGAGAGGGCATTGTGGTTGCACGAGAGGGAGAGCGGGCAACAGTCCTGATTCCAGCTATTGGTCTGGAGGCCAAGGTACGCATCAAAGGAGACGCCGGGTTGAATGAGCCTGTTCAGCTTAAGCTTAGGGAGGTGGATTTACCTGATCTTAGCTGCTATTTCAGGATTCTCTGAATAGTCAACGTATTAGGGCCGATTCGATTAGTGTTAACAGGCCCTGGGTGCGGGTGGCACACCCAGTCTAATCTCCAGTGACTGCGCCGGATTGTATCTACTCAGCCACTCCAAGTGTATTGGTGATCCGGAGAAGGGTGGCGGTAGATGAAGTATCAAAGAGATAACTGAGTCTGAGGTGCTTTTATCATGAGATGGTTATTAATTGCTTTATGCCTGTCGGGTTGTAGTACCGCCTATCAAACGGTTGCAGATTTTGATAATCCCTACTACCGGATACCTGTCGGTTCGACCATTGTTTTAAAACAAGCTTTGTTGGTTGCTCCCAATCGGACCCGACTGTTTCTGCAGCAGGGAGAACCCATGCTGCTGGAAGATTTTGATCGTTATAAGCCAAATTGTAATTTTGAAGTAAAATCCCTGCTCAATGAGCCACAAACCATTCATCCGGAAACATTCACTGTCACTAAAGTAGAAGAGCTGATGGTTGAGGTTGTTCAAAAACAGCGTCAATATGGATTTGTAACTGTTGCTCTGGATGATTCCGGAACCCCAATGGTTTCGCGTGGATACCATTTCTGGCTGGAATCATCACAACATCCAGAAGTTATGCGGCTCACCTGTCGCAGTGCATTTGACGACATGTGGGCAGCACAGCCGCCGACTATTTCCGAGATTCGTCAAGCCCTGGATGAGATCGCTGAACTCAGGTTGGTTTTATGATTCGCTGTTCAAATTAAACATAATGCCACTACTAACAAGATGTAAACCTCAAATCAAAATGTGCTATATCTAGCTATAGGGTGGAAGAGTTGAATTTGAAAGGGCTAAGGGGCTGTTCTTATCAGGTCGATTTAGATCTTACCACTACTAAGTTTTAAGGTTTCTGTGGGTGATCACCTTAGTCGGAAGGATAATGTCGACCGATAAAAGAAAAAAAAAGCAAGATCTTGGGAAGGCATTAATAGCTGAAGAGCAGACTCGGATACTCTATCAGCAGGCACCAATATCCAATATCACCGTCTATTCAGTCTCAATACTCTTTTACTTCATATTGAAGCCCCATATTGAATCATCGATTGTTGATATATGGGTTGCGGCGCTGTTTGTTACGGCCTCCTTTCGCCTCGCGCTTTGGTTTATACGAAAGCGAAACCCGCAAAAATTTACAATTGAGCAGTGGCAGAGGAGCTATCTGATCGGGTGTCTGTTAGTTGGTGTGGCATGGAGCCTGATCGTCCCCTATATAGCGGTCGCGGAAAGCCTCACTGTTGCAATTAGCTTATGCATGCTGCTGTTCGGCATTGTTGCCTCGGCAGTTGTTGTCCTGTCGGTATACGTGCAGGCTTTTATCGCCTATGTCTATCCACAGTTGCTGACCCTTATTGTCACCCTGTTTGCCTACGGGAGCCAGGGATACAATGCATTGGCTTTTGCGACCCTGGCATATTTGGTCATGACCACACTGTTCACCCGCAATGTGAACCGCAATCTGTTGGAGAATATCAGGCTTCAGGTGCAGAACAGTCAGTTGATCGAGGGCCTGGGGGATGAGGTTAAAAGTCGAGAAAAAGTCATTAAAGTGCGCACATTGGAGTTAGAGGAAAAGAACAGCAGCCTCAGAAAGGAGATAGTTGAGCGGAAGTCTGCTGAGTCGGCTCTACGCAAGAGCGAGGAGCGCTTCGAGTTGGCGATGCGTGGTTCAAATGATGGCGTTTATGACTGGAACCTCCTCACTAATGAAATCTATTTCTCTCCACGCTGGAAGCGCATGCTCGGTTACGCTGACTTTGAACTGGAGAATGCTTTTTCCACTTGGGAAAAGTTGATTGAAGAGAAAGATCGTCTGCGCTCCTGGGAGATGCTGAATGATTACATCAACGGTAAACGCGATAACTTTCATATCGAGTTCAAGATGCGTCACAAGGATGGTCATTGGGTGGATATCCTCTCCCGCGCCTTTTTAGTCCGTGATGCAGATGGAAAGGCGATCCGAACAGTCGGGACACACGTTGATATCACTGAAAAGAAGCGCCAGGAAGCTCGTATTCTCAGGCAGGCGCACTACGATGGCTTAACCAGTCTACCGAATCGCTTTCTAGCGATGGATCGTCTCGCTCAGTTGCTCAAAGAGGCATCTAGAGATAACTGCAAGGTTGCGATTCTGTTCCTTGATCTCGATGGCTTTAAGCGGGTTAACGATAGCCTTGGACACGAAACCGGCGACCGCCTGCTGATTCAGGCTGCTGGGCGTTTACAGTCGGCTGTTCGTGATGGTGACAGTATTTGCCGCCTTGGTGGCGATGAATTCGTTGTGCTTTTGCGTAACTTATCTGAACTGAGTGATCTCCGCACAATTGCAAGTAGCCTGATTTCTCAGTTTCGACAACCGTTTAAATTAGATGATCGAGAATTGGTGGTTACCACCAGCATCGGTATTGCTCTCTATCCCAATGATGGCCTGACCCCAACTGAACTACTACGCAACGCCGATACTGCCATGTATCACTCAAAAGAACAGGGTAGAAATGTTTTCAACTTTTTTACTACTGAGATGAATCTGAATATATCCCGTAGTTTAGAGGTCGAGGAGCAGTTGCATGGCGCCCAGGAGCGTCACGAGTTTTCAGTGTTTTACCAACCTGTCATCGATTTAAAGAACAATCGGATTGTCGCTGCTGAAGCTCTGTTACGCTGGAATAACCCAGTGCTGGGAAAGGTGTCACCAGATGAGTTTATTCCGATTGCAGAACAGACCGGGGTGATTTTGGGTATTGGACGATATGTATTGCAACAGGCTGTCGCTAACGCTGTAGACTGGCGTGAAATGCTCGACCACGATTTCAAAATCGCTATCAATCTCTCTCCCCGGCAGTTCCGTGATGCTATGTTGGTAGATTATGTGAAAGATCTTCTGCGAGAGCGTGGTTTGAAAGCTGATAGCCTGGTATTGGAGATCACGGAAGGCGTTCTGATGAGTGGTCAGCGGGATATCGACGAGGCAGTTGCACACTTGCATAAAGCAAACATACATTTAGCAATGGACGACTTCGGAACTGGTTACTCATCGTTGAGTTATTTACGAAAATACCCATTTGATGTGTTAAAAGTGGATCGGAGCTTCGTTAATGATTTAACTGACGACCCTGCCGATTGTGAACTTGTGAATGCTTCCATAATGATGGCCCACGGAATGGGTTTGGAAGTGGTGGCTGAAGGTGTGGAAACCGAGGGGCAGCTTAGCCTGCTGCGCGATATGCAGTGTGAGTATGCTCAGGGATATCTGTTCAGCAAGCCTATCAATGAGGATGAGTTCACAAATTTACTTCGAGATAGTTCTGTAATTGGATCAATTAGCTGATAGAACTCATCGAATAACTAACTTAAAGCAGAACACTACTATTTGGTAAACCTGCTTCTATTCAAGGCAATGGTCTTGTTCATTAAACTGGGCATTTAGGCTATTTACTACCTCTCCCGGACAAGTAACTAACGCACTGTAGGGTGCGGCCCTGCCGCACCATTCTGAGTTCAATGCCAGATGTCTGTGTGTCATGATGCAACAAAAATTTTCATCTAATAGGTCTTATTTGCAACGCTATATTGTATACTGGTCTCTTGGGTGAAACAGTGTAAAGAGTCAACACTTGGTTAACATGACTGAGATGTGTAAAAAAAGTAATCTTGGAGAGTTGTGGTGAGCGAAATCTATTCTGAAAATCCTGTCATGTTTAAGAATAATCCAATAGGTTTTATAGTTTCAATTCTGTTAATACCGGCATTTGGTATTGGTTTGATTATATTGCTTGTATGGCATCTTCAAAATAAATCATCCAAGCTAACGATAAATGAATCTGAGATTCTTTATGAAAAAGGCCTGCTCAGCAAAGAGCGCTCAGAAATTAATATCAGCAGTGTAAGAACAACGAAAGTTAAACAATCCTTTTTCAACCGAATCTTTGGTGTTGGGTCTGTTGAAATATATACGGCTGGTGACAATCCGGAAATTGTTGTAACCGGTCTGCCTGATCCAAATAGAATACGTGAGCTGATCAAGCCCCGTCAGGATGAAGAGTAGTCGATATGGTCGGGGAAACTGATAGTAAGGATAAGAACGAATCCCGTAAAATTGCTATTGCACTGGTTTCTCTGATTGTGATCTTAGCTGTAGCTCTCTTACTGCTTATGCCAGCATTGTCGGAAATCGCAGCAGTGCATTTGACACCTGGATTGGGTATCAAAGATTCTGCAGTGATCTCATTTTTTATTACAGTAATATTGCTGATTCTATTTGCCATTTTCTCTGGAGATGGTTTGCTGGGTGAGATTCAATTCGTACTGAGTGGATTTTTTGCTTTCTTCGTGATTATCTGGTTAATGGTCGCGTGGATATTTTAAAGAGAAAATTTTAATGAGTAATATGCCGTTTTGTCCAAAATGCAATTCAGAGTATACCTATCAGGATGGTGATATGTATATTTGCCCAGAATGCGCTCATGAGTGGGCAACCACTGGTGATGAAGATGATGTTGAGACTGAAGATGTAATAAAAGATGCCAATGGTACAGTGCTAAATGATGGTGACTCAGTGGTGGTCATAAAAGACCTCAAGGTGAAGGGTTCATCTTCTGTCGTGAAAGTTGGGACTAAAGTCAAGAATATAAGATTGACCGGCGGGGATCACAATATCGATTGCAAAATAAGCGGTATTGGTGGGATGCAGCTAAAATCTGAGTTTGTTAAAAAGGCTTAACAGGCCCTGGTGGGCCGGTATAGCCAGTTTTTTTAAAGATGCTGCAATCAGAAATCTCTGGTTTAGAAAAAACGGGTAATGGTGACTTCTGCATAGTCGTCCCGATGCATTACAAACAGCGGATCTTGTTGGTGAATGTCCGACCATAATCGTATTTGTGCACTGGTTTTCCAGTGACTGCCAATGCGCCGGCTTGCTTCCAGGTTGAACATCCAACCCGCTTCATCGAGGTCTTTTATTACACCTGCAAGCAATTCACTTCCATCTACGTCATTTGCCGTCAGCCGAAATCCGAGAAAAAGGTCATTCTCAAATGGTGTCGTAGCATCATCTCCACGATCGTCATACATGTATTCTCCGAGCAGACCAATATCAATGTCACTCTCGGCAATGCCTACAAAGGTGTATTCGAACCCACCTGTTGCAGCATTGTAACTGCCACTGTCGATGGAGCGATGGATTGCTTCCAGTTTCCAGAGCCAATCCCCCTTGGTCGCCTGTAAGTCCAGACTGGTTTGTCGCATCAGTTCGTAGTAGGGGAGAAGGGTGATATCTCCCTGGGGAGTGATCCTGGGAGTTAGTTGTGGATCCCTGCTGGTGCCGTTGAAGTGAGAGAGGCCAATATCCCAATCGCCAATATAATGGGACCAGCGCAGTGCATAATCCAGATGCTGCTGCTCATGCTCGGATTCATATTGCGCATGATCCTGATCAACATAGGGGTGGGTGCGTAAGCGACCTTTTTCACCCGGAAAGGTACGTTCACGAAAACCGAACAGGGCATAAAGATCAAGAATACCCCAGTCCCGTTCAAGCGAAGCTTTAATTAATGGTTGTCCCAGTTTTTGTTCGCCATCAGGGTTTTCAACGAGGTCAGTCTGATTGATTACATCCACCAGGTGGAGCCCTTCTGTAACGCCCCAAAAGACTCTGCCTACGCCCGCTTGAACTTCCCAGCGCTTTCCTGCGTAAGTCCAGATCAGTTCCCGTAGATCCCCATGTGTACGTTCATTGTCCTCACTGTCCCAACGAATAAAAGGTACAAACAACAGGTTCTGGTTGCCACTATCCCAGCGTTGATAATATTCAGGTTGAAATGCCAGCGAAATAATTTGATCGGATTGTTCTGCATCTGTGGCCTGTTGAGGAAAGTATCGCCCCTGTAATTCAAGGAATCCACTCCACTCTCCGGCATGCAACAGACTGGGTATCAGACAGATGATCCATCGCCAATATCTCACGTTTTAAATCTCCCTATCTGGCACGCTTGAGACTGTTCTTATTGAAATCAGAGTCAGTCAGGCCGCTGCGAAAATTATACTCTGTCCAGGTCAATAGGGTGCTTTTTCCTGTCTGATGGTTATCCATAAACATCTCTTTGGCCCGCCAGTATTGATTCAGGTACTGTTGATAGCCACGAAAAACCAAGGTTTTCAAGAGGGCGTTTTTTCGGTCGTAGTAGTCGATCTTCAAGGGGATATACCTCTCCTTGTCAATCGATAATTGTTGCCGTGTATAACCTGAGTTGGGATCAACTGGATATCGTTCGATAAGAAATGAAGCAATACCCTCATGTTCATTGTCGGCAATATATTTATAGGTATATTTTTCAACTTCCTGAGAGGATATATCCTCATAGGCAAATTCACTGCCCATGAAAGGTCCAGACTTATTACGTGAGGCAATTCGCTTTACCCGTTTTAGTGCAGGTAGATAGAGCCACTGATCATCATCTCCCACCTTGTGGGAAAAACTGAGCAGCGCAGTGCCTTTGACATCTCTTGGTTCATCGAAAACCACTAAAGTTTTATCACCGTCGTTCTCTACCTCTAGGGTCTGATTACGCATATCCCGCAGGCTCTCCTCACCATGCCTGTTTTTCAGCAGCATGGTCATGGTCGCTTTAAAGTCGTGAAAGCCTGTATCTCTGGCCTCGACCTCAGTGGCTATTTCCAAGCCCTTCTCCTCAGGGGTTGCTGCCACCATGGCTGTGGGGATAAGCAGTAATGAGGTGAGTAATATCCTTAATGTCATGATTTTTTTCCTCCGAAATAGATTAGCAGCGGGGGTAGAAACAGAAAGTCGGCAATCAGGGCAAGCCCCAGTGTTATTGCAGTCAGTAGCCCCATGCCGGCATTGAGTTGGAATTGGGAGAAGGCAAGGATACCGAAACCAACGATCAGAACCAGAGAAGTTACCCATAGTGCGGTACCCACTGTCGAGAAAGCGTAACGTACTGCATCTTCCCTGGGGAGGTTTTTTTCACGCCGTGCACGGAGATACTTACTCAGAAAATGAACAGTATCATCGACGACTATGCCCAGTGTCATGCCACTGACAATTGAGAGTGCCAAGCCGATTTCGCCAACAGTCAAGCCCCAGAGTCCGAAAGCCATACCTATGGGGACTAAGTTAGGAATCAGACTTATAGCTCCAATCCTGAGTGATTTAAGTGCAATGACCAGGATAAAGGAGATTACAACTAACGCAATGGTTGTGCCCTTCAACATGGCAATGATATTGCGACTGCCGATATGAGCGAACATGACTGAAGGACTTGCGCCATCACTGCGTAAATCTGGGGCGTTGGCAAGCAGCCATTGCTGTGCATCCTCTTCGATCTTGAGAAGTTGCTGAGTGGAGATGCTATTCAAGGTGACTGTCAGTCGAGTAGCTGATTTCTTAACATTGATCTGATTGTTCAGGTCGAGACCAAAAGGAAGCGAGAACTCGTAGAGCAACAGATATTGAGCAGAAAGGTCTCTCTGGTCAGGTAATCGATACCAGCTGTCATTATCTTCATGCATATTTCGATTGAGGCGCTTCATGATATCTGTAATGGAGTTGACATGAAGTACATCGGGCTGTTGTCTGTACCATTGGGCGAACTCTTCTACTTTATGGAGGTATGCAGGGTCGTTGATTCCCCCAGTCTCCTTACTGTCCAGTGAATACTCGATTCGATAGATCCCAGTCAGGTTCTCAGTGGCGAAATCGGTGGCTTGACGAAAGGTGATAGTCTCATCGAAATATTTTACAAATTGATCGTCCAGGCGGTTGTTTGGGATCTGCGCAATTAAAAATAGGATGAGTAGGCCCATGCCCCATAAGAGTCGTTTCTTGTTGCGTATGACAAATTCGGCGAAGCGTACCATGGCAATGCTACCCATGGTGTCACCACTCAATGCTTTCACTGGTAACAGCATCATCATTGCAGGCAAAAAAGTGATTGACAGTAGAAATGCCAGAACTACACCCATTGCTGCCATGTTGCCCATGTCACGAAACGGTGGTGCGTCGCTAAAATTGAGACTCAGAAAACCGATCATGGTGGTCAGAGTGGTGAGAAATATCGGTTGTAGGTTAATCCGCAGGCTCTCCATCATGGCCTGATATTTTGATTCTCCATCGCGCATGAAATGGAGGAAATTAACCAGTATGTGTACGCAGTCGGCTATAGCCAGCGTCATGATGACAATGGGGACTGTGGTGGTCGGTGGAGACATCTTGATGCCAAGCCAACCTGTCACTCCCAATGTGGCGATAATCATCAGCACAATGATAATCAGGGTTGAAACCGTACCCGGTATGGATCGAAGCATCAATACTAATACCAGCGATACAGCAGCAAACATAACCGGATAGAGGCTCTTCATGTCATCCTGCGAAGCTGTGGGAAAGGCATTGTTCATCATCACCATACCAGTCAGATGAACCTTGATGTTGGGATATTTGGCTTCCAGGTTTTTGGCCATATCCATGGCCTTAGCTGCCGCTTCGGGTACCTCAGTCAATTTTTTTCCAGGTAACTGAACAGTAACATTAACCCCTGTGGTATGGGCGGGGGGTGAAATCAATCGGTTAACCAGCAGAGGATCCGTAGTGGCGATCTGTTGTTTTTCAGCCAGGGTATTATCATCCAGTGATTCTGGGTTTAGTACCAGGTCTTCCACTATCAGGTCGTCACCTTCAGCATAGGTGTACTGAAAGTTTGTAATGGAATCCACGCGTATGGAATAGGGGATTTGCCAGGCTTCATGGGTCAATTCAGATACTGCTGTCAGGGTCTCATGGGTAAATACCTTGCCATCCTTCGGTTCTATGACAAACAGAATATTATCTGTTTTTGTATAGGTATTCTGAAGTTGTTCAAATGCATTCAGTTGCGGGTTCTCCTCACTGAAAAACATTCGGTAGTCGTTGTTGAAACGCAGATGTTGTACGCCGCTACCCATGAGCAGACTGATCGCAACAGAGAGCAGTAGCACTATAATTTTGTGCTTTAAAACAAATCTAAAGAAGAGTTCACTCATGTTTTATTCCTTGTCGTCGTATTCTTGCTTATTAGGATAAGGAACCACTGATCAATTCATGAATTGATCACACAGACTTAATTCAGAAATTCCCTAATAACATATCCAATCCCTTGGTTAGTAAGTCGATGAGGTCTCTGCACGAAGGTTATTGAGATAGCCAATTAGTCCTTTTCCACAGCGTTCAAGTTCATCATGACTTTGAGCATTTTTAGCAATTCCAAGACACCCCTCTAGAGAAGCAATAATAAATAGTGCTGTATCAGCAGCATCTATTGATGTTTTTACCTTGCCACTGTGTTGACCTTTACTTATTAGGTGCTCGATACTTTTCAACCACTGTTGATACAACTGATCTATGCGCATACGGAAGCCAGCATCGATAGGAGACATCTCTTGTGCCAGATTATTTAGAGGGCAGCCTAGATAGAGTTGCTTATCTGTAATCTGCTGACCAGCCAGCTCAATTGTCTCAACCAGGATATCAATTGGATTCCCCTCATTCTGTAGAGGTTGTATCCAAAGCTGGTGGAGCTTGTTACTGATTTCTTCATCGACGACAGCGTAGCCAAGCTCCAGTTTGCTACTGAAATGGTGGTAGAGAGCGCCTTTCGTTACACCGGTTCTTTCCAAAATGGCACTCAGGCTTGCTGCCTGAAACCCATCGCGGTAAATCTCTTCATATGCTGCCTCAAGCAGAGCTTGACGTGTTTTATCCGCATCTACCATGAGATTTATCCATATACTATCTATGTAACATACCAACCAGTATGTATGTGGGATCTGATTTTGTCAAAAATAGAGTAGCAATCAATATTGATAGGAGAATAAATTCTGACAATGTTGGATCGATTATTACTGGAGCCAACGAATAGATCTTTTCTGAGATGTATCGCTGAGTAACAAGATGTAACGGGCACTATAACCTGGCGTTCGAATCGATTCCTTGAACTCCTAACTTTATGATTTTTCAGACATGCAGAGCGCTCTCTGCATACAGAGTGGGTTTTCAAACTTGCTGTAGGTCATCTATAGAGGTGTTTTGGTGCCTTGCTTTGTGAAGGTGCGCTGGGGCTGAAAGTAATCTGTTTGGTTGCTGGGCTAATAATGATGACCTCTCGATCAGAACTCCCTATACTGAGCGTGCTTGACTACCGCTATGGTTATGCTTTGAATAGATCTATTTGATCTGGGATGGCGGTGATCGGGGGCAGCCGGTATACAACAAAAAGGGGGATCCAGTATGTCAACGTCTGAAAAGACTACCCAACAGCAGAATATGCAAATAGGGCCATCCGCCACTGAGTTTCTGGATTATTGCAATGCTGAACGGGAGCGTAGACTGAATTCAGGGGAGTCGTTTGATGAGCAGGCGTTCGATCAGGCTATTGAGATGGTCTTGAGCAAGCTTCGGGTATTAGCTGATGAGGGTTGGTCATGATCATACATTCGATCAATGCTAAAAATGTACTGAAGTACAGTAGCCTGAATATAAATGAGATCCCTGAACAGGGGTTGATTGCTATATCCGGGCCGAATGAGTCGGGTAAAAGCTCTATTGGTGAAACGGTCTGTTTTGCCCTGTTTGGCAGAACCTTTTCCCTGGATGTGGATGAGCTAACCAAAATTATCCGCTGGGGTGAAACACACTGTTCTGCTGAACTGGAATTCTCAGCTGCTGATGGCCAGAAGTACCAGCTTGAGCGCTTTTTGGATGACGCTGGAAATCACAGTGCCCGTCTATCACCCTTCGGAGTCGATGATGATGATCAGGTTGTGCGGGGCGTGGAGCAGGTGGCTGACAAGATCTATCAACTGATTGGCTTTGAGTATGAGGAGTTTGTTGAATCCTTCTATCTTGCTCAACGAGAGATCACTACACCCCATCCCCACAGTTATGCTGTTAAGACAATGGCCGGCTTGGTCACCCTTGAATATTGTGCTGCTGCCTGTCAGGAAGACCGCGCAGAGACACACCAGGAACTGGAACAGCGTAATCAGGAGTTAGGTGGCTTGCAGAAGCAAGTGGAGGAGCTGGATATCAACCCAGGACTGATGCCTGGTCTGGAGAGTGAGCGCCATGAGGTCAATCAGCGCATGGATGAAACCCAGCGACTGATTGATGAACTGGGTGGGGCTGCCACAGCATATCAGGATGTGATACCAAAACGGGATAAAGCGCGTTCAAAGTCTGGGAGTGCTGGTTTTTTCAGTTTTCTGTTTTTGATTCTTGCTGCTGTTGCTGGCGGTGCCTGGTATCTGCTGGGTAAGCTTCCAGAACATGATTGGTCAGTAAGCTTGAATAGCTGGCTTGGGCAAATGGTCCCCAATTGGGAGATGGCAATGCTTCCCTGGTTGTTATACGCAGCTGGGGCGTTCGCGCTGCTGTTTTTGATCTTTTTGATCAGACGCTCTGCTCTTAAGCGTTCGGTTGCGGGTTTTAATGAGACTGCAGCTGCACTTGCCACTGCAATTAACAATCTGGATGGATTGCCTCAAGAGGATGCCTCTACGGAAGAGGCGCCTGAGCAATCCTTGAATAGTGATGTGGTTGAGGAAGAGGTCGAACAGGAATCTGTCGAGAGCAATCCCCCTGCGGAAGTAGTCGACCGAGCTGCACGGGTGCGACTCAGTGGTCGCATTGCAGATTGGAGCGCTTCTTTAGCTGAGGTGCGGGATGGTGTCGCGAATGAACTGGATCTGTTAGGTCTGGGTTTGGAGAGTACCAGGCGACGTTCAGGTGAACTTGACCAGGCCATTGCCATTGAACAGGAGCGGCTCGATAGAGCGACTCGGCTGAAAGAGATGCAGTCGAGTCTTAAGGAGAAGATCGATGAACGGCAGCAGCATATCGATATCTGCAGTTTGGCAGATGAACTGATTCAGGGGACTTCCCGAGAGGTTTCTCACCAATTCAACAGAAAGCTGCGTGGCTTGGTAAGCAAGACACTACCGCTGTTTACAGAGAATAGATACGAACACCTGCAGATCGATGATGATCTGACAGTGCGAGCCTTCTCCAGTGAAAAACGTGATTTTATGGATCTGGATGAGATCTCCAGTGGTACCCAACGTCAGATAATGCTTGCTGTACGATTGGCTTTATCTCAAGAGCTGGTTGGTCGGGCTGTACAGGGTGGTCAATTTCTGTTTCTGGATGAGCCGTTTGCTTTCTTCGATGAGAAGCGTACCCGCAGCGCTCTAACTGTTCTGCCAACATTGAGTGAGGAGTTGAAGCAGATCTGGATAGTGGCCCAGGATTTTGCTGATGATCTGAAGTTTGATATGCATGTCCAGTGCGATAGGGAGTATGAATCACTGCCGGCAGCTCGGGATTGAGTGTCAGATCTTCCAGTTAAGCAGGTTATTCCCGATCTCAACAGGGCACTGGAGTCACATCGCAGAGCAGTATTGAGTGCGCCACCAGGGTCGGGTAAAACCACCCTGGTACCACTCGAGCTACTTGATTCATCTTGGCTGAATGGTGGGGGAATTTTGCTGCTTGAACCCAGGCGTCTGGCGGCTCGTGCCGCTGCCAGCAGAATGGCCAGCCTGCTTGGTGAATCGGTTGGTGAGCGAGTTGGTTACAGCATACGCTTGGAACGCAAAGTCTCCCGCAAGACCCGAATTGAAGTGGTGACTGAAGGGATTCTGACCCGAAGATTGCAACAGAATCCTGAATTGCCGGGTGTAGGTCTGGTTATCTTCGACGAGTTTCATGAGCGCAATCTCCATAGTGATCTCTCTCTCGCCCTGACACTCGATGCGCAGCAAGGACTGCGGGAGGATCTTCATCTGCTGGTGATGTCCGCTACCCTGGATCAGAAACGCATCAGTGCGTTGATGGATGATGCGCCTATAGTTCAAGCACTGGGTCGTCAGTTTCCTGTAACCTGTCACTACCTGGAGCAGATACCTGAAAAACGTAAGATTGCCGAGCAAGTTGCGGGGGCAATTGTTCGGGCATGTCAGTGTGAGACAGGGGATGTGCTAGCCTTCCTTCCGGGGGTAGCTGAAATTCGTAGTGTTGAGAAGCTACTCGGGAGTCGCTTCTCCGACTATGAAAGGGTGCCTCTGATCACTCCTTTATACGGAGATCTACCAAAAGCTGCACAGGATCGTGCCATACTTCCTGACCAGAAAAAACGACGTCGAATCGTACTAACCACCTCTATTGCAGAGACCAGTCTCACAATCGAGGGAATTAAAGTAGTGGTTGATTGTGGATGGTCTCGAATGCCCCGATTTCTTCCGGGTATAGGTCTGACAAGATTGGAGACTGTTCCAGTTTCCCAGGCAGCCGCAGTACAACGGGCCGGACGGGCAGGCCGCCTTGGTCCAGGTATCTGCTACCGCATATGCGCAGAATCCTATCACACACAACTTCAGGCTCACCATCCAGCAGAGATCCTGCAGACCGATTTAGCGCCATTGGCACTACAGCTGGCTTCCTGGGGGGTTGCTGATCCAATGCAACTTCGCTGGCTTGATCCACCGCCAAGAGGCGCCTTCAGTCAGGCAATCGATCTACTGCAGGTTTTGGGAGCCCTCGACGAACATGGCAGGATCACGACTCTGGGACGGCGTATGGTTGAACTGCCAACACACCCTAGATTGGCGCACATGCTGGTGCATACATCTAGTGAAAAGAGAGAGCTCGTCAGCGATATTGTCTCTCTGCTGAGTGAACGGGATATCATTTCCAGCAGGGAGGAGGGATGTGATCTGGCTTTGAGATTGAGACTGTTGAATGCCTGGCGTGAAAAGAGGGCGCCAGCTAATGCAACAGCTTCTTCATGCCGCTATATCGATCGAATAAGCAAGGATTGGTTACGTCGTTTGCAGCACAAGGATTGTCATCAACAGAAGCAGCTATCCGTGGGACAACTTTTGGCTCTGGCTTTTCCAGATCGACTGGCTCAACGCACTGGTCATGCACGATTTCGTTTGGTGAATGGCAGAGCTGTTCGTCTCGCAGAGCATGACCCGCTGGCTAACGAACCATTTTTGGTGGCTGCACAATTGGATGCAGGGCAAAGTGAGGGCCGTGTCAGGTTGGCTACCAGCATTGATTTGGAAGAGATTCGCAGTTTACCGGAAACCAGGATTAACCATCTGCAGGAGATTCTATGGGATAAACGGCTGCAGCGAGTAAGTAGCTCTCTCGAAGAGCGTTTGGGTGCATTGGTTTTAAGCCGAAAGCCTTTGCCTTCCGGGGACTCAGAACTGATTAAAGCCGCTATGATTGACGGCATTCGAATAATGGGGCTGGATGCATTACCCTGGTCACGCTCAGTGCGTCAATGGCAGGATAGGGTTATTTGGTTGGGTAGTCACACTGATGATAGTAACTGGCCCGATCTCTCTGATCATTGGCTAATAGAACATCTTGAGACGTGGTTAGGCCCTTGGCTTGAATCCATCCTAAATAAAGAACAGTTACAACGACTCGATCTGTTGACTATCTTGCAAACCCAACTGACTTGGGAGCAGCAACAGTCTCTGAATCAATGGGCACCCACCCATCTAAAAGTACCCAGTGGTTCAAAGATTGCGTTGCAATATACCAGGGATGCTGGTCCGGTTCTGGCGGTTAGGTTACAGGAGATGTTTGGTCTTGCCGAGACCCCAAAGATTTGTAACAAACAAGTACCAGTTATGCTTCATCTTCTCTCACCGGCACAACGACCGATCCAGATTACTGACGATCTTGCCGGTTTCTGGATAAGAACCTATTCTGAGGTTAAAAAAGAGCTAAAAGGGCGCTATCCAAAACACTATTGGCCAGATGATCCATTGCAGGCAGAGGCTACCAACAGAACCAAACCCAGAAAATCTTGATAGAAGATTAGACTTGACTAGTAGAGTCACAACTCAAAAGATTAAGAATGTAGGTACTTCAGTTTTTTTCACGAATTATTGAACGGACAGCGATACTGTATAATAAACCTCTCAAGACGTCTGGGCCGAATAGACTGTATTTAGAGACAGTTGTCTTAAAATCCTCTCATGGAGAGTATAGTATGGGTTCATATTGCATAGGCTAAGATACAACTGAGCCTCTTCAAAAAGGGTCTTGAGTAACAACGGTCAGTATCGGATTAGAACAGTATGCTTGGTAACCTGTGGCAAAAATTCATCAGCCAATTCAAAAAGGCCCCTGACAAGGAGTCAGAGCAGTCCCTTGTGAGATTAGCCATCGCATTGCTGATGTGTGTCTACGCTTTGTCCATCCATTATTTGGTTTCTGTTGATGAATCAGAAATCCTATATGTTTATGCATTTGCCTATACAATATGCAGTCTGCTCATTATCGGGGCAATTGCATGGCGGCCTGATCAATTTCGCCTGCGCCGAACTTTAACGATGTTGTTCGACGTCAATATGATCACTGCTGTTATGTGGTTCGGTGGTGAGAGTGCAGCGATGCTCTATGTATTCTATTTGTGGGTCAGTCTGGGAAATGGTTTTCGTTATGGTACTCCCTCACTCTATTTTACAAGTGCTTTTTCCACTCTGGGATTCGCATCGGTGATAGTTGTCAGTGATTACTGGAGAGAGCAGCAGATACTCGGTATTGGATTGCTGGTGGGGTTACTGGTTACAACCCTTTATGTCGCATTATTACTAAAGCGAATTGAGTCTGAAAAAGAGCGAGCAGACGCATCCAACCAAGCTAAGAGCAGATTTTTGGCGAATATGAGCCATGAAATTCGTACGCCACTTAATGGTGTGGTCGGTATGACTGACTTATTGGCAAGAACCCCAATGGGTGTTGAACAGCGGGAGATTATGTCGGCAATTCAGGCTTCAGCGGAGACCCTGCTCAATCTGATAGAGGAGATTCTTGACTTTTCCAAAATTGAGGCCGGAAAAGTAGAAGTCAGCTATAGTGACCAGAATATTTTTGCTCTGGTGGATAGTGTGGTTTCAATGTTAAAGCCAGCTTCAGATGCAAAGGGTATAGAGTTGAGTAAGCTGCTTGATTTGGATGTCTCGCCATTTATAAAAACCGATCCAAAGTTACTCAGACAGATTCTGATCAACCTTCTAAGTAACGCGATTAAATATACAGAGCATGGCAGCATAGCTTTAAAAGTCACGCCCTACCAGCATGGGGATCCTGTAGATTCAGTGCCGCGTATCTGTTTTGAAATAGTAGATAGTGGTATTGGGATTTCTGAGAGCCAGCAGAAAATTGTTTTTGAACGCTTTGAGCAGGGTGATAATTCAGCAACTCGCCATTATTCAGGTAGTGGGTTGGGTACCTCGATTACTAAACAGTTGGTTGAACTGCTAGGAGGCTCTATTGGTGTAGAGAGTCGATTGGGAAAGGGTAGTCGATTTTGGTTCCAGATTCCTGCAATTCCTTCGGATTACCCGCTTGATGAGAAACGTATAAATGAGGCAAGGGTGCTACTGTTTTCCGACCTGCTGGCAGAACCACAACAGCTGTTGGATGGATTGCAGGAGTGGCAGGTAAACGTAAAAGTTTATAATAGTATCGCTGAGGGCTTTCTGGAATTGCTGAATGCAGTGAAAGTGGAAGAGCCTTACGATATTGTAATAGTTGATGAGACCCACAGTCTATTTTCCAGCGATGAATTAATACAGGTTATACGATCTGAAAGGAGTTTGGATGAACTGGAAATGGTATGTGTAACACACCATTCGAAAAATCAAGAAAGAGAAACGACGCTATGTCATGAAGGCTATAGTGCTGTTATGAGCACTCCCGTAACCAATGAAAAAGTTCACCATGTATTGCAATATGCCTTAAAGCGAACTCATAGCTATTCCATGCCTCCAAGAATATTCTCATCGGTAGAACACAGCCTTTCAAAAAAATCAGATATTCTATTAGCTGAAGATAATCTGATTAATCAAAAGGTGGTGAAAAAAATATTAGAGTTACAGGGGCACCATGTTGAGGTGGTCAGTCATGGTAATCAAGCGATAGAAAAACTCAATGAGCAGACGTTCGATCTGGCAATACTGGATCTGCAAATGCCCGATATCAGTGGTATTGATGTTATTAAATCCTATCGTGCTACTGATCATGGCACGAACAATCTCCCGTTTATCATTCTAACTGCAAATGCAACCCGAGAGGCGGCTGACTTGTGTGATGAGGTTGGTGTCAATGCATATCTCACAAAGCCTGTCCGGTCTGCACATTTATTGGATGTGGTTAGGGAGATATTAGGGGAGGATGTCTCTGCTGTAGCTACCGATATGATAATTGATCAACCTACTCGACCGGAGAGTCAGGAAAAGAGGAGCAGGGTGCTTGATAAGACAATACTCAAAGGGCTTGAGCAGCTGAGTAAAGAGCCGGAATTTTTGGGGCAGCTATACGATAGCTTTTTAAATGATTGTGAGGAACTGCTAGTAGCTATGCATCAGGCAGTAGAAGAGAAGAATATTAGCCAATATAAGGATTGTGCCCATGCACTTGCTGATAATGCTTCAGGCATCGGTGCATATTCTCTGATGAGTATCTGTTTGTCAGCTGTACATATTAAACAGTCTGAATTTGATGAGATGGGCATTAAATTAATGAAAAAAATATCTACAACCTTCAGCATTACCTGTCAAGTGCTTCAACACTACCGTAGTTCTTTGAAGGTAAGCAGATAGCTATTGCAGTGTCTTATATTGTTTGACGTTTTTAGAGGCCCTCCCTTTGGGCGCGACGAGAAGCTATCAACCGCGTTGCACCCCAAGGGCACTTCCTTCGGGGCGTTGCCTTCCATGCAAGGGTACGCCATTCCCTACGGAACGCCGCCTAGCGGCTAATAGCTTCTAGTCACGCTAACATCGTAGGACACGACAGTAGTGGGCCGCTAGCATGAAACACCAACCAGGACTCATCTACTATGCCTGTTGGCTCAATTTGAAGGGTTACTGTTTGGTTCGGATTGCGTGGCAGAGGCTCTTTGCGAGAGATAGAGCGCATAAGCCTGGAGTGTTAGATTAAAGGTCTGTTCAATTTCACTCAGTATATCTGAGCCTTTGTACTCAAACTCTCTGGCGGAGAGTTTAGCTGCCTGTTGGCTTAGTTCGTAAAGCAGTACCGCACCCAGTTGACCTGAACTGTCTAAAAGTATTTGCGCCTGATCGAGAAACTGCCCAAGTTGACGGTGAGCCACAGCTTTTTCCATTTGCCGCAGAATGCCCCGTCCTTCAGATTCGAAAATCTTAAATAGATCGTTTATTAACGAGATGCCGCTATCCAGCTTTTCCAGTCTTAGAAGTGTCATGTGGTCAAGCAACATGGCATCCTGGATACGGTTATTCTTAAACTGGATGGGGTCTGTCTTGCGGGAAACATAAGTCAGATTCTGCAGGTCACCCTTATCGAGTGCTGCGAGAATTGAAAGTATGACCTCCTGGGGCGTGATCGGTTTAAAGAGACAAATATCCACGCCAATACTATGGCATAGGTTGAGTATCTCAGGGTTATCTTCGTCATTCATAAAGATGAAGGGTACCCACTGCTTGTAAGGTGTGGTAAATCGATGCAGTTTGACAACCTGAATACCACTCATGACAGGTAGTTGTAAATTGATAATAGCTAAATCGAAAAAATGTTCTTCCAGTGCATCAAGGGCCTGATCACCATTGTCTGCCAGGTGGATTCTGTAGCCGGCGTTACTCAGTGCCTGGCTAAGTGAATCACGCTCCAGGGATACGGCGTCTGCCAGTAATATTACTTTTTGGCGGGTGTAAGCTTTTTTAATTGTACGATGTTTTACCAGGCTGACGACATTCTCTGCCGGTGTAAAGGTGTTCGGGTCGTAGCTGATGATGCTGAATAGTTGTTCCTTGCTCCAGGGAGATTCCAGAAGCGTGTGATAACCTGCACGAAGTAACCTGTGAGCATACTTTTCATTGAAGAATGAGGACTGTATACAGATCAACCGTACCTTAGTGAGTAGTGGTTCGTTTTTTATCAAGCGTGCCAGGGATAGGGGTTCTATATCCAGGTTTTCACCATCGACAATGAGACAGGAGTAAGGGGTATATACTTCACCCTGGCTGCGAGACAGCATATGCTTGAATGCCTGTAAGCTATTGCTGCAGGTCGTTACGTCATGTCCCCAGTTGAAGAGTTGCTGTGATAATAGGGAAGTGGTACTGGTGTTTCTTGAAAGTATCAGAACCCGCTGTATTTTTTGATCAACTGGAGTGCCTGTAAACTGTTGGCTCTCTTTAGATTCTTCAGGGTTATCTGTTGAAACCTCGTCAAGCTGTGGCAACTCCGCTACTTCGTCCGATTGAGGAAGATTGCGAGCCGAAACACTACTTTTTCTGATAGATACCAGAATGGGTGGACAGAGGGCGAGCAGACTGAAGAGTACTGCTTTCGGTAGGTCCATCTGAAATACAATATTTAGTGTTATGGTTATCGATATAAACCCAGTTACCATTGCCAGCCAAAGATAGTTTCTGCCAAAAGAGCGCGCAGCAAAGATCAGTAAGCTACTAAGAGGCAAAAATAGCAGAATCGAGCTGCCTACAAATGTAATCAGACTTAGAAATACCTGATCCAGAATGATTGACATGCTACGTGTGAGCAGGTTAGACGTATGCAGGTTTTTGAGGTTTTGTATCAAACGGATCAGCATAAACTGACTGGTCAGAAGAAGTACACCGAGCCCGATCAGAGAGGTGGCAGACCAGAAGTAGGTGATGACAAGTCCGCAGAGTACAGCGCAGCTGGCTAAAAAACTGAGACTATAGTAGACATGGTCTCCTGTCAGATTATGAGTCTGTCGATTGTTCCTGGGTTGTATGTTCAAGAGTATGTTCCTTCGGGATTTCCACGTAACGCGTAGTGGATGGTTTCCACTTCCTGCATTTCACTGAGAAATGCATCTGTGCAATCAGGGTCGAAATGGTTTCCTCTTTCCTGGCTAATATAGTCAATGGCCTTGTCAATTGACCAACTTTTTTTGTACGGTCTATCCGATACTAAAGCATCGAAAACATCGGCAACAGCGACGATACGGGCTTCTAATGGTATTTCGTCACCGCTCAATTGATTTGGATACCCCTGTCCGTTATATTTTTCATGGTGGTTTAACGCAATAACCGCACCGATTTGAATATATTTTGATAAGCTGTTTTTCAGTATTTCGTAACCAAGAAGTGTATGTTGCTGCATGGTCTTAAACTCATCAGGTGTCAGTTTTCCAGGTTTAAGCAGAATCGCGTCGGGTATACCTATTTTGCCGATATCATGCATAGGAGAGGACTGAGCAATCAAATCGCAACGTTCTTGAGATAGATCCAGCTTCTTTGCAATTAAAAGAGAGTATCTGGATATACGCAATATATGATTACCCGTATCTTCATCTCTATACTCGCCAGCCTTAGCCAGACGCATTAGAGTTTCCTGTTCCCGGTCATGCAGTTCCTGTGTGGTTTTGCGTATCTCCTGCTCTAGTAAAATAGCACGATCTTTAATCATTTTCCGTTGTCGGCTCATTGTCAACATGTTGTGGCAACGGGCACGACATTCAGTGTGATCTATTGGCTTGGTAATGAAATCGTTGGCACCCGATTCAAGGGCCATATATCGTACAGACTGGTCTTCTACACAGGTAACAATCATCACCGGTACATCATTGCATCTTGGGATGCGTCTAAGCCATTTGATAAACTTAATACCGTCCATTTGCGGCATTTTATAATCAGTAATGACTAAGTCGATTTCGTGGGTCTTAGCCCATTCGAGTGCTTGTGTTGGATCAGCAAAACAGGTAGATGATATGTCGGTATCTATTGATCCAACCAGCTCTTGCAGGATCATCCGGGTAATCGATTGGTCATCAATGATGAGTACGTGAGACATATAGATAGATACTTAACCCTGTTTATTAGTACTGTGATCGTTTGCAAGTCTGTCTGTTTCAATAACGGCTAGCAGGCTCAATGCTTTATCGATCTCCGAATTTCATTCAGATTTTTAGCTGTTGAACAACCAGTACCACTGTTGATTACACATAACAGATTTAACTGGAAACTGAATTTATGAATTCAGGTAATAAATTGAGCTTTGTTATATTCGATATTTGCACGAATTAACTTCCCGAAATGTTAGCTTATTTTTATTTATAACGCGATAGAAATAGATTTGAGTGTTTTGCTGCTAAATCCAAGTGAGGATGTTTGGTTAGCCCTATGTTAGATCGTTGCTTTTTTCTAGTATCCTCCCGGTTATTAGCGATCTTATAGCCGCTTAATTAAATCACCTCCAGGGTATGCGCTGCCCAACTATATAAGTAGCTGGCTATTTCAATTTCAAGTTAAGAGCACCTCTATTAATAGAGGTGCTCTTAAATGTAGCAGTCTCCAGCTCACCTGGATACAGCGAGTGGAAGATCAATTTAGCGAGATTAGCTGAATCACTTGGGGGACTCAGTTTTTTTTAGATATTTTGCATGTGCATGTAATTGCTTGAATCTCAACTAAGGAGTTACAACTGGGTACAATGCCTATATTCCATAATTTTAGTATGTATATTCAGTAACATATTGTATTATATATAAAAAGTAGGCCTTATGCTGCGAAGTCACCTCTGAAGATGGCGTGTTGTTAGGGGGCTGACAGTTTGAATATATCAAATGTACCCGGTGTCTGAGCTATGACTCATGAATATGAGATCTATTCTCATTCAGGAGTTTTTTAGCGATGACTTTCTTCCTCCCTTGCTTCTCCGTAGAATGTGCGCCTCTTGAGAGAGGAGAATTTAGTAGTGAGATTGAGCCCCGAACAATTTCGTAACTGGGATCGAAAATGTGTCACCCTTTTGGGTATGTCAGGCGTTGGAAAGACTCGTCTTTCCAACCTGCTACGATCTAGTGATTGGTTTCATTACTCCGGAGACTACCGTATAGGTACACGCTATCTTGATGAAGCCATACTGGATACGATCAAGGAGCAGGCAATGAGTGTGCCTCTTCTTAGAGATCTATTGCGTTCAGATTCGATTTTTATCCGCAACAATGTCACCTTCCATAACCTGAAGCCTGTCTCTACTTTTCTTGGTATGTTAGGCAATCCAGAGCTTGGTGGTCTCTCTCTGACTGAGTTCAAACGACGCCAGAACCTGCATAGGCAAGCAGAAATTGCTGCTATGTATGATGTTCCTGATTTCATGCGCAAGGCAAAGCTTATATATGGGTATAACCATTTCATCAATGATGTGGGTGGCAGTTTATGTGAATTGGATGAGCCGGGGTTATTAGACTTTCTCTCAGAACACTCATTGATACTCTACATACGTGCCAGCGAAGATGATGAAACATCATTGATTAAACGATCACTATCTCACCCTAAACCCTTGTATTACAGAGAGGCTTTTCTTGATGAGCTTCTCTCTGAATATATGACCTTAAAAGGTGTGGAGTATGTTTCGTTGATTGAACCGAATGATTTTACAAGATGGGTATTTCCAAAATTATTTCGGGCAAGGATTCCTCGTTATGAAGCGATAGCTGCAGAGTATGGATATACGGTAACCACCCATGAGCTTGCAAAAGTAAAAAGTGAAGCAGATTTTACCTCTCTTCTGGAGCAGGTAATCGAGCGGGAGTCCTGATATGCCTCTGGTTGCACATACCAATTTACCCACATTCGAACGTTTACGCCAGGAGGGGCAGAATGTGCTTTCTCCTGATCGGGCAACCCGACAACATATTCGCGAATTGCATATTGGTTTGCTCAACATGATGCCAGATGCAGCGATTGAAGCAACGGAGAGACAGTTTTTTCGTCTTGTAGGTGAAGCAAATCCAATCGCTCAGTTTTTTATTCATCCATTCACATTGGATGTCTTGCCTCGTGGCGAAAAGGCCAGTGCGCATATTAAAAAATACTACGAATCATTTGAGCAGATAAAGCAGAATGGTTTGGATGCCTTGATTATTACCGGGGCCAATGTTACCCATCCGAATCTGGCACAAGAGGATTTTTGGCAGCCTTTGACTGAAGTGGTGGATTGGGCGCATAAGAATGTGACTTCGGTACTCTGCTCTTGTCTTGCGACCCATGCCGTCGTGCAGTCCCACCATGGCAAGCAACGCACTCATATGGGTGACAAATTATGGGGAGTATTCAGCCATCGTGTTCAGGATGCTAAACACCCTTTGGTTAATGATGTTAATACACGCTTTGATGTGCCTCATTCCCGTTTCAATCAGATTTCAAGAGAGCAATTTGATCAGGCTGGTTTAAAAGTTCTGGTTGAAAGTGAAGAAGCAGGCGTGCATCTGGCTGTAAGCGGCGATGGTATTCGGGTTGTCTATTTTCAGGGGCACCCAGAATATGACACGATCAGTCTGCTGAAAGAGTATAAGCGCGAGGTCAATCTATATATAGCTGGCGCTCGTACCGACTATCCACCCTTTCCTGAGAACTACTTCTCTCTCCGTAGTCAGGCAATCTTTAACGAATATCATGAAAAGTTGGATCGAGCCAAGGAGGAGGGGCAGGCTTTGCCTGAATTCCCTGAATCATTGGTTATCGAGAGTCTTGATAACACTTGGCACGATACTGCTGAGGCGGTCATCGGTAATTGGATTGGTCTAGTCTATCAAGTGACGCATCATATCCGAAAATTGCCTTTTATGGATGGAATTGATCCGGAAAATCCATTGGGCCTGAAGTAGAAATTTAAACTTAAGATGGAAGCCTTTATTAACCATGATGCAACACTTGATTAGCAAGTGATTAATCGAATAAGTTTATTGACTATCTCCGTTGCGACTATTTTAATGAGTTAAATATCCCTTTTATATTCTTGAAATTACAACTTGTCTTCAAATCATGAAGCCAATTAAATGTCTAAACGAATATTGGTGAGTAGGCCGATTCAATATTCCCGCCTGATTGAAAATTAGTCAGATTTGGAAATAGATTACGTACAAGGTTATTATCGGCACCGAACCAATGGGTCAATGCTGCATTGACTTGATCCTGTGAAAGCTTCGGGATCATTCGGCCTTTACCACTGTAGTCATCTATGCCTCCCAATTGCATGGTAGGTAGCTCACCTATCAGTTTGCCGCCATCTAACTGACCTGCCGCACCTGTGCCGTTTCCTCCCATGACCAATTGATGCGAACCCCAGGCGTGATCGGTGCCATCGCCATTTTGACTTAGCGTGCGACCAAAGTCTGACATGGTGAAACTGGTTACTTTCTCTGCATGTCCCAATTCCTCCATCGCTTTCTGAAACTTCCATAATCCCAAGCTTAATTCTCTCAGGAGCATTGGGTGATCAGTAGCTTGATTGGCGTGAGTGTCAAACCCTCCCAGCTCGACAAAGAAGATTTGTCGATTATATCCCGCTCCCAGATTGCCTGAGGCACCAAGATGAATCATCTTGGCAACGGCTTCAAGTTGGTTGATCAGTCTGCCTCTGATTGAACTGGTAAAACCGAGTTGTTGCGCTGTGGGGATATCAAACAGGGCTTCGCCATAGGGGCCAAGTGTTGTGTAGTCGATCTGAACAGAGTTCCAACTCTGGTTCAACTGCTCAAAAGTGGTTAAGGATTTAAGCTGCATTTGATTATAGAGAGTTTTATAGGGGTCAGCCGTTGTGTTGGTTCGTGAGGCATCGAACTCCAATCTATCGGTTGAGCCTTCGATTCCAGAGAGTGCCTTGAAAAAAGCACGTCGATCATCAAAACTGTTACCAGCGCCTTCTCTCAGGTGGTTGATGGTAGGTATTGAGCTCGGCTTAAGCACAAGCGGAGATGTTGACTGACCAATCAGCATACGGTCATTACCCGCATAGGATATGTTAAGCCCTAATGGGTTGTTCTGATTGATGTTTCCCCAGTTATCTGCAATTTTACCCGCCCATCCGACATCATTCAGGTTATTGGCCTGACCCGTTTGTAGTATACGCTGTTGGTGATTATGGGCGAAAAGATAGAGAGGAAGCTCAGGGTCTGCATTTCGGATTTCATCCCGTGTAACAGGCCTGACGAGGGTGCCAATATTACCAAGGATCGATACTTTGTCGTCGGTAATCAGCTGTGCCAGTTCTGGCATCACGCCATTCACACCTAAGTCGATACCTTTGGAACTTAATGAATAGACACCTCGGGTATAGGCTGTTGATTGATTTAGATTCTGGTTATAGGGATTTTGCTGTGCAGCGCCAATAACACCCTGGTTCAGGTTATTGCCATTCGTTGTGATCTGATCTAGTCCAAGATCTTCATTATTGACAGCCAGGTCACCTCGAATAGATGCATAAGGGTCATAACCCTTATCTGCATCTGTGCCGACAGGTACCAACATATTGAATACGTCATTGCCACCGTAGAGATAGATGCACACCAATGCTTTGTAGTCATTGAAGCCGGGGGCTGCTGCCATAGCCTGTGTAGGCAATATCAATTGTCCAGCCGAACCGAGAGCACTGACACTGCCAAGTCCGGCCAATGATTTTAAGAATGCTCTGCGTTGCATCGCCATAGTGTACTTTTCCTTACTGGCTTACTATTTTTGGATCATATAATCGCTAGAGGTGGCAATCAGGGTAAACGCATCCTGAATCATTCGCCTGACGTTTTCTCGATTGTTGCCGGTATTGGTATAGCTGTTTGAAAGCAGATAGTGTTTTAGTGCAGCACGATAATTGTCAGACATACTGCTTCCCAGCATAACAAGATCAAAGTGATCGATCAGGGCATCAACAGCACGTGCTTTAGGGGTCTCCCCATTGTTGTCAGGGGTGTTGTCGCTGAGAGAACTGAAATCCCCATTACTATCATTCTCTAGGGTCTGTTCGAATAGTGATAGTTCAGTGTCAAAATTTGTCAGTAGTGAGAGAGCGTATTGGCCCCTTGTGGCTGAAAATTCACTCAATGATTTACCGTTGACATCAGTGATCTTGTTCTTTTCGAAACTCGATACCAGTTGAAAAAACAGGTTGTTATAGTCGGCTAGTGTTTGTGAAGTCTGTATCTGAAATTCTGGCCCTACTAACTGGTGTGTTGTGAAATAGTCATCGCTTGGAACATGGTGGGGGTTGTAAAAGTTGAAAACTGATGGTGAGCGCATAGCCCCCTGGTTTAGATAACTTTCAGGGTTTCTAAACCAATAGACATGATCCATGGAGACATTATCTCTACTCTTCCATCCATTTAAAGGCGTAACATGAGCAGCTCGCAGTAACTGAGTAATCGCAAGCAGTGGCTCTTTCGCTTTTCCGAAAGCGGGGTTAGTGCGGTAGCTGTCATCTCTGGCTTCCGGGTCGAGCAGAATAGCTCTCACCACGGCCTTCAGGTCACCCTTTACACCCTGTCCATTGTCATTGAATATCCTAGCGACTCGAGCAATGTAATTTGATGTGGGATTGGAGGTAACCAGTCTCTGAATCAAGTGTTTACTGACATATGGTGCAACGTTTGGGTGGGCAAAGAGAGTATCCAGCGCCTTGTCCAGCCCACTACCATCCTGACCTGAGTTGAGCGGAAATGTTGTTCCAAGGAGTGTGATATCGCCATCCCCCCCTTCAGCTGATTCATCCTCATGCTCAGAGGGGTGAAATACCATGGGTTGAGTATAGTCACCGCTTTTGGTGCTTAATCTGCCAAAGCGGCTGTTCTCCGCCAGATCCCATCCGGTCATTACCTTGGCCAGCTCCTCTATATCCGTTTGGGTATAGGTTGGTACTGTACCGGTGCCTGCATCAGGAAAGCTGCTACTGTTGCCATCCTGGTCAGGTGATCCATCCAGGTTCAATTCATAGAGTCCGATAGTGAAGAGTTGGATGATCTCCCGAGCAAAATTCTCGTCGGGCCGGGAACCTGTGGATGGGTCTGCTTTACTGTTTCCCTGGTGCGATAGATAGACTCCCATTGCTGGGCTGATTGCGACTTCTCCCAATAGATCCCTATAGTTTCCGAAAGCATGCTCGGCCAGCAAATCATAGTATGCCGCCAGGGCCTCGCCTCGCATTGAGAGTGTGGGGCTGCTTGTTGATACCACAAGGAGTTGGCTTAAAGCATAGGCGACTCGCTGACGCAATTGATCTGTACCTATCTGCGTGCGCTGGGGCGCTGTTGCAGTCAAGGCGCTCTCCCACCAGGCGGCCATCTGATAATCTCTGACAGTACTACTGCTGGTTGACTGGTTAAAAGCCTGACCGCTTCCGAGCCACTGTACACTGGGTTCAGCTAGCTGGGTAATCTCCTGAGTACGCTCCAAGTGTGTTTTCCAACCATCTGATGCACTTGTATAGGCTGAATTCATGCTCAGTTGAGCATCGACCCAACCACTGATTCCCAGGCTTTTAACCCGAGCCATTTCACTCTCCACAGGCCCGAATGTGCTTTGCTGCAGAAGTCGATGGGCCATGCTGTCAGTCACTGATTGTGCTTCGGAGACAGAGATTGTAAAACGGTTTTCTGTAGAGGTTTTTCCGTCAGAGGCAGAAATGATGATTGTATAGTTTCTGCCTAGATCCTCCCAGGAAGGGGCACCAGAGAGTGTTCTTGATAATGGTGTATGGACAAGCCAATAGGGCAATCCTTCAACACTGTAGGAGATCTCGTCACCATCGGGGTCACTAGCTTGGAATGTGAGGGAATAGAGCACATCAACCGGTATAGAAGTGTTGCTGCCAGATCGTGTGAATTCGGGAGCACTGTTACTGGGTGCGACTGTAATGGAAACCTGCGCAGTTTGTGACTGCAGCTTGCCATCAGAGACGATATAACTGAAACGGTCTTTAGTACTATCTGAGCCGTCGTGTCTATAGACAACGGTTACCCCATCGGCTTGTAATTCAACTCTACCTCTAAGGGGATTGGTAAGCGTCACAATCTGAAGCGGATCACCATTTGGGTCTACGTCATTTTGAGTCAAATTGAGTGATTGGCTCTCTCCCTGAGTAATTTGAATTTGATCATCGCGGGCAACCGGTCTTTGGTTGTCCGATGTCGGAGGACTGTTATCTTCGTTTGAGTCACTCCCTGGGTCATCCTCTGAGCCATTCTCATTGAGTTTGATGGCAATCGAGACTACGGCAGCTTGAGATTCTGCGGCGCCGTCAAATGCGGTATAGGTGAAAGCATCTTCAGTTGTTGCCGTCCCATCATGCTGATAGAGAACAGACCCATCAGACTGAACTGTTATCCGTCCATGTTCTGGTGTTGAGAGATTGGTTACCTCCAGAGGGTCATCATTATCATCAGTGTCATTATCTAAAACTTTGACAATAACACTTTCACCCTGGGAGAGGGTCGCACTGTCATTCTCAGCTTCAGGTGCAACATTCTCTTCAACGCAGCCAAATAGAGTAATAGGGAGAACTAGATAGGCAGCATAATTTGAGATTGATTTTAAAACTTCCATATCTCTCTTTTAATAGATCGTTCGACTTTGCAAACTGATTATCGCAAACGGTCATTTTGTTCCAAAACTTGAAGATGAAGACTAGGCAGTTTTCTAATTGAATACTGTGTTTCATTTCAAACTATCTACTACGAAAGGAAGTTGAGTCCTAAAAAATCTCGAAAAAATTCAATGTGTAGGAATCAATCTGCGATATTGAGACTCAGGACAACATTTAATCTTACTGGCAGCTGAAAATAATGACTATACGAGATATCCCGTATGTATGAAGGTCAATTGGTGGAGAATTGATGGGCTTGCCAGCGGGATATATAAAGGGCACCTCTATTAATTGCTTAAGCTCTCTGCGTGACCTGAAGCCTGTAGCTGCGAGGCGTGAGCCGAAGCAGAATGGTTGTTCCATTCTCAAGCATCAAAACGCAGCAGAAGCATGCTTCAGGCCGCGCCCTATGGGGCTTTACGACCCGTTCAGACTCTGCGTTGCACTTTTTCGACAGGCAATAAGCATGGCTTTAAAAGCTCACCTTGATTCTGAACGGGTCGTAAAGCCAGAGGGCACAATCGCCATAGGCGCTGTTAAGCTCTTTATAATCTGCAACGGCCAATCCTCTGCTGGCATGCCATGCCAATGAGGCTTGAGACCCAGCTGAGCATTACCGGGATTTATCGCGCAGCTCACAAGGGTTTGGATTAGTGACGAAGGCAAGTTTGATGGGGTGAAATTAGTGGCGGAGCGGACGGGACTCGAACCCGCGACCCCCGGCGTGACAGGCCGGTATTCTAACCAACTGAACTACCGCTCCGAAGACAAGAGCGCGATAGTGTAAGGATATTTTTTCATAGGTCAACCATAAAGTAGAAAATAAGGTTGGTCTGATGGTTAAATAGTGTCATCTAGCCACTATGTCTGGCACTGAAATGGTGTCATGATCTAAAAAAGTGGGGTGAGCGGCCTATATCTGTGGGCAGGCTGGGAGCGTTGCGTAATATCAACGATTTTCTTATGTAAACCATGTCATATTGGCGGTACCACCCCAGCAGCTAGCGGCAACAGATTCAGCGACTTAATCGAGGTAGGTATTGGCTGGGTAGGGTAACCTGCCAAAGTGGTGATTGAGTGTACCATATCTGAGTGCTTCTCACAGAAGACTGCCCATTCTGATGGCATCGATTATTTCGGTCAGGTTTGGCCGACGGATTTTAAAGAGAAAAAGCCTATGCTATTTGATATTGATGAGGCGATACGAAAGCGTGCTAAGACGCCCCATGAGCTATCTATGCTGAATCTGGTGGGATGTCACCTGATCGCGGCTCCTGCATCCATTGTGCTCGACGTCGGATTGCTTGGATTCCTGATCCCTCTGGCCCTCTCTCTGGCGGTGATTGCGTTTATCTGGCTCAAGGCGGGTAGCAGCATGAAAGGCGATCCCTGGTTTGTGGCAGCCCATTGGCGTTTGTCGGCCAATCGTACCCGTATTCTGATGGTAGGGTACACTATCAGTGCAGTTATTCTCGGCATGGCGATGATGGCCACTTCAGGTAGTTCGAAAGGGGATATCATGATGGTGGCTATCTCCCGGGTTGCGGTTGTACCTACCTTACTGACCGTGATGGTATGTTTTGTTCTGGAATCGGGCTCAATCTACCAGGCGGGCCGGGGTGAAGTGCCTGATGGAATAACGAAGCGTATGCCGCCCCCTGATGATTTACCTGTTATCGAAAAGCAGGTCAACTCGGTGGCTGAAGGGGGATAGCAATCCTTTTGAAACATCTGTAGAGAAGGGACCTAAACTGGCAGTTACAAGGATACCATCTGACCGGTTTACGGTTTGAGGTGTCTTTTTTTCAGCTCTCCTGCAGTCATGGGTTTGCCGTATCGATAGCCCTGTGCTGACCTGTAGTCAGACAGGATCAGATAGGTTTCTTGCTCAGAAGTCTCAACACCTTCAGCAAGCACTTCAATTCCAAGCCGCTGTCCCATGTCGATTACTGTCTGGACAATTGCAAGATTACCTTTGTCATGGCTGATATTCTCTAAAAACACCTTATCAAGTTTTAACAGATCGATGGGTAATTTTTTAAGTCGGGCCAGAGATGAGTAGCCGATACCAAAATCGTCAATTACGATGGAAAACCCCATCTGTTTCAGTTGCTGCAAGCGACTCGCAGCTTCGTCGATACGCTGAATAAAAAGATTTTCGGTAACTTCCAACGCCAGCCACGATGCTTCACAGCCGGTATTCACCAAGATTTTATTTACGTTCGCTAAGAAATCATCGTGCATGATTTCACTTGCAGATATGTTGATTGCCACCCTTGGTGTTGTAAATTTCTCCTTATGCCACTGCTTGGTTTGAATGCAGACGTTGTAGAGTACCCACTGGCCTATCAGGTGGGAGAGTCCCATCTCCTCTGCTAAATGGAGAAAATCATTTGGGGAGACCAGGGAGTGTCCAGGTCTATCCCAACGAAGCAAGGCCTCAATACCTATCAGTTTTTTCGAATAGAGATCGATTTGAGGCTGATATAACATGACAAAATTGTTTTCTGCTGTAGCAGCCTGTAATTCTGCAATGAGACTGATCCGCTCCTTGACTGATTCGGTCATGCTGTAATCATATAACCGGAATGTATTAGAACCCTTACGTTTGGCCCTGTACATCGCGGTATCAGCGTTTTGCAGAAGGCGATCTGCATTATCGCCATCATTAGGGAAAATAGTTATTCCGATACTAACAGCAGGTTGGAGTCGCTTACCTAAAAGGGTGAGTGGCTCTCGAACTTTATTGATGATGTGGCTCGCTACAGATGAAGCATCTTCAGGGCGTTTGATATCCTCAAGCAGAATAACAAATTCGTCACCGCTTAGACGAGCAACCACGTCACCGGTCCGTACTACATGTAGAAGCCGATTCGCCGTAGTAATAAGTAGCTCATCTCCTGCGTCATGACCCAGACTGTCATTGACCTCCTTAAAACGATCGAGATCAAGAAACAGAATTGCTAACAGTGTCTTATTGCGTTGAGCACGAGCTACTGCCTGATTAAGAAGTCTGGTGAAGGAAAAGCGGTTAGGTAGCTGGGTCAGTGAGTCTTTTTCTGCCAGTTGCTGAAGCTGTTGTTTCTTTATTTGTAGCTCATCAACGATTTCGAGATGTTCTGTGATATCCCGATAGGTAACGACAACTGCGTCGCTGTTCTCAATCGAAAGCGGGCTGGCTAATAGCTCCATACGGCGTGGTTTACTATGAGCTTGCTGGATGCTATGGATATATTTTACCGGTCGGCCTTTGCTGGCGACACGGTCTATTATCTCCTGCATGGGCATGTGCTCTTTCATCTCGACATCATCGCTGACACGCTGCTCGGAAGCAGTAAGAGAATGTGCTGCCTTATTTTGTAATATTAACTCGTGTTGAGTACTGAATACATAGAGTGGGTCGGCAACGGCATCGATAATCGATTGTAATTTAGACTCACTCTGTCTTAGTTTCGATAGTAACCATTCTGCTGTTACCCAGGCCATTACAAGGATAATCAATAAAATCACACTCGACCACAAGAGCTTATGTTGAACATCCGCTATCAACTTTTTGACAAAATCACGCCCAGTGAATATTCGTGCAATACCAATAAGACCGTGTGTGTTTTCGTGAAACAGGGGAATTTCAGAGACAAAACAATCTGTGCATGTTTTTTGCCCCCGAATCAGATTTAGAGTCTTGGGTGCAACATTCACAACGCTATAGTCAACCTCGACTTCTATGCGTTGTATCAGCGGTATGGTGGTAGAAGGATCACGTAACAGTAGTATGGTATCCATAGCACGTTCGAGTTCATTTGATATTAAACTGTTTTGATCTCTGCTGAGTGGCTTGCTCAGTATGTTAGCCTGAGCCTGAGCTAGGGCATTGGCCTGGGATTGGGCGTAGGCAATTAATCTTGGCTCCAATGTTAAGTACCAATAGGTGCCTATGAGAATGCCTAAAGTGATACTCAAGGCTGAAAATAGCAATAAAAGACCATGGCTTTTTGCCAGGACTCTTGGTTGTTTATTCTGCCTGTTCCTACTCATTATATTGTTTCGCTATGCGTAGAAAAAATGGCTTATAAATGACGCCTGCAAGATTGGCTTGCGAGGTGTTTATATACGGTAAAATACGATCTGTGACATATAGGCCTGCTATAGCTCCGCGCTCGACATCACCTGAGAAAGGAGAAAAGACTGTGGTTTGTTTGTATCTGACCCAGTTGTTGAAAATCTCAGAATTAATCCCGGGCGATGCAATGAATAGTGCTGCAACAGGTTTATCATGAGGTTCTTGTCGTTCAGAAGTGGAGATGATCTCAATTTCCATAGGATACCCACCAATTCTCTTTAAAGCTGACAGGCCCTCTGAAACAGATAAAGCACTGGCATAATTATCTTTATGCAATACCAGAATTCGAAGTTTTCCTGAAGGGGTGAGTTTCTTAGATAGGGCAAGGTCAGCGACCAGACAGGCAGGTAATATATTGATACCGACATTGAGTCTCTGAGCATCCTCAGGCCAAAGACTGTCAGCAGTGGCTATTTTGAAGAATAATAGAGAAAGCAGTAAGCATAAATGTCTAATGGTAAATCTTTTCAAATCCCTGCGACCCGGTATCTTCACTTTAATTCCCTTAGTAGTCGATAATCGGTGAGCGCGCTACTGAAATTCGTAGTTCAAAGATAGCCACCACCGCCTTCCAGGTCGGGGATAGTCATTGGGGTAGGGTAGAAAGGCCTCTCCTGTAAAGTCTGTTGTGAGTTGTTGTGGATATCTTATCTTTTCATCGGTCAGGTTTTTTATGCCTACATGGAGTTGTAGTCCTGGTGTCAATCCCTGATGACCAACTGTGAAATCAATGACAGTAGAGGCAGGCAGATTGTTGCGTGAATCAAGATTTGAACGATGTCGTTCGCCAACATAGGAGGTTTGTAAAGCTGCAGACCAGTCTTGAAATGGCTTCCAGATGAGTCCTATGTTCGCCAGCCATTCGGCACCACCAGCAAGGTGCTCGTCACTTTTTTTGAATCTTGCATCTACATAGGAGAGATTACCATCAAGCTTAATGTTGTAACTGAGGCGTTGCTGATATTCGAATTCAAAGCCCTGAAGGCGGGCATCTTCGCCGTTGATGTAGCCTGCGTAATTGAGTTCATCAAACAGTATCGGGTTTTTGAGCTCTGAGTTAAACAGGATAAAACTACCTCGCCAATCACTCTTTTTTACAATGTATCCGATTTCTGTGCTATTGATTGAACTCAACTCAAGATGACCGACACCAGGGTTTTGCAGCTCATAAAAGGTAGGGGGCCGAAAACTTCTGGAAAACTGAAATTTCACTATTTTATCAGGGGCGAGGCGCCATACACTGGCCAATCTCGGGCTTACAGGACTGTCGAGGTCACTATAATCATCATAACGAAGAGTCCCGGTTAGCGTAAGCTGCTCACTGAAACGATATTGATCCTGTATGATGAAGGTAAAAATATTTCGGTTTATTTGAGTATCGATCCAATTTGAAGATAATTCAAAAGGCAATTCTGGCCATTTCCAGCCAGCATCCTCAATAGAGGTATCGCTTGCCTTTATGCCCAAAAGCATCTCATGCTTTACATTTGGACGCCAAAAAAAGTCGGTTGAAATAACATATTTTCGCTCAGTATAGTATGAGTCTAAATAGATAGGGTAGGGTGAGATAAAGTCAGCCGGATAGATATAGAGCTGGTCTCTGTTACGCTCATGCTCTAAAAGTTCAAAGCGTACCTCGGTATTGAGAGTATCAGAGAGCTTATTTTTGCTGCCAATGCTAAATGAACGATATTTTTGCCGTGATGCCAAACGATTGTCAGATGGTGGCAGAAAATGGTTGATTCCAAAGTGATCCCCGTATGCATCATCCAACAATTTTGCAGAGGCAAATAGTCCCTTCCATTCCATATCAAAAAAAAGCCCAAGATATTGTCTGGCTTCGTTGCTTGGGCCTGGTGCGTTAGAGAGTTCTGATTGCCCCGTGTGATACCAGGCATCCTCCTCTACATCTACCTCGTGACCATCGCCTTTCAGACCTGAAATATTAAGGGATAGAGACAATTCATTTTCTTTATCGAGCAAATTCCACATCCCTCCCAAGCCATAGTGGGAATCATGCTCATAATGTGTGTTAAGAGAGGTCTCATTCTGTTTGGTAATAATGTTTACCACACCAGCATAGGCATATTCACCATACACTGATGCACCTGCTCCACGTACGACTTCAATTCGCTCAATCTGCTCAATAGGTATGTTGAGTGCGGGATTTGCCGTTCCAAGCAGGGTTGAATTCAGGGAGATACCGTCAATCAGTATTTTGACATTTCCGGAAGCGTAGCCATGACCAACCCCTCTACTGAGTATTTGTCGCTCACCAGTGAATTCCATTCCTAGGCTGATTCCTGGTACCAGCCCCAGTGCCTCCCAAACTGTTCTTGCACCACGAGCCAGTAGTTCGTCTCCATATAGAATGCTGGCCATGCCAGGTACATAGTCAGCATTCATGCGGCTTTTTGTGGCTAATTCTGTCTGGCTGTCCAGTAGAGAGAGCAGGTTGCGTAAATCCTGATTCGCGTTACTATCTGCAAATGCCAGCCCTTGACAAAAAACAGGAAGCAGAAGTACGTATATAGCTTTTTGAATAGCCTGAGTAAATCTGCTGACAAAAGCGGATGGTATTTGAGGATGCTCTCGCTTGTCCATGTTTGAGAGTGACGTTATATGGGTGTGCAACAGTCATATACCTCAATACGGAAACAGGTATCAATGTGATGTCTGTCAGTTTTTGTCTACGAGACAATTGTGGCATAAAACAGCTGTTTCTTAAATGTGTCAAATCAATTTTACCACTCAATGTTTTTTACACTTTTATGGTTCTGCAATTTAGCACTGGGAGGCGGTAGACTACCAAGCAGGATAGTTGTAATCAATCAGTTAATTCCCGATAAGGGTGCTGTGTTTTTGTGAAATCACTTCCAGTTGTATGATGAATAAAGTAGTTGTTAAGTCAGTCAATCTGTAGAAAAAGGACATATTTAGAAAAGAATGTTACTCCAATCGAGGAGGGAGTAGATAGCTGAGGCAAGTAGGCCAGTAACTGGAAGGGTGATGATCCATGCGGTAATGATCCGCATGAATGTTGATCGTTTAACCAGTTCTTTGCGATAGAGCTTGTTCAAAGACTTTCTCTCCTTATTCGAGAGAATGAATCCTTTATCTCTGTCATTCAACTTATCCAGTAGTCTGCCTTTCTCTTGGAAAGAAGCGCTATCAAACTGTTGAATGAAGAGATCGCTCTCTTCCTGATTTTGGTCAGCTTTATGGCGTTTAATAACTTCCAGAGTAACAGCATGATTCTTTTTCAGGTTTTCCCGAAGAAATCCGATACCGAATATTGCACCAACGGTTGTATGGGTACTGCTGACCGGGATTCCCATCAGGCTGGCCAGTAGAACAGTGATGGTGACTGAGGTGACGATACAGAAGGCCCTTACTTGATCAAGCTCTGTAATTTCGTTGCCGATGGTTTTAATCAAGCGCTTGCCGTATAGCACCAGTCCAAGCGGTATCCCTATTGCGCCAATAGTCAGCAGCCAGGTGGGCAGAGCAGGATGGCTGATTCCCTGATCTGAAATCAGTGCCTCTTTGATCGCAATAACAGGTCCGATGGCATTGGCGACATCATTTGAACCATGAGCAAAGCTGAGTAACCCTGCAGCAACAATCAGGGGGATATTGAATTGGCGGTTTACCGCAGATTTTGTATTGGGTAACAAAGCGACGTGCTGTTTTAGGATAGGTCTGATTATCAGAAAAACACCTGTACCGACTGAAATTCCACAGAGAAATGCTGTGATGAAATCAACTCGCCAGCTGGCTTTAAGTCCCTTGGTTAGCAGGTAGGTGGTAAATGTCAGCGCCATCATGCCAACAAATAGTGGAACGACCTTTTCCGCTGCTCGAGACATGTCAGGATGATAAGTAATTTTACGTTTTATCATATAGAGCAGAAATGCAGCTATTATACTTCCCAGCAGGGGAGATAAAAACCAACTGACAGTTATTGTGCTTAGTATTTTCCAGTTCACCACCATCATGCCACCAAAGGTGATACCAGCGCCTAAAACCCCGCCTACAATAGTATGAGTAGTAGAGACTGGTGTGCCTGTTGCTGTTGCTATATGAAGCCAGATGGCACTGGCAAGAAGAGCGCTGATCATGACGTGAATTATTGTACGTGAACTGCCAAGCTGTTGTTGGTCAACAATGCCATGTTTAATGGTACTGATGACCTCACTGCCTGCGAGAAAGGCGCCGGAAAATTCGAATATTGCCGCTAATAAAATAGCACCTGAGAGGCTGATTACTGCAGAACCCACCAGTGGCCCGATATTGTTACCTGCATCATTGGCACCAATGGTTAGTGCTATATATCCACATAATAGAGCAGAAAGAATAACGATGTTGTGCCCATCTAATTCATCGAAAAATAGTTGTGAAACGATGAAGGTTCCGAGCAGAAAAAAAACAGCAAGCAGGTGATGCAGATAATAGAGAGGATGGTAGGCTGAAAATGAGATGCCGCGTAAATTCTGCATGAGTCTGGTTTTCAATTCCTAAGCGATGATATAGTCATAGAACAAAACATTATTTTCATCAAAAATGGTTAATGTTATAGCTGCAGAAACAGTTAGTTGGAGTACTGTTTGGTCTGTGGTTTAACTCTATTGTGAACTTTGCATCTCTCGTATGAACTCATCTGAACGTTTGATAGATTGATTCATGCGGTTGATAAGCGTGTTGATATCAGCTTTTAAGCTTCCGAAGTCACCACGCAATGACCCAATCGCCTGTGCATTGAGGTTGTGCTTCAGGTAAAGTACATTATCACGGAAATTATTGAGTACGGGCTGCATAGTGCGCTCAGCTTGCTGCATCGATTTGAGCATACTTTGATAACGTGTTTTGGTTTGGGACAATTTCTTTTTGCTACTCGCCTGCAACTTTTTGTTTTCATAGAGTTCGAGCTCGTCTGCCCACTCTTCGAACAGGGCTTCGGCAACCGATTTCACCTTCTCTATACGATCTGTCACTTCCTGGGCCGCGCTTTCACTGGATTCGAATTCGTGATTAAGACTGTCATAGGCTTGTTTCAGATCACTCTCTTCAAGACGAATCACGGAGGCAAATTGGTCGAGGGCTGACTTGAATTGCTCCTGGGCATCACTTTGAGCATCTCTGGCATCTTCAACCCGGGTGACCAAAATATCACGTTTATGGTAACCGACCTGTTCCATGGTGTCGTAGTAGACACTGGAGCAGCCAGTGAGAATAAGCAGGAAGCCGAACAAAAGGCATCGATGTTGCGTAAACATGTGAAATAATCCCCTTGGAATCTGGTAGATTGGCAATTTTGCCACAGAGTAGGTGAGTGGGGCGATGCAAGAACGAATCTTTTTTGAATTTTTATACAATTTAACAGTATCTTCGTCCTATAACCTATTTCATAAAGCGCGTATTTTGAAATAACACTATGTTTTATAAGCAGAATATATTATTGGGGGCGCTTTTTATCCTGCTCGCGGAACTCATGTTTGCCTCAATGGGGGCGATTGTTAAGCAGCTGACACAGACTCTTCCCAGCGAAATGGCCGTATTCATGCGGAATTTGTTTGCTCTTGGCCTTCTTTTACCTCTGGTTTGGGGTAGCAGCACTATAACCTTAAATACCAAAGTGATTCATCTGCATCTCTTGCGTTCTGCGGCAGGTGTTTCGGCTATGTACTGCTTTTTTTATGCGCTTGCCAATCTGCCATTGGCCGATGGTATGTTACTCAAGATGACATCGCCTCTATTTATGCCCTTAATTGCATGGTACTGGTTGAGCGAGCCCCTGCATCGAATGATTTTTGTAGCCATAGGGGTTGGTTTTTTAGGGGTAATACTTGTTCTTAATCCTGGCGGGGAGTTCAATCAGATTGCACTGATTGGTTTACTCGGAGGTGGGTTGGCGTCATTGGCAAAGGTCAGCTTACGCAGGTTGGGGAAAACTGAGCCATCTGTCAGAGTGGTTTTTTATTTTGCCCTGTTGAGTTCAATTATCTCAGCAGTGCCAATGAGCTGGAATTGGCAACAGCCAACAGTCTCTGAGTGGTGGCTGTTCGCTCTATTGGGCCTGGTTGGTACCCTGGGTCAACTTCTTTTAACTCGTGGATATGCCATTGCAACTGCTGCGAGAGTAAGTCCATTTACCTATTCATCGGTTCTTTTCGGTGCTGTTTATGGTTACCTGTTCTGGGGAGAGACCCTCAGTCTGCAATTTGTATTTGGCGCCCTGTTAATTGGACTGGCAGGCATTCTTGCTCTCAGAGGGAGAGATGAGGATGAGAGATTGGTCAGCGATTCTGCAAGAACTTGATACAATGCACCCTATTTATAGCACTTTGAAGGATTGGCTCGGCCTATGTCGATGAATTGGACACAACTGTTGTCTAGGCAACGCCTTGGTTCGCAGGATCACCCAGGCGGCAGTACCTCACGCACAGATTTTCAGCGTGACCTGGATCGTATCGTCTTCTCTTCAGCATTTCGGAGAATGCAGGATAAGACACAGATATTTCCTCTCTCGAAGGTCGATTATGTCCGTACTCGCTTGACCCACAGTCTTGAATCCTCGAGTGTTGGGCGTTCATTGGGAACTTTGGCTGGAGAGCAGATCATTGCCCGCCATAAATTACAGAAACACGAGGCGTCAGATTTCGGGGATATCTGCGCTGCAGCCTGTCTGGCTCACGATATAGGAAATCCACCCTTCGGGCATTCTGGAGAAGACGCAATACGCCATTGGGCAGAAACTGCCGATTATGGCAAACAGCGTGTCGCGGTGCTTAGCGGCAGTCAGCGAGAGGATTTTCTCAATTTCGAGGGTAATGCTCAGGGCTTTCGTGTCATCACCCGACTGCAGAACCGAGATAATCCTGGTGGTTTGCAGTTGACCTGCGCAACATTAGGGGCATTTACCAAATACCCAAGAGAGTCCTGCATAGGCAAAGGTCGTTTTGGGGGAGTAAGCGCCAAGAAGCCAGGTTTCACTGCTGAAGATCAGGGGAATTTTGAAGCTGTTGCCAAGGCCGTTGGCTTGATTCGACGGGATCCGGTGCTCGCTATATGGCATCGACACCCACTCTCATTCCTGGTCGAAGCTGCTGATGATATTTGCTATCGAGTGATTGATATTGAGGATGGGTATCGCTTGGGACACCTCAGCTTTCAGGAGGCACTGGATCTGTTTAGCGCCATACTCGCAGATTCATCCATTCAAACAGCTCGCTTGAAAAGTATTGGCGGGGACAAGGAGAAGGTGGAGTTTTTGCGGGCTAAGGTCATAAGCCAGGCTATTAGTGAGATTCTCTGCTGTTTTCTTGATCACGAACAGCAAATCTTAAAAGGGGAGTTTGACGACCCTTTAATGAGCCATATCCCTCACCGGGAAGAGATGGATCGGTTAATTGAAGTGGCAGGTGAAAAGATATATATCGCACCAGAGGTTATCGAGATCGAAACGGCAGGGTTTCAGGTGATCAGTGAGCTGCTGGAAAGGTTTATCCCAATTATTGACGATGTTGCTGAGCATGGTTCTGGGGCGAGTCCACGCAGTCAAATGATGATTAGACTGATTCCCGATCAGTTTATTGGACCACAAGGAGAGCCAATAAAGGATGACTATACCCGATTGCTACGTTTGACTGACTTCGTCTCAGGGATGACCGACTCCTATGCTGTCTCACTGTATAAGAAGGTGACTGGGATTTCACTCCCAGGATAGTGAAGTCGCTTTCTATTCATCTACTCAGATATGGGTATGAAAATGGAGATCTTTGTACCTTTATCAGGTTCACTTTCTATACTTAATCTTCCATTATGAGCGTCAACGATAATACGGCATAAATAAAGTCCAAGGCCATACCCTCCGGTTGCTCTCTGTCTGGCCTGGTCAACTCTATAGAATGGCTCTGTCAGATGAGAAATATGTTCAGCTGGTATACCTTCGCCATGGTCTTCAACAAGGAAGTGCCAGCCTTTATTGCTCAACTCACTGCGGACATCAACAGGTCTAGCCTCATCAGGAGTATGTCGTAGCGCATTTTCCAATAGATTTCTGATCAATAATTTAATGCGAATAGGATCCAGATCAATTTGTTGGTGAGCATTTTTGAAGTGGGGTTGCCATAGCGCATCAAAAAAATGCTCATTTTTAACAGACTCAATCAATTGAGTCGGATCAACAGGTTGAAGGTCGAGTTTCGCATGTTTCGACTCCAGTTGTTCAGTCTCAAGTAGCTCGGCCAACTGATGTTCAAGTATTTTCAGATCTGAGATTATCCTTTCTCTCTGATCACTTTCACTGAGTAGCTCAGCGTTTAATCGTACCCGGGTCAATGGTGAACGGAGTTCATGACTGATTGCAAGTAACAGTTGACGTTTGGCATCTAACATTCCCTCTATTTCTTCTGCCATGGTGTTGATGCTATTCGCCAGCTCCCCCAGTTCGTCTCGACGTTTTAGTGATATACGGTGATTCAGTTCGCCAGAACCGAAGCGAGCAACATCTCGGCGAATGATTTCAATGGGTTGAAAAAGGCGTCTGACAAGGTGGTAGGTGAGGGCTATCAATGCCAGAATTGTGAGTATGGTGGTAATGGCAATGATTGGTAAACGACCGCCTTTCCAGTTGTCTTGGGAGATAAACAGCAGCCCAATATCTTCCTCCTGTAGCCGTAGCAGGAAGCGATGCTCATCATAACTTACCTGAACAGCTCTGCCGTTCGATAGCTGATGTGTATGAAAATTGAGTTTATCTTCATCAACAAGCTTTCCATTATTAGACCAGCGGTGATCGGGGAAATTTATCTGTATATCGAGTTGCAGTCTTTGAGCCAGGGCTGTTGCTGCAACGATATCCGGAGGTGTACCAATCTGCTGGCGTAAGTGGTCGACATATTCCATCATGTGAGGTTCAGCAAACTGTCTGAACTCATCTCGAATACCATATCGAAAGCCGCTATGAACAACGAAAATAATTAAAATACTTACACAAATAAACAGCAATACGAGTCGGGCGCTTAGTCGATGATGCCGTTTCATGCGGATGGATCGATCATTCGATAACCTGATCCCCAAACAGTTTTGATGTAGTCCAGGGGCAGAATTTTTTGACGGAGTCGGCTGACCAGTATATCCACAGACCGGGTGTAGAGTTCTGCATCTACACCCTTGATGGCAGACAAAATCTCATCCCGGCTATAGACCTGTCCAGGATTTAGAACAAAAAGCTCAAGTAGACGAAATTCCAAATTTGTAAGGTTTAGAATCCGATCTCCAATTGAAGCAGTCAGTTGATTCTTGTCGAGGGATAACTCTCCAAGGATAGAAGGTTGTTTTTTACTTGACTGGGCAAGACTGCGTTTCAGGATGTTTTGAATTCGTGCGACTAATTCACGTGGTTCAAATGGTTTAGCAAGGTAGTCATCAGCACCAAGTTCCAAGCCGATAACTCTGTCCATGACATCACCTCTCGCGGTTAGCATCAGAATAGGGATGTCATTGGTTTTTCGTATCGTTCGACATACATCAAAACCATCCATCTCAGGTAACATAATGTCCAGTATGATCAGGTCTGGTTGGTTGAGATTGAGGTACTCAAGACCTTCTGAGGGCGTTGTGAATGACTGCAGAGTGAGACCGTATCGTGAGAAGTACTCGCTCAGTGGTGCGGCTAAGCCTTGGTCATCATCAATCAGAAGTATAAGGGCCATCAGTATACCCCTACGTGCCGCAGTATATCCGATCCTTCCTGCCTGACCCAGGAATCGGTAAGTGCTTCTATCTGTCGTAGTGCATCAGTCATAGTCAATTTGAGATAAACAATATGGGTTGCTTTGCCCTACCAATGGAGAGGGCAAAGCGAACCTCAAATATTGTTGTTTGGGCTTACTCCTGTGTCTCAGTATCGAGTCTCTTGCAGTCAAAGCCACAGTGACGATGCTGCCTGTGTTTGTTGATCATAGCCTGCAGCTTATCACGCTGGTGCTGCTCCAGATTATCACTGAAATCGGCAAATGCCTCAATCAAATCACTACTGACACTGGCGAGTTGAGCCTGTTTTTGCATCAATAGCGTGTGTGCCCTCTGCCGATCCAGAACTGGTGAACTGAGAAGTTCAGTTGCCTCACTGGCATATACAGATCGGTCACTGCGTAATGTCTCTGCAATGGTAACAACTTCAGCTTTTAGTAGGTCAAGCTGGCTTTTTTGTGACTCATTCAGCTGAAGGTGACTATCAAGTCTGCTTGCCATCCAGTCTATCCGGCCTTCAGTGCTGTTACAGAGTCCTTTATAGCGTGCAATTGCGACGCCGCTAACCAACAGTAGTGCAAATATACATATAAAGATGATTACACTCTTACTCATAATGGTCTCCTGATTTGTATATGGGTACATCTATTAATTGCTTGTGCCCTCTGGCTTTACGACGAGTTCAGAATCAAGGCGTGCTTTTGAATCATGCTTATTGCCTGTCGAAAAAGCGCAACGTAGAGTCTGGACGGGTCGTAAAGCCCCGTAGGGCGGGGCCTGAACATGTATCTGCTGCGTTGTGATGCTTGAGAATGGAACAACCATTCTGCTTCGGCTCATGCCTTACAGCTACATGCGCAGGTCACACAGAGGGCATAAACAAGTAATAGAGGTGCCCTTATGTCATAGCTGCCAACGATTCATCCATCGTCTTACAGGAAATATTGTGAGGCATTGGGATGAGAAGATCCTCTCAGGGGTGTAACCCGTTGTAACAAGATGTAACAGGTAAAATTACTACAAGAAATTTTTATAAAATTCCAAAAAAGAATTAAACGACTAAAAGCGTACTTTATATTGAAGCAGGGTCAGTCGGAAACAAGATCTCAGGTGCAAAGTTCTCTTTGTAGCGTATAATTTACGCTATTGTTAAGTTGAAATGTGTAGGAAATAACATCTGCACAGCCTGTAGGCGTTCCAGAGGATCAGGAAAGCCAGCGTATCTTTAAGGAACCTCTGATTTTCGTGATTTGCTTTGTAGCATGCGAAAGATTTTGCTCCGGTGTTTTTAAAAGCATGGTTGTAGTTTGTAAAACATGCATTTCATAGTGCTGCAGAACCTTTCATACTGCTTCATACTCGAACTAAACATATACAGAGGCTCCTTAAGTTAATCTTTATCTCATCGAAATTGGTTTGTGGTGTAGGACACTAGCAAAACTTGAAATGGCTATCTGTTTCTAAGATTGAGATATTTGGAGTTAACAGCGATGATCCCCTGTGAATGTGCCAGATTCGTTTGGCATCTTAGATGCTTGGTCATCTACCGTTGGTGATGGTAGATGTATACGACTAAAAAAATTATTTTCCTTCAAATTATAGCGCTTATCGGAATGTGTCTTCCGATACTAGCACACTGTTTTCCAGAGCCTGGGCGTGTCTATCGGTTACTTATCCTCGACTCTCAAAGTGGTAGCCCCTATCAAGATGTTCGAATATCGCTGATCGAATCACTGTCTGACCATGGTTATCGAGAGGGAGAGAATCTACATATCACATACGGTATTGCAGAAAACGATGTGGTGCTAGGAGAGGCGATACTCAGAAAGGAGTTGTCCACTAAATACGATGTGATCTATGTCGGCGGAACCGTTGCAACAATTTCTGCAAAGCATGTAGTGTGGAATAGTGAAATCCCCGTAGTTTTTGGAGCGCCAACTGATCCCGTCGGTATTGGTGTAATTGACGATTTCGACCAATCTCCGAAAGCTAATTTTACTGGAGTCAGTTATCCAGTACCGGTTAGATCAAGGTTTTTATTCCTGCGCCAATTGATGCCTGACGCTCATACATTTGGCTTAATCTATGCCGATATGCCTCAATCGCAAAGTTACAATCGATGGATCAGGGAGTTATTGGAGAAAGATCCTGCATTTAATGATGTTGAGGTTTTATTTCGGGCTGTTCCATTGGTAACTGGAAAAAATGGTGATCAACAAATGGCAGAGTTTGCTATACCGCTTATCAAGGAATTGAATGATAAAGTGGATGCCTTTCTGAAACCGAACGATCAGTTAGGCGCACGCGAGTATTTCGCGAAAACAGTTGAATCCTTCGCGGATAAACCATTGATTGGTTTGGTTAAAAGCGATGTGGTGTCACGCTGGGGGGCAACTGCTGTCGTATTTCCCTGTCTCGAGAGCATCGGGCGGCAAGTGGCGGTGATGATCCGTGATCTGTTTGAAGATTATAAAGTTCAGAAAATTGAACCCAAATGGCCAGCGCGTTATGGATATGCAGTTGATTTGACTAAGGCAAAACGTTTTGGAATAAGCGTACCAGTTGGCATTTTGCAACTCTCTGGAAAAAATATAGTTCAATGAGATACCTGATTCGATCTCTAGTGGTGTTTTCTTATCATTTTTTGAGTGCTGATAATAGAACTATTGAGGATAGTGGGTTGATTAGAACCTCTCATAAAATAGGTCTCCTCCAAGTAAATAGAAATCATAGTGGCTGTTGAAATATGGGGCTGAACAGAAAAATATTACTCATCACGATTGGTGTATTAGCCATATCATTACTGATAAGTTCCATGCTCAATATATTAAGTTTTCGTAGTAAATATACTGATGCACTTTTAACAGGTAGTTTTGGTATCGGGCATAGCATAGAGAGTCTTTTGACTGAGTTGATTTCTCTGGGGCTACCCTTGGATTCATTGTCTGGCATGGATAAAAAACTGGCAGAGGTGGTGGATAAAAATAGTCATATTGCTTATGCAACAGTAGTAGATGAAGGCGGAATGGCCCTTTTTCATAGCAGTTCAGATTTAATCGGCAGACATTTTAATGACCCGGTAACAACAAGAATCCTGAGTGTTAGAAAGCCAATTTGGCAGGTATACAATCGTTTTGATGGTGAGCATTATTATGATGTGGCTATACCACTATTTGGACAGAATGGTAGTTATGTAGGTGCAGTTCGGCTAGGCTTTCTTACCTCGATTGTTGACGATAAGGTTAAGGGTGCAATTACTCAGATTCTTGTTAATGTTGTTATTACTTTTCTCTCAATAGCACTTCTTCTTAATCTGTTTCTTCGCAGATCGATTATTGAGCCTGTATCGCGCCTTTCTGATTATGCTGAATCAATAGCAAAAGGTAAATTTGAGAAGATTTCAGAAGTAGACGGTAGAGATGAAATTGGTAGACTATCAATATCACTACATAAGATGGGAGAAATACTCAAGGCACAGATCAAAGCACTTAAAAATTCCAGCCAAGAACTTGAAGAAAAGATTGATATAAGAACACAAGAGCTTGCAAGTGCAAATCTTACATTGAAGGATAGCAATAAAGAGTTGATTCATGCTCTGGAGCGGGAAAAAGAACTTACTGAAGCACTTCGCAATAGTGAAGAACGTTTCAGAATGCTATTTGAAAAAAGTAAAGCTGTGATGCTTACCATCGATCCAGTAACCGGTAAAATTCTTGCCGCAAATCAAGCTGCTGAGTCTTATTATGGTTACAGCGGTGATCAATTGTTGGGAATGAATATTAGCGATATTAATACCTTGAGCGAGATTGAGATTGCTCATGAGATGAAATTGGCAGATCGAGAAGAACGAAGCCACTTTTATTTTAAACATACATTGGTTGATGGCACAGTTCGCGATGTCGAAGTCCATTCTGGACCGATAGAGTGGGGAGGAAGGCAGGTACTCTACTCAATAATACACGATATTACCGATCGAAAAAAAGCGGAAGCTGAACTAGATAAAATTGCACATTATGATGCTTTAACTGGTCTACCGAACCGATTACTAAAGGCAGATCGTTTGAATCAAGCTATCGTAAGAGCGAAGCGTAACGATATGCAGGTTGCAGTTTGCTATCTGGATCTTGATGGATTTAAGCCGATTAATGATACCTATGGTCATGATACTGGGGATCAGGTCTTAATAGAGATAGGGCAAAGATTACAAATGACCGTTCGTGCTGGAGACACTGTATCAAGGATTGGTGGTGATGAATTTGTACTGATTCTTACCGAGCTTACAAATTTAGTCGCATGTGAAGTAATTTTGCAGAGAGTAATGGAAAATATCGCATTACCGATTCAAGTGGATAGTGTTGAGGTTGAGGTCTCGGCAAGTATAGGCTATACACTCTTTCCTTCAGATAATTCAGATGCAGATTTACTACTACGGCATGCAGATCAGGCAATGTATATCGCAAAGGAAAGAGGTAAAAATTGCTTTCATCTCTTTGATCCGGAACAGGACAGGCAAGTTAAGGCATATCGCGAAAATTATCAGCGTCTAGAGAAAGCTTTTACCAATGAGGAATTTACACTTTACTATCAGCCAAAAGTAAATATGTATAGTGGACAGGTGATAGGTGTAGAGGCATTGATTCGATGGATTCACCCAGATGAAGGATTGGTTGCGCCAGGTGCTTTTCTACATAATCTGACAAATACTGAGCTGGAAATCGAACTTGGTCAGTGGGTTTTAGGTACTGCACTTGCGCAAATATTAGAGTGGCAATTGGCTGGTATTGATCTATCTGTAAGTATAAATATCAGCCCTCATCACCTACAGCACACAGAATTTATCAATCATATAAAAACTGCACTTGCAAAATATAGTGCAGTAAAGCCTCAAAAACTTGAACTGGAAATACTTGAAACTACCTCTATTCAAGATTTAAACCGTATAATTAAATCACTGGTAAGCTGTCAGGATTTAGGCTTGCAGATAACTTTAGATGATTTTGGAACAGGTTATTCATCTTTGACCTATTTTCATAGACTCCCAGTAAATACGCTCAAAATAGATCGCTCATTTGTCTGCGATATGCTCGAGGATCCACAGGATTTGGCAATTGTTGATAGTGTAGTTAGACTGGCGCAAGCCTATCATCATCCGGTTATTGCTGAGGGTGTTGAAAGTATTGAACATGGTGCTGCATTGCTAAGACTTGGATGTCAATTAGGGCAGGGGTATGGTATAGCAAGACCAATGCCTGCTGAGAATATACCTGGGTGGTTAAATGCTTGGGATAGTGATGATGAATGGCAATATTTGAAAAAAAGACTTGAAAAAGCCAGTAACTCGGATATAGAAGAGGCCATAAACAGCCACGAGCAGTGGATTGAAAATGCTGTTGATATTCTTTCAAAACCACCTTCAACATCACAAAGGCTTCTTTTAGACAGTCATAGTTGTTCATTCGGTCGTTGGTTTTATGGAAATGGATATTTTCAATATGGACACCTTAAAAAGTATTCAAACTTAAGAGAGTGCCATGAACGTATACATCTGTTAGGTCAGGAACTCTATAATCTGTCAGTCAGTGAGCATCAAGATAGTGTAAAGAGTAGGATTGATGAGTTACGGCAGATGCATCAGCAATTTATTCAGCAACTTAATGAATTAGTAAAACAAGAAAGCTCATGATATCTCAACCGAATTATTGATTCGAAAAAAGAGTAATGCTCATAGCTACTGATTACGGTAAAATTATTCATTAAATTTATACATTTCAATCAATATCTAAGAATGGCTTTGGCAGAGTAAAATATGGATTATCAAAGACGGTTTGGAGGTATTGCACGTCTCTACGGTCAAAGTGGCCTTGAAAGATTTCTAAAATCGCATGTTGCAGTTATAGGTGTTGGTGGGGTGGGGTCGTGGGCAGTCGAAGCTCTTGCTCGTAGTGGTATTGGTAAATTGACCCTATACGATTTAGATCATGTGGCTGAATCTAATGTCAACCGTCAATTGCCTGCGCTTGAGAAGGATTTTGGCCAAGCTAAAGTCTTAGTGTTGTCTCAGCGAATCAAACAAATAAATCAAGATTGTCAAATCACTGCAGTTGAGGAGTATGTTGAAGCAGAGAATCTATCTGATTTACTACTCGATAACTTTGACTATGTACTGGATTGTATTGATAACTACAGAACCAAAGCCGCAATAATAGATTACTGTAAAAGAGAAAAGATACCTTTGATAACATTAGGTGGTGCTGGTGGGCAGATAGATCCTACAAAAATAGGTATTTCTGATTTGAGTCGAAGTGAACAGGATCCTCTTTTGTCTAAGACTCGTAAATTATTGAGAAAAGAGTTCGGATTCCCTTCTAATTTGAAACGTCGATTTGGTGTGCCATGTGTATATTCAGTCGAACAACAAAAATATCCTAATAGTGAAGGAGAGGTATGCCTTGCAAGGCCAGATGGACTTGATGGCTCACTAAACTGCGGTGGATATGGCTCTGCTATGACCGTAACAGCCAGTTTTGGGTTGGTTGCAGTTTCACATGTCTTAAAGCAGCTGTCTGATGGAGTTGGGCCCTAACATACTGATTTTTCGAGTGGCAGAAGTGCGCTTGCCTGTAGATTGGGACTGCAGCGGCATTTTGAAACCTCGATGCAGGCAGGCGAGGTACATTTCGACTTATGACGACATGTTGAATCACCTGTTTAATAATTAAACTGAAAATAAACAGAGGCTTGTGTTAATGTTTTTCAGCCATGGCTACAGTATAGGTCTTTCCCTGTTTTAGTTTTTTATAATTACCAAAAATCTCATTCAAATTACGTTTCATATATTGTCGTAAACCATTGATGGTAACTACATAGAGTTTACCCCCAGGTTTGAGTCTCTGTTTGGCATCATAGAGAATTATGCTCAACATCTCTTTTCCTACTTTTGCAGGTATATTTGAGGCAATTACGTTAAAGCGTAATGAAGAGTCAATATGGTCAAATGCGTTGCTTAACATAGCTTTAGCATTGGATATATTATTTCTAGCGGCATTGGCATTACTGTACTCGATAGCCATAAAGTCTTTATCAACCATCAAAGTTCTGCCTTGTGCTGCACGTCTTGCCATGTAAAGTCCTATTGGGCCATAACCACAACCCAGATCCATGCAGTCAAACTCTGGCTCTATATGTAAGTTATTGATCAATAGCTGGGTACCTTCATCAATATCCTTAGGTGAGAAAATGCCCCAGGTGGAGTGAATTAATAGTTTTTCTCCATTGAGATCGGCAGTAAATGAAATATCTTTGCGTAGTCTATCTATATTTTTATCAGTCAACATAATTCATTGCTTTTATATTCAAGTATTGCAGGATTCACAACAGCTGGCGATTATCGGCAATCCATGCCTTAAATCGGTATGATGTGATTAAATGTCTATTCTTCAGGTTAATCAAATAGTTTGAAGGCTCTCGTCTAAGTTTAACATGCTTGCTAGTGTACCTCGTCATAGATTCTGTACCATTCAGCGAGTCTGGAAGGGGTTAGCCGCGCCCCGAAGGAAGTGCCCTTGGGGTGCAAGGCATGACTCGAAGGGAATGGCCCCTCCCTTGCCAAGAGGCATAACGCCGCGGATAACCCCTTCCAGGCTCGCCCGGAGGGGTCGGCCCAATACGCCTGCTCTGCGTTGTGGCTCTTGTAAAGGGCCTGCCATTCCCTGCGAGCCACGCCTTGATCTGACGTAATGGGGCGGCTCTGAATGGTACAGAATCTATGGCGAGGTACACTAGATATCAGGTAAATAGTTGGTGAATAATATCTAACATACTATTCTCATCATGATAGTCGACGGCGATCGGCCAATATCCATCCTCAATTTTCAGTACAAGAGCAGGAAAACTGTTTATCCCCATCAATCTTGATTGCTCAATCTCATCTAATAGACTGTTGTTAATAGACTCATTATTCAACAGGTTTTGAAAAATAGATCTATCCAAGCCAATTTCACCTGCTATTTCAACCAGTGTCGAATTATCAGATGGATTTCTTGCTTCCATGTAATATGCCTGTTGAATAGAAAGTATCATCTGCTCTTCTAATGCTGCGTCCATTTTTCTACTGGTGATGACAGCTCGACATGCAGGATAGGTTGAGCGGCGAGGTACATTATTTAACCAAAAATTATAGTTGAAGTCGGTCTTGGGTAACTTTTGCTGAATAGTCAACCAGGTATTCCTTAATCTTTCCTGCATATCCATTTCCATAGGCTCTTCTGAATCTGCAGCCAGACCACCTAGAAGATAACTGTAGGTTATTGAATCTGGTAAACTTATTATCAGTTTTGAGAGTGTAGGTCTGAAAGCCCAGCACCAACTGCACATTGGATCGTGAACATAATAAAGATGCGGCATTAGAAATAGTTTCCGTTAATTATTGAATAGTATAATATTATAGAAACTATTAAAGCGCTATTTTAAGAATGGAATATCTGAATGGAGTACACACAGGAAGTGTTAGAAATATATTCTAAGAAAATAATTATTAGATCTGGAAATCGAGAGGTGACTCTCTTTATTTTTCACTTTTTAAGAATTAATAACAATTCTATGTGAAGGTAAAGTGGAGGAATCAGAAGTGCGTATATCAAATCTTCTTCTAGCTCTATTGTTATGGGTAGTATCACAACCAATTATCTCAGAAGAGGTAGACTGGATAACCTTAGAGAGTTCTGGAATAAAAATAATCAAACTTTATGGGTTGTCAGAGGGTGATCGTTTGACAGTCACTCTATTTCCCCTTGCTGCTTATAATGAAAATAATCTGATTCAACACTTCTACAGAATAATTGACAGCGACGGTCCTCGATTAGGGGAGGTAATAAATAAATTTCAAATAGAACAGACATCAATACCAGGTCTAACAGTTGTAACAACTCTCAGGCGATTTCTGGATGGAACAGGGAGGCCAAGTCTCATTCACTATCAAGCCTTTTATTTCGAACATCAACAGAGTATGTGGTTTGCAAGGACAGAACTGAATGATAATATCAACTTATTGGTGGAATATTATGGTGAGGAGTTGAATATGATTATGCATATAATGGGTGTGAAATCAAACAAGAACCTATTATAATGACGCCTGAGTATATCGCGCAAACAAATACACTATTTTGAATAAAAGAATTGATAGTTTAACTGATTACAGATATAAAATAATGAATCAGAATATAGAGCAAGTTAAGAGGTTATCTTGTTAAAATTCGCGCTATTAGGAAAGGTGGCATTCTGGTTAGTTGTTATTGGTTTTTTTGCATTAATAACACCGCAACCCGCCTGGCCAGAATGGTTTGCGAGGATGGTGCTCTCTTCAGGAATTGCTCTTGGAATTGTGGCTATTGGTGTGCAGATTTGGCGTAAATAAATTAGAGAACTTAAAATGATACTCGACCATGTACTAAATATCTGCTAATTACTTTCAAAAATTCTACTATATCCGTTAAATCTTAATCGACAAGAGTAACTAACGAAAAAAAGCTCATTGTCACTATAATGGGGTTGCATTCTATTAAAAAATAGATAAGTCACAATAGAGCTAATCCAAAATAATAGTTGATAATAGAAGTCTATTATCAACTACCATACAAATGGATAAGCAGTCTATGTTTGATAACTAACTATTTATAACTAGCTCTTACTGGATATCGACTCTTCGACCTGTTCTAATAGATTAACAATTTGGCTGGATATTGGTGAAATTTTTGTGTATAGATATTCAGCTTTCTCTTTATCACCATTTTCTTTGGAGCTAATAATCTCCTTGATTAGATCATGAAGGTCGTGATGTGGTTGTTCAATAGCTTGCATTTCAGAGCTATCACCATATTGCTTTAATCCTTCACTATAATACCATTTTCCGAATGCACAATTATGATGTGATACTGCTTCATCTCTCGATAGGGACTCCATGCCATCGAGAAACGAACGTAGTCTCGCTTTCCAGGCTATGTGTGCAGATTTAGCTGCACTAAAATCTAAACTGCTGTCTCCAGAAAATTTAAATTGCTGTACAACCATTTGCAGGGCTGAGGCAAACGATCCCAGGGAGTTGACTGTGTCAGCAGTAGTATTGGCTTCCGTAGTATTTAGCTTGCTGCTATTGTTAATATTAGAAATATTGTTGTTAATCTCCTCTGCAACGGCACACTGTTGCTCTACAGCTGTTGCAATTTGAGTATTCATCTGATTAATAGTGTTTACTGCTCTATTTATCGTATTAAGTGAATTTAAAGCTTCACCGGTAAGTTTTACGTTGGCCTCTACCTTTGCTCGACCAGAGGTCATAACAGCAACTGCTTCTTGTGTGCCATTTTGAAGTGACTGAATCATACTTTGTATTTCACCGGTAGATTCATGCGTTCTTGTAGCAAGACTGCGTACTTCATCAGCTACAACTGCGAAACCCCGGCCTTGTTCCCCGGCTCGTGCAGCTTCTATTGCTGCATTGAGTGCTAGCAGGTTGGTCTGCTCAGCGATGCTTTTTATAACATCAAGAACGCTACCAATATGCAAGCTTTCCTGCTCAACTCTCTTAATAGAATGCTCTGCATTCTTTACTTCACTTGCAAGTTCTTCGATGGCGTCAGATGTTTGTCGTACAATAGAACATCCACTATGAGTCTCTTCATTAGCAGTTTTAGCCGCCTCTTCAGCAATAGTTGCATTCTTAGCTACATCACTAATACAGGAGGTCATTTGGTTCATTGCGGTTGTAACTTGCTCTATTTGTCTCTCTTGGTTATGTATACCATTAATAATTTGGCTCGAGCTTTCACTGGTTTGAGCAACTGCATTAATAACAGATTCGGTTGAGTGAGCAGTCTGCCTGATAAGGTCTCTTATTTTACCAACAAATACATTAAAGCTTGCTGCTAACATCGCTAATTCATCATTACCAGATTGGTCAAGGGTGTTCATCAGGTTACCATCGCCATCTGCAATATTTTGCATGGTATTTGTTGCTTTTGTAATAGGTATGGATATAGAGTTAGCAATAAACCAACTAATTGCAAACCCAACTATCAGGCCGATGATTAACAGAATGATCACTAAATCAAATACGAATTGGGTATTCTCAGTTAAGGACTCGCTAGTGTGATCTATTGATGTCTGAAGCTCTCCAGCAAGATCTGCAAGATTGGTTTGAATTGCCTGTAGATCAACATTTAATTCGTTGCGTACCAGTGCGGCATCACTACGCCACTGATCACTGCTATGTATTTCTAGTAATTTTGTATAATGCTTATTAAAGATAACGATATTTGCTATAAAAATATCGAGTGCATCAACCTGCTCAAGTGTAAGTATCTCTTCACGATCTGAAAGCTTCTTAAGTAGTGATTCCACCTGCCCAAGGTACAGATTCATATCCTCTATATTATTCTTGTTTCTGAAAGCCAGGTATCCACGGATACCATTCATTACCTGACTCCAGGTAAATCTCAATTCTGCAATATCAGCTAAAAGTTGCTTACGCCCTTCCTCAGAATCCTCATCCATTTCGGACATAATCATCTGTGTCGTAAGCTGCATGAAGTTTCTGCTTAATGGATTGATAAACTGGTTGGCATAGGAGATACCAGGAAAATTCTCCTCAAAAGAAGATGTTTTCTGCAATAAAATGTTTGCGGTCTCTTCGAATGCCTCAATCTCTTCCTTTACCAAATTCAGTGCTTCATCATAATCAATTTCAGGATTACGTAGGGTTGCGTTATTTAATAGACTAAGTACTTCTTTAGTTCTTATAAGTGCCTCTGTATAGCCTTCCAAATGGTAATTTTCTTTCGTTACCATATAGAAACCAAGTGATGCGGTAGCCTGCTCAATATGTAATGTTAAATCTTTTGCCAATAAAATTGTCGGCTGATTGGTGGTTATGACTTTGTCCACATCGCGATTGACTTCATTAAGACTCAATAATGTAATCACTGAGCTAATTGAAAAGATGGACAATACCAGCCCGAAACCAAGCCATAGTTTTGTACGAATAGAAGAAAAACGAGATAGCGACAGCATAGCAAGTCCCCTTGGTATATTACATATATCCTATATTCACCCTGATTGTTGTTATATTTCAGGTGATACTGTTATTTGCCTACAAGCCGCCTATAGGCACTATTATTTACTGCTACTTATTTTGATGGAATCCAGAGTGGTATTCCCTTGGCAGAACCGCTGATGAGTTCATAAACGCAGGTGTTTTACTTAATGCTGCTTTTGCTTGCACCGGTTATCGAAATGATCAGTGAATCCTTGCTGTTTGATTTAGATTCCATTTCCATCTGTTTAATCGACACTTGTATATAAAACTTTAAGAAATAGTTGCTGCGAATAATATAAAAACTTAAATACAACAAACAATATTAGTCTTTTGTAGAACAAAAAAAGAAATAAAGTATTTAATTGAATGGTGATATTAAATTTCAAAGTGAAAATGTTAATCATCCCAACTCTTTTTTGAAACTATAGCAACTGAGAGAGTCGTGCTTCGTTTATTGATAGGGTGTATTTTGATCTATAGAGGGTGTAAATTGAACAATATATAAAAAACAAAGTCGGATGCTATAAGTTGTTCCATGGTGAAATAATGATTTTACACTAGAAGAATTTTGACGCAGACCCTACGACCAACTGGCCCTGTTACGCACTTAAACTCAGAAATATTTATGCGAATTGTCTATCAACGACTCATTACTGCTTCACTTCTGTTCATGCTTTTAACTTCTGCCAATGGGGGATGGTTAGAAGAGATAAAGCCATCTAAAGAGGCTAATAGCATTGAGTTATTTGATATCAACAATCAAAAATATAGCCTGAGTGGCTTAAATGGGAGAGTGGTTCTGGTTAATTTCTGGGCAAGCTGGTGTCCACCTTGTATTGAAGAGATGCCTTCAATGACCAGGTTGGTGGAGACAATCTCTTCAGATAGGCTGGTCGTACTTGCTGTCAATGTCAAAGAGAAGAGGGCTAGAGTAGAGCGAATAGCAACTAGGCTGGAACTCAATTTTCCTGTTTTGCTCGATCAAAAAAAGGCGGTTGCTGATGCTTGGGGTATCAAGGTCTATCCGAGTAGTTTTCTTATAGATTCATCTGGTCGAATGAGGTTTAAAGCGATTGGTCCTGTTGAATGGGATAGTGATGAAGTGGTGGCTTATATCAAACAGCTACTCGCAGAGGAGACGCCATAATATCTATGGCCTGGTTAGTATGTGCCAAAGTCAGCTGCAACAGGTGATTTTGACCGATTTCCGGCACTGAGTATTCTTGGCCAGCGCTCGTACTCGGAATCGTCCAGTTCTGGTGTAATGGTGACCACATAGACACGTCGTTCATGATGGCAGTGAGCGATCAGCCCCTGAATCCACTTGCCTGATGTGACATCAAACCAGCGTCGGTTTCCTTCAAAATCCACCTCCATGAACTGACGTATATCGAGCTTGACTGGAAGAGGCCGCCACCGATCCCAATGTCCACCATAGATGGCGTCGAGTCGCGCCCATCCGCCGAGGGGGAGTTTGCCTGTCTGCTGTTTTCTTCTTCCCCAGGGTAACAGGGCAATGCCTCCCTGTTTTTTGATCACCGGCAGACAGGCCCGGGGATCGGGAAACTCTGTGCGAAACTCTTGATTGCTGGAAGCGTAGTAGATGGCAGTACACATCTTAATCAGCTTAAATTCATCATTCAGGATTTTGAACCATTCATCAGAATCGTCTCCCGATGGCCGGAGGGCTTCCAGGCCGGAGCGATGACATTGGGCATTTGGGAGCGTCCGAGCAGACGGGTTGGGGCCAGGGTAAATTCGCCGTAGCGTCGGTTGATGTTGTCCATGGCCTGGTTGAGCCGGTCCCTCTGCTGTTGTCCAGGGTTTAGAAAATCGGCCTGGTAGCCAGTTGGTTTCGGATCGAGTGCTGTCACCTGTACCTGAAAACAGCCTTCTCCTGCCCAGTGGTTGTCGAGCAGATCATCACACATGGCCAAAATGTCAGGAGCGTGGTCAGTGGGCGGGTCGCAGCGATATTTGCGACTGAGGAAACCGGCTTCGAGTCGAACTCCGATATAGAAGTGGGTGGCGCGAAACTGGTGTAGACGTAGTCTGGATGCCACTTTTTCGGTCATGTGCAGCAGGAAGGTGTCGATGATCTTCCTGTCTTTGGTGTTGGGCGGCATGACCTTGCCGTGGCCTATGGATTTAGGGGCGGCAACGTCGGTATGAACCGGATCAGGATCGAGCCCCTGAGCCATTAGCCAGATGCGCCGTCCGGGGTTTCCGAAGCGTCGTCCGATCTCACCGATTGGCAGGCGCTGCATATCACCGCAGCTATATACCCCCCGTTCTGCCAGATAGCGACCAATACCACGAGCGATGCCGCACAACTCGGTAACCGGGATTCTGGCCAGCTCGGAACGGGCCAAGCCGGGGGGGATAATGGTCAGCCCATTGGGTTTGTTTCGTTTGGCAGCATATTTGGCGGTGGTTTTGTCGCCACTGACGCCAACCGAGCAGAGCATGCCCCCCGAGGCGTCCGATACCGCCTTTCTCACCTTGTGGGCAATCTGTTGTGGCGTACCGAGCAGGCGTTGGCAGCGGGTGATATCGAGAAAGGCCTCATCCACAGAGAAGACTTCCAGGTCGGGCGTGATGTCCGCGAGTGATTCCATGATACGGGAGGATACCTGGGCGTAGCGCTCCGGGTGAGAGGGGACCTGGCGAAATTCCGGACAGATTCGTTGAGCCTCTTTCAGGCGCATACCAGTTCGTACGCCATAGGATCGAGCCTCATAGGAGCTGGTGATGATACAGGTTCCCTGGGAGCCATTGGTAATGCCGATAGGAAGTCCTTGTAGCTCGGGATGGTCAATCTGCTCTACGCTACAGAAAAAGGCATTCATATCCACTAGGATGATGGCCCGAGACCAATAGCTGTCAGGGCATGTGTCGTCAAACCGCATTGGCGTATTACGTTAGTGATACTGTCTGAGCTGACAGACCAGAACCCCCTGAATTCTCACCCTGTCAGCGGCATAGATCATGGGAGGAACATCGGGATTCTCGGCAATCAGCTTGATGCGACCGCTTTTGAGGCGTCTAAGGCGTTTCAGGGTGGCCTCCTGGTCATCGATCAACGCGACGACAATGGCATTGTCATCTGCGGTGTCGCAGCGCTCGATAATGACCAGGTCACCGTCAAGTATGCCGATGTCGATCATGGAATCCCCCTTGACCTGGAGGGCGTAGCGGTTTGGGCCGGTCAGATATTCGGCCAGGTCAAGGCGCTCCTGGCCGGCTATGGCTTCGATCGGTCGACCGGCAGCGATGCTGCCCAGCATGGGGAGGCTGAACTTCGACAGCTCCGCGTCATCGACCATTTCGATGCCGCGTTTGCGGCCGGGAATCAGGCGGATGCGTCCTGCTTCGGCCAGGGCTTGAACATGACGGTGGGCGGTGCCTTTGGAGGTGATTCCAATCCCCTCAGCGATTTCAATCAGCGATGGGGCATATCCGCGCCGCTTCAGATAGCGGCGGATAAAGGCCAGAGTTTTATGTTGTGTGGCGGTCAGCATATTCTGTTCTCTAAAAGTTCCGTTTATCGTGATTGGAGTATAGAACATTGTGAGAACTAATGGAACTGCATCGCAATTATTGCTATCTTTCGCTGTCATTCGATTGAGAAATTTTCTATAATCATATGATAATTAAAAGATAATCTAGGGGAAGGCTATGCCTAATCGGGTATTGCAGCGTCTGGCTCTGATTCTAGCGATTGTTATGTTGACCCTGTGGGGGGTGATCCTGATTGTCGATCCTTATTTGATCGTCGGCTTTTTCAGCACCGAGCCGGTGAACCAGGCTTTTGCCGGGATGATGGGAGCGGCCCTGTTGGGATTGGCGTTTATTTCTCTGGCCGGAGTAACCAAATGGATGCATACGCCTCGGGCGTTGGGTATCGCGATGGGGATTCTGGTGGTGGAGACCGCCTATTTGATGCTGGGGAGTGGTGTTATGCTGGTGACCCTGCCCACGACTATCAGTTTAGTTACTGCGGCCGCAGTAGCATTCTTCCTGCTTGTTTGATTGATAATCACTGATATTTTGAGTTGAGATATGGTAGCTGCGGCGCAGCAGAATCGGTGCGCTCAGAGGAATGATATTCTTAAATGTGCTCTGAATCACACTGAAAATTAATAAATAATCTAAGAATTGGTATATAATTCCCAATTATTGCATAATTGTCCAAATGAGTTGCTATGCTTGAACCGGGCTTAATAGGTTTGGCAGGAGCAAACTTATAAGCCTGACAGGGTCGAGTCGAAAGCCCTTCATTATCGTTAGGCCGGATGGACGATAGTCCTATCATTGATACTAGGAGAAAGGCAAAGGCTCATAGCTGATGAGCAAAAAAGATAGCCTCTCTACTTGGTCGGTGACATATTGTTGCGCGGGGGACGTATGTCGGTGAACATGAATCTACTGTTGGTCGAAGACGATGAGATGCTGGGTGACGGTATTAAGACCGTTATGGAGCGTCGTGGGTTGGGTATCGATTGGGTGCGTGATGGTCTGTCAGCCATGCAGTCGATTAAAAGCGGCCACTATGATGTGTTGCTGCTTGATCTGAATATACCCTGGTTATCAGGTCTTGAAGTATTGGCTCGCTTGCGATCTGAAGGCAATCAGATCCCGGTTCTGGTTCTGACTGCACGCTCCGAAGTTGTGGATCGGGTGCAGGCACTGGATGGTGGTGCCGATGATTATGTGGTCAAACCCTTCGATATCGATGAACTCTGTGCTCGAATCCGAGCTTTACACCGTCGACACAGCGGGCAAGAGGCTGAGATGCTTCGCCACGGTGATCTGGTGTTGGATCCTTCCGCTCATACGGTGACGATTCAAAACAGTTCAGTGGCGTTATCAGCTAAAGAGTTCGATATCCTGCATAGCCTGATGGAGAACATGGGGCGGGTCATGTCACGTCGAAAACTCAGTGAAAAAGTATACTGTCTGGAAGATGATGTAGAGAGTAATGCAATAGAGGTGCATATTCACCATTTGCGCAAGAAGCTGGGTGATCATCCGATACGTACTGTGCGTGGCGTGGGCTATGTGATAGAGAAGCCGGGTGTTTATGCCAAGCGTTAGACGATAATTTCTGCACCATAAAAAATAGTAAAAGTCAGCTCTTCAGATTCATCTTTAATCATCGCATGCTGCAGAAATTTGCTGCTCTGTGGCTTAAAGTAATCTAATCAATTTGTCTGTGGTATCCATGTGGTAGGGGATAAGTAGTTATCTGCTGCAAATTAATAGAGGGGCCCTTAATATGAGTCTGGAAGAGCTTGGTTTCGATTTGGCATAACACAGTTAATGTTTCGGGCATTAGAACCCCATCTATAACTGCATAACAAGGAATACGGAATGTACATCCGATCGATTCGCTTGCGATTGCTGCTTATGATTTCACTATCAATATTGCTGCTATGGGGTACAACCTTTTGGTTTACTTGGTGGCGAACCAGTCGTGATATCAATCAGGTCTATGATGCTGAATTAAAACTGATGGCAGAGTTACTGGCGGTTGGAACAAAGCATGAATTAGAGGAGTTCGACCTGGATGATTACCAGGTTAACCTGAATGAAGTAGGTGTTAGTTTTCCGTTGCTACTACAAGTCTGGTCAAATGAAAATAAGTTGGTCATACGCGGGCCTCAAGCCCCGGAACACCCGTTGACTACAGATATTGTCGATGGTTATTCGGATAGTGTTTTTGCTGGGGAGGGTTGGCGGGTATATACCTATAATATTGTCGAATATAACTATCGGGTGCATGTTGCTCGAGCTCATGCAATCAGTCGAAAGTTGGTGAGTTCCTTTGTTAAGGATGTGGTGAAGCCACTACTTATTGTTTTACCTTTGTCCGGAATGCTGTGGTTCATTATTCAGCAAGGATTTCGTCCATTACAATCTGTTTCACGTTTGATCGCAGAGCGTGACTACGACAACCTGAATCCAGTGTCAGCTGAAAAAGTTCCAGAAGAGGCCTCCTATCTTGTGGATGAGTTAAACGCCTTACTCGCAAGGCTTAAGCTATCAATCGAACGAAACAATCGTTTCACAGCAGATGTTGCACATGAACTCCGTACGCCAATAGCCGGTATGTTGGTGCAGTTGCAGTCTAGTGTAACCGGGCGCACAGATGCTGAACGTGAAAAAGGCATACAGCATATTGAAAAAGGATTAAAACACCTTAATCATGTCGTTAATCAGTTACTTATTTTAGCTTCTATAGAACCTGAAAAGATTAGAAAAGAGTTTGAGATATTTGATCTTGTGGCTGTAACTGAAGATGTACTTTCTGAGATTTCACCAATGGCTCTGAGAAAAAATATCGATATGGAGTTGGTATCTGAAAATCAAATAAAGATTAGAGGCAATCAGCAGATGATAGCCATTCTGCTGGGTAATCTGGTGAATAATGCGATTAAGTTTACCCCGAATGAAAGTGGGGTTTCTGTCCGCATATCTACAACAAAGAAAGGTGTCCAGATATTTGTGGAAGATTCCGGTTCTGGGATTCCGGATGATAGAAAGAAATGGGTTTTCGAACGTTTGAACAGACTTCCTGGTGAGACTGAAAGTGGTAGTGGATTGGGCCTCTCTATTGTTCAGGAGATATGTGAACTTCACCAAGGCAGCATTACCTTGAGTGATCGGCAAGCTGGGCAGGGTTTAATTGTGACACTGTTCCTCCCTGACTTAATCGAATCTTAAGTATTAACTGCTAATTTTTATGGTATCTGTCCGCCCGCGCAGCCGTGAATGGACCTTGCAATCTGCAAATAGGCGTTTACCTAACGACCAAATGATTCTTAGGGGTATTGAGTCTATGAATAAAATTAAGTCCATTGGAGTAGTTTTTACCACCACCATATATCTAGGATTAATTACCTTATATTCTCAAGGTCTTTTAGCATCGGATGAGTCCAGTTTTTCGATTGAAAAAGCCATCTGGCAAGATGAAAAAAACCACTTGGTTGTCAAAGGTAAGGGTGGTCAGGGTATAGAAGTTATTATCACCAATACGGCGACTAAAGAGGTTATTGGGGCAGTCACCTCCAAAGATGATGATTGGCGCTTTAGGTCTAGAATAAAAGATGATACTGAGGTGCCTTGTGAAGTGAGTGCACAGCGTACTTCAGATGGTGTTATGGAAATATTGAGCGTACGTTCAGCGCCGGAAAACTGTGATAATGGCGGTGGCGACGGTGGTGGTGAGAATCTAGCTCCGATTGCCAATGCGAATGGCCCTTATACAGGCAGCCTCGAGCAATCCATAAATTTTTCCAGTGACGGTTCCAGCGATCCTGAAAAAGGTGACTTGAGCTATTTATGGGATTTTGGTGATGGCAATAGCAGTACTGATGCCAACCCCTCACATCTCTATGCTGATGCTGGTGATTATGATGTACTACTGACCGTTACTGACCCAAAAGGTGCTTCATCCGATACGATGACCATTGCTGTGGTTGATGGTGAACCACCAGTGGTTGGTATTCCAAATGTTTCGATTAACTCCACCAGTCAAAATGGTATTCCGGGTGAGCCTGTCCCTGAACAACCTCTGATCAATACCAATGACTATCGTGTCTTTGCGGTGAATGATCTGGGTATGCACTGTGGTGATTTCGATACCCGTATTTCAAGCATCCTGCCACCATTCAATGTGCTGCATGCAACCGTGATAAGACGGGGTCAGGAGCCTGATATCCTTGGTCCGAATGATGTGGATGTCTATTACTCAGCCGCCTCTAACCCAAGTGATCCGATTCTAAGCGGCATTAACTCAGCACTAACCGGTCCGGTCTATTCGAGCATGAATGCAACGACTGGAGAGGTATTCAAGACCAACTTCTGGAGTGTTGCCCGCGATGCATACAACGCTTTCTACCCACCAGGCATTCTGCCTGCCTTTTACCCTGCTGGCCCAGTAGAAGGCATTCTTGATCTTGGCTTGCCAATGCCGAATGTTGAACGACTCTATCTTGGTGATGGCGCCTTGACTGCAGATCAGCAGTCCATGCCAGGTCGCCATGGTCCCTATGTCGACAATGCGTTGGAGAAATTTGAGGCCTATGTGGTAGATCAACCTTTCTTTATTGACATGATGGGCGGACTGGATCGGGGATTCCAATTCGGTTATGTAGTGGAGGGTGTAAATTGGTTTGAAGCGCCAGGCGTTCCTATTACTGCCTTTGATGATTATGGCCGAGAGAATCCATGGCCTCTGTATCGAGTGCAAGCCAAGATTGGTGATACAACCCTCGCATCAGTTGATACCGTTGTACCGATCTCCGGAGAAGCTAATTGCGGTGCCTGTCATGGATCAGATGTAGACGGCGGCAATGGCCTGGCTACAGCGGCTCTAACCGATGTTGCTTCATCTCTGGATGATCCGATGCATGGCATGGTGCCGGATGAGGTGAGTAAAGAGTATGCAGCCGATATCAATCTGGTTCGCCTGCACGATCAGAAACATGGTACTGACCTGGAGAACCAGGCCCCTGTGGTCTGTCAGCAGTGTCACTACACACCCGCTTTGGATCTGGCGCAACTGGGACCCTTGGGGCCAGAATTTGATCCATATGGCGGCTTTGCCAATGGACGTAATCAAATTACTGTGAAGAGTATGTCCAATGTTATGCATAGTCACCATGGCAGCCTTACAGATTCCAATGGAGAGTTAGTCTTCCCCGATATGCCGGAAGCGGTTAAGGATGAGTTTGGTGTGGTAGCCAATAATACTGAGCGACGTGAGGTCTTGCATGAGACCTGTTATCAGTGCCATCCAGGACGACGTACCGATTGTCTGCGTGGTGCTATGTCCAATGGCGGCATGCTCTGTCAGGATTGTCATGGTGACATGGCTCAGGTGGGTACAGATTTTACAGATCTGGTGAATCCTGATAATCCAGGGGCGTTCGTATTGGGTGGTGATTTCTACACCAATCCAGATCAGCCTCGCGTACCCTGGGCGAATGAGCCGGGTTGTGGTTCATGCCATACCGGTGATGCAATGGACAATATGGCCGGTGCAGCAGGGACAGTTGTGAATCCTGCTGATGCAGATAGCAATCCAGATCAAATCCGCTTATTCAAAGCTTATTTGTCAGATGATCCAAAAGCTACACCGATCGTACCGACCAATAAACGCTTTGCCGAAAACGTTATCGAAGCGGATAACCCAGCAGTTACTGGAGGAGATGATCCGAGGATCGGCAATCCAATGCTCTACCGTGTGAGTGTTGGTCATGAAGGCATCTTCTGTGAAGCCTGCCACGGATCGACTCATGGTATCTGGCCTAACAAGAACGACGATGCAAATGACAATGTAGCAGCTGGACAATTGCAGGGACACAAGGGCACCATCATTGAATGTAGTACCTGTCATGAAGGTGATCTTGGCAATACTTTGGGTGGTCCCCATGGTATGCATCCAGTAGGTGACACACAATTTGCTGATGGTGGTCATGCAAGCCTTGTTGAGAGAAACTCCAATGAGTGTAAGGCATGTCATGGAGAGGATGGTTTAGGTACGGTACTTTCCCGTATGGCTATAGACAGAGTTCTTGAATGTGACGATAGCACCAGCTTCTGTCCTGATGGCAATAGAGAAACATTCCCCAAGGGCTACATGGTGGGGTGTGTTGAGTGCCATGAGAATCAGATAAACCACGACTGACCGATAAGCAGTTTACCCTTACCCGCGTGTCTCCCCTCACGCGGGTTTTTTTTGCCTGTTTTTCGGTAAGGGATTGCGATTACTGAATTGATTGTTAAATCAAATTATGTTTGATGTGAATTATTAACTATTCACAATAAGATGATTAAACGTAAATGCATGCTTGATGCCCTGAAGACGACATACTTAGTCGCCGGGTTAATAAGTGAGCACGTGTAGACTTTCGCTTCTGACTGAGTGGTACGAATAGGCTCAGTAAACATGGTGTGCGGAGATGAAAATGGTGCGGCAGGGCCGCACCCTACGGCTTTCTAATTCATGTAGGGCTGCTTCACCACTGCGGCTTTCTGATTCATGTAGGGGCTGCTTTACCACTACGGCATTCTGATTCATGTAGGGTGCGGCCCTGCCGCACCATCTGGGTTGTAAATCTAATTCAGGTTGAGTGAATTGCCCCTTGAATCATGCTCTCTTTTTCTTTACTTACGGCCCACAGGCATGGGTGCGCGGTGTAAGAAATTACACACTGCATCGTTTTTGGGTAATAAGAATCAGATACTTTACAGGAAGCATCATGAGAAGAGGATATCGAACTCAGACACCACCGCTGTGTATGGTTTCGTAATAGAGTTTTTCCAATTGATTCTTATGTAGCGTCTCTTCGTTGGCAAGAAACAGAAACAACTCTTTTATCGGACCATCTGGTGAGCTTTTAGCGAGTGCATGGTACTGTTCCATCGCAGCATGTTCCCGGCCTAACGCGTATTGCAGAACAGATTGGTCATCAGGTTTATCTCCCAATTCCGGGAGAAGTATGGCATCGGAAAACTTTTTATCGCTGGCTGGTAATTCGACCAGGGTATGGATCTGTTGATCGATGTCGGGACGTGACTTCAACTCTGTGAAAAGGTCGAAATGGTGTTGCTCCTCTTCAGCCAACTCTTCCACCAGATAGCGAATCCGTTTGCTTACTTTTGGAATCAGGTCACTATAAAAATCGCGGGCTGTGCGTTCAAAACTAATCGCGGTTTCAAGGATCTCTGCCAGGCTTTTTTTAGACTTCAAGGTGTCATAACTGCTTTGATGACCTTCAGACATGGCAATGCGCTCCTATCGTTACTGTTGATTTAACCATTCATCGATACTGCTGGCCACCCTGTGACCATCCGCTACTGCATGCACCACATCAGGGCCATTTACACAGTCTCCGGCAGCCCATAACCACTCAACCGATGTGCGTCCCTGCTGATCGATGCTTAGACGGCCGCGTTGCCATTCTAGCGCCTCACTCAGATCATCTCCCAAGAGGTTGATGTCTGACATCTGGCCAATGGCTTCGATGACCATATCGGCTTTATGAATGCGCTCATCCTGCTCATCATAGGCTGGGGCAAAGCGTCCTTGTTCATCAAATATAGAGCGTACTTTCCAGGTTCTAAGTCCGACCAGTTTATTCTTTTCTATGACACATTCCTGAGGGCCTCTGGCATCATAGATGTCGATACCTTCTTCACGACACTCTTTGATTTCAACTGGATCAGCCAGGAAGTGCGCCATATCTTCCAGTGCAGTAACACTGACTTTGACCTCTCCAAACTGTTGCTTCTGCTGACGCGCCAGGGTTCGTGCGATATCCATTGCCACATTACCGCCACCGATAACCACTGCCTGTTTTGGCGTTTTGAATTTCTCTCCGTCTGTGGTTTGTCGTAACAGGTCAACAGCCTTGAAGACTTGGCTATGGTCAGCGCCAGGTACTCTGGTCGAGCGACCAAGATGGAGTCCGATTGCCAATACAACGGCATCGTAATCTTTTTGTAGCTGTGCCATGGTGATATCAATACCAACTTTAGTGCCGGTTTGAATCTTGACCCCCATGGAAGTGATGACGTCAATATCTCTGTCGAGCATGTCGTAGGGGAGACGATATTCAGGAATACCGTAGCGGGGCATTCCACCGGCCTCTTTTCTCGCCTCGAAAACTGTCACTTGATGACCTTTACGTATCAGATCATAAGCCGCGGTGAGTCCTGCGGGGCCAGCGCCAATTACGGCAACCTGTTTGCCACTAAGATAATCGGCTTTACCTTCTGCCGCGATCTCCTTGATGCGTTGATGATCGACTGAGTCCATGGCATATCGCTTCAGCCAACGGATAGAGATTGGTTCACCCCGTCGGCCTATAGAGCAGGCATCTTCACAACGATGCGTGCAGACACGGCCACAGACATGTGAGAAAGGGTTGCTTTGATAGATCAGGCGAACCGCCTCTTCCAGGTTGCCTTGCCAGATTGAGCGAATATATTCCGGTGCGTCCATATGGGTAGGACAGGCATCATGACACATGCCGCATTGTACACAACGGGAAGCCTCCAGGACGGCCTGCTGATCTGTATAGCCGGAAACGATTTCATTAAAATTATCGATTCTTTCCTCAGGGTCGAGCTCGGTCATCGGCTGGCGCTTCAAATCGAGAAGATCTGAATCAACACTCTTCTGCCACCCTTCACCATAGTATTCACCATGGATGCCTGTCTCATCCGGAAGAATGAAATAACTGTCGATCTCTTCTTGCGTACAGGTGTGGACATACTCTCGTGAGAGAGAGATGGCGCTGGTTGGGCAGATATCGACACATAAGGCGCACCAGCAACAACGACCATAATCGATGGCAGGTCGTAGATTGCGAATACCCTTTACAGGATCTTCGGGTAGATGTGGAACCTTAACCATGGTGATTGCAGCATTGTCACAGACCTTTTGACAAGAGCTGCAGCCGATACATTTTTCATGATCATTGAGGTGAAATCCACGATAGTTATCTGCTGCCGGGCGTGGTTCCAAGGGCACGGTGACCGGTTTGCGCATGAAGAACTGAAGTGCTTTCAGTGGACTTAGAATGGAGCCGGCATCATCATGCTCAATTTGAGTACTCTGTTTACTGAATTTAGAATCTTGAATAGGTTTCGACATCGTTCAATGCTCGTAGCTCTTAAAGAGCTATTGGATTCGTATTAACAGGCCCATATAACCCATAAGAAGACTTCTTGATGGGATGGAATTTTTTTTAACAGTCAACATCATCACTCACTGATTGCAATCAACGATCCACCTCCGGTGGACAGGCATCAAGGGAGAACATGGTCTGCGCGATATCTTCGATACGTGAACCGACAGACATCTTCTCCAATACCTGCACCGCATGCATGGAGGAGGGACCGCGAACATGAACCCGGTAGGGTTTGGGGCCGCCGTTGGAGACAACGAAATAGCAGAGTTCACCCTTCGACGATTCAACCCGTGTATAGGTTTCACCGGCGGGGACATTCCATGCCAGTGGATTTGGAATGGGTGCACGTATAGGGCCATGAATGTCGGGTAGGATGTCGACCACTTGGCGCAGGATACGAATACTCTCCATCAACTCATGGCGACGAACCAGGGTACGTGCCCAAGCGTCACCGTTCTCTTCAACAGGAATGTCGAAGTCAAGCTGGTCATAGACCAGATAGGGATCGTCTTTGCGTACATCAAAAGCCAGTCCGGTGGCCCGTAGATTGGGTCCGGTAACTCCCCACTCAAGGGCCTGTTCACGGGACATCACTCCTGTACCTTTGGCTCGTTTTACGAAAACCTGATTTTTAAAAAAGAGATTATCGTAGTCAGGCAGTCGTGATTCGATATAGTCCAGGGTTTCTGAAAGACGTTGCAGAAAACCTTCAGGTAACTCTTTGCGTACACCGCCTGGGATATTGTAGATGCTATAGACCCGGCCACCGGTGAACTCTTCGAAAAGATCGAGCAGCAGGTCACGATCTGCCACCCCCCAATACATGGTGCTGTACATACCTGTTGTGGCCGCATGACCGCCGAAGGTGAAGAGATGTGCTGCGATACGTGATAACTCGAGCTGCATGACACGCAACCATTGAGCGCGTTGAGGTACTTTCAGGCCGCATAGCTCTTCAACCGCTAAGGCGTAGCAGACTTCCATTGGTGAGGGATCAGGAACACAGATCCGTGGCACCAAAGCTATGTTTTGAATCCATAGCCGCTGTTCCATAAGCTTTTCAAAGCCACGGTGCAGATAGCCACCATCTGCTTTGGCCTCCAGCACGATATCGCCATGCAGTTTCACCTTTAAGGCGTAGTTACCTTCGATGCCAGGATGATTTGGACCGAAGTTGAGCTCGTACTCATTACTCGGTGGATGGCGTTGAGCTTCGTAATTCTCTGGTCTCATAGTTGATTCACTTGTGGCCTAAAAATTTCAAACAATTGATACTCTTCCAATACCATTAACGCTTCTTTTGACTGAAGCGTTGCTCTTCAGGCGGGATGATTACACCACCGCCCTCTGCGACCAGTTCCTGCAGCCACTCCGGGTTATAGTTTTGCCAATTGAGGTGCTCGTTGATATAGGCCTCGCTATCGAACTCTTTACGCATTGGAGGTGGGCCATCCCACTCTGTAAGGATGAACTTCTCCATGTTGGGACTGCCTTCGAAGTGGATGCCAAACATCTCATGGATGTCCCGTTCGAAAAAAGCGGCAGGTTGGTAGAGGTCATACACGGAGAGGTAGACACCCGCTTCCCGGGATATACGTATGTGCGCCGAGACCAATGAATGACTTTCGTATGACCAGATGTGATAGACCAGTTCAAACTCTTTCTCTTCAATCCAATCGACACAGCTGATGGCGGAGAGATGAATATAGCCAGCTCGTCCCTGCAGTAGTTCCAGCAGGGCAGGCAGGGCGTCAGCAGGAACATCGACTCGTACCCGACGGCTGCTTTTACGGCGTACTTCGATGCCTTCGATCTCTTTCAGGATATTATCCAGCCAATGGGCGACTTCCTTACTCATTCGGTGGGCTCCTTGATATTGTGACCGAGGCGCATCTCAAGAGCCTCAAGAGGCTTTTGATGCTGCTGCAGTAGCTTGGTGTGATCACCCAGGGTGCCGTCACCAATCAGATTGTAGTGTTCAGCTTCGGTGATGATGTCAGTGGGGGTTTGCCATTTTTCACCGAACAATTTCTGCTGGTTGCCCAGGTAGTAGTCGTAGTTTCGATAGTAGTCTTCCCAACCGTTGGCTTCCCCACTCTGGATACGATCCATCAATTTCTGTAAACCACTGATAACCGCCTCGGGTCTAGGCATACAGCCAGCGATATAGAGATCGACAGGCATATACTCATCGAGCTTTTTAGCGGTGGCATAACTCTGCCAATACATGCCTCCATTGACGGTGCAGGAACAGATTCCGATCACATATTTTGGTGATCCCATCTGCTCATAGGTCAGAATCACCCGCTTGAGTGTCTTGATAGAGACATAGCCTGTAATCAGAAGAATGTCCGCCTGTCGTGGCGATACCATTGGTTGAATACCAAGACGTTCCATATCGAAACGTGAGGTCATGGCTGGTGGCAACTCGATGGCGCCACAACCGGTACAGTAGTGAAGAAGGAAGAGGGAGCGTGAGCGGCAGAATCGTACTAAATCATCGAACACCCGCGCCAGGGGGTTACCCTTTCTCTCTTCGATTACCGGTATCTGTTTTAACGTGCTCATTACGATCACCAAAGTCGTTTGGGTTAACGCACCTGGTGACCTTCATGGTCTCCAGGCTCGTCAATCCGGCGAAGCCGGAATTCAGTCACCTCTGTATCGCATTAGGGGATTACAGGGTGGTGCCACTCTGTCTCATGAGTGGCAAAAAAATCACATTACAAATGCCAAACCGATCAATCCCAGCATCACCGGCCATTTCCACATCAGACGAAGCAGATCCTCGGTTCGGTAACGGGGAAAGAGGTAGGCGATACTCACCGGAATGGCGAGTACCAGAAAACTCTTCAAGAGAAAATCGAACCAGGTCGTGCCGCCACCCAAAAACAGGCTGACATAGAGCACAGAGGTGGTATAGAGCTGGAAACACTGCATGACAAACAGTCCGCCCAGATATTTTCCGCTCATCTCCACCATCGGGCCGGTCGCAATCTCCGCCGGTGCAATATAGATTTCAAAAGGTTGCTTACCCAGGGAGGCATGCATTGCAATCAGGCCGGCAATCGCCAATAGGGGCATCTGCACCGCACCCCAGGTCTCAAATCCACCCGCCTGTTGAATGGCAATGATATCGACAAGGTTGGTAGTGCCAGCGGCATAGGCGACACCAAAGATTACTATCACAAGTGGAATGTCATAGGCGAGCATGGCAGTGAGGGCACGAGCAATACCGATCGATCCATTGGGATTGGCGCACTGGCCAACACCCAGGGCGAGACCAAGGGAGGGAATCATCATCAGATAGAGCAGGGTGATAATGCCACCTTTTTCTGCAATGCCATCCATTCCGGGAACCGGTAACAGGGTTTCTGCAGCAATATATCCCCCCATGGCCATGACGATGCCGATATCGTGAATCAGACCGTGGGATATCTGAGTTCGCTTGCCGTGCAGTTTTACGATGTCGTACAGCGGTTGAAAGAATGGAGGCCCGACACGCCGCTGTATCTTGGCTGCGATTCGACGCATCATCAGCACCATCATCATGCCGACAATGAAGGCAATCAACGGCATCAGGGTCAGTTCAATAAGAAGTTCGATTGGAGCCATTAGAAAACCACCCAGGCAATTACAAAAAGTGCCGTGCTCAAAAGATAGAACTCAGAATTGGCGCGCCGGTAGATACCCTGCATACCCAGGGAGAGAAATTCGACCAGCGAGGTAATACTGTTTTCCAGCCACTGAAAGCTGCCGCGATACCAGCCACTGATCAGATGCATCAGACCAGAGTAGAAGTTATCGCTATATTGATAACGCACATCGGTAGTCAGAAAGTGTCCACCCGCATAGTTGTCGAGCTGGTGCACTCTTTTACTGCGACCTGCGGAGTAGAAGATAACGGCGCCGATACCAAATCCGGCAAACAGAACACCGATCACCCACAGCATATCCAGGTTGCCACTGGTTGATTCTATGCCGCCGAGGGATATCTCTGGCCCGGTGAGACCGATACTCTGCAACGCAGAGGCAACCCAGGTCAGAGGTATGCCGGGTAACAGTCCGGTGGTGAAGATGATGCCAGCGAGTATCAGCATCGGAATCATCATGCTCCAGGGGGCTTCGCGTATATACTGGTGTTCCACACGAAGTTGGCCGAGAAAGATATTGTGGATCAATTTATAGACTGAGAGGATGGTTCCCAGCGTGCCGATGATCGCACCCACAAAAAGCAACGGCATACCATCTACCAGTAGAGATCGATAGACCAGCCATTTGGAAACAAAGCCGTTCATGGGAGGCAGGCCGGCAAGACCGATGATCCCCGTCAGCAGTACCAGGAAGGAGAGGGGCATTCGGGTTACCAAACCACCCAACTTGTTCAAATCTGCTGTACCAGTACGATGCATTACAGCAAACACAGCCATTAGCAGTGCAGCCTGGCAGGCGGCATAATTCAACACATGAAGCAGTCCACCGGCACTACCCAGGGCATTGGCAGTCACCAGGCCGAGCAACATGTATCCCCCCTGACCTATACCGTGCCAGGCGAGCAGATAGCGTGCATCGTTCTGCTTCAATGCTGTGTAGGTTGGAAAAATAATGGTAAACACTGCGATCCAGGCCAGCAGGTCGCGGGCATCTATCAGGGTGAAGGGTATTTTCAGGTTATCGATGTTGACGATACCAAACAGCTTTACCAGAACCAGCTGGATGGCAAACAGCCCCATACGGGAAGAGATGGCCCCGAGAAAGGCACTGCCCGGCCCCGGTGTTTCTGCATAAGCAGCTGCCTGCCAGAGATGAAAGGGCAGTAGCCCCATCTTGATGCCAAAACCACTTCCGAATAGCAGTACCAGCATCCAGAGTTGACCAACACTCATATTTTCAACGGCGATCAGGATCGCTTCATACTGCAGTGAACCAGCTGAGACGTAGACCAGTGCAATACCACCAAAGATCGACATACCGCCAACTACCGCATAGGTGATATAGCGCATTGCTGCCTGGGTTGCGACGCCGCCGGCGACTGCCATTAAGAGAAAGCCCGCCCAGCTGACCAGTTCCCAACCTATGAAAAGTGATAACAGATCCCCGCTGGCTAGCAGAACCAGCATGGTGAAAACGTTTAACGCCATGGCCATATGAAACAGCCAGACATTACCCCCCTGTTGGGAAAATTTCCGTTCCCACTCGCCACAGGAGAACCAGCTGGTGAGCATGGCAGCTACAATAGTGATTAAGGCAAAGAACCAGCTCAGTGCATCGAATCGCCATGAGAGGGTTTGGCCCATGACACTGAAACTGAAGCCTGAGGAGATGGGATCACCCCCATAACCAAGCGCAGCCATTTTAATCAGTACCAGTAACTGTCCTGCGTAGAGGACAGTCACCATCCAACCGACCGCAAGACCACGACCAAGAATTAGGGCAACCAACAGTGTGGCGCCGGAAAAGATCAATAGCTCATCCAATAGGCTGAGAATCACAACTGGCCTCCGGGAGTCGCTGGTAAAACAGTTTCAATATAGAGATCGATATTCTTTGTCTCTGATGCCACTGCCTGCAGGCCATCACCAATTGGGGCAATCAACACAGTTGCTGCCAGCAGGGAGATGCCAAATAGGGAGGCAGTAGCCAAGGAGATTCCTGGCAGATGAGGTCGTGCCGGTTGATTCGGTAGCTCAGCTCGACTGTACATCAAGGCAACAATACGGAACATATAACTGGTCTCAATTACAGTCGCAAGGAGAAATACCAAAAGCCCGATCAGATAGAGTGGTTCACTCTGAGCAGCAAGTTCAGTGATCAGTGTGAACTTCGCCCAGAACCCAGGCAGTGGTGGCACGCCCACCAGGGAGAGGGCAAAGAGGGTGAAGAGTGCTGCGCCAATAGGTGAGGTTCGGGCAATGCCCCGAAGACGCTCCAGAGAGCCACCCCAACCGTCGGCCAACATGAAGAGTCCGGTTTTGATCACCAGGTGATGCAGAGAGAGAGCCAGCAATGCGAGCAATCCACGTTCATCTGGAAGAGAGAGGGCAATGAAGACGATTCCCAGCTGACCAATGGAAGAAAAACCGAGCATACGTCGCATATCCTTGGCACGCCAGGCGGCAAGTTCGCCACTGATAACACCGAGGATGCCGAGGATAAGAATAATCTGAATCGCCTCTGGTTGATGGAAAACCAACAGCAACAGTCGCAGAATCACCAGCAGTGCCAGTTTCGACAGAAGTCCAGCCAGAAAACCGGATAATCTGCTCGATGCCGTCCCATAGATTTCCGGAACCCAGGCATTGACTGGAAAGAGTTCCGCTTTAACGCCGATACCGATCAGGATCAGCAGGTAGGCAGTCAATCCCAATTTGTCATTTAAAAGTTCTGGCGCCAACTGTGCCAGGTGGGCCAGATTCAAGGTGCCGGTCTGACTATAAACCAGAGCAATGCCGAGCAGGGTTAAGACTGATCCAATACCGCTCAGTATCAGATAGCGAAAGGTTGCCGCAATGGATGCAGTGGTGTTTGATGCTGCTACCAGACCAAAGGTTGCCACTGCCGCCAGTTCATAGAAAACATAGAGGTTGAACAGGTCGCCGGAGAGTGCGAGACCAGTGGATGCAGCTACCAGCAACAACATCAGTGACTGGCGTCGAGCAGTATCCTGATTCAAACTGAATGGCCAACAGATCAGCCCCATGAGTTGTGTAGCAAAAGCAAACAACAGGGCGAGGGAATCGATATAGAGGTTAATGCCCAACGGGGCTGCAAATCCACCAATGGCAATCGAGATCGGCAGAGAGACATCATTCAGCCATAAATTAGCCAAAAGCCAACAGCCGTAAGCCAGAATAAGCGGCCCCAGCCAGAGTCCGATCGCTTTGGAAGTCTGCATCACTACAGGCAAAAGAAATGCACCGAGCATGGGTAGGGCGATGGTTAGAACCAAGTAGTTCATAGTTCGCCTCCACGGGATTCAGAAGTATGGGCTGGCACGGGTTGAATCGGGCGATCCCCCAGTGGCGCATCCTGGCTGATATCCCGGCGTATCCCCGCTGTGATGGCAATCTCAGCATCCATCTTCTCAGCAACGTCATGACGATCCAGAGCGGCATAACGCTGACGTATTCGGATGAGAATGCTTACAGCCAATGCCTGAACACCTACGCCGATTACAATCGCAGTAAGCACCATGGCTTGTGGCACGGGATCTACCATGACGGGTTGTTCGCTTCGTTCAATGAGGATTGGCGCGACCGCTTCCCAGCGATATCCTGAAAGCACCAGCATCAGATTGGCACCTGCTTCAGCGATGACCAATGCCAGAACCATACGGAATAGGTGTCTCGATAAAACCACTCCTGAGAGACCGATAATGACCAGACCCAGGGCGGTTGTATAGAGTATCAATTCAAGTGTGACACCCGGGATCATCGTTCGGACTCCGTTTGTGCAAGGTTGGATAACAGGCTTGCCAGTTCAGCGCCTACCTTCAAGCCCACAGCGATATAGAGCAGGGGTAAGGTACCGGCGGATATCAAAGACCCCAGAGTGTCCTGATTCAACATCGGTTGCAGAAAAGCTTTTCCCTCTGCCAGAGCGGCCAGACCAATCAAAATGAAACTTGCACCGGCAAAGGCCTCTATCACACTCAGAATAGAGTGGTGTAAGCGTGCACCTGGAGAGGCGAGCAGCGGTAGAAAGAAAGCGGCAGCAAGAATAACCCCGCCCTGAAATCCACCACCTGGCGTCAGGTGACCATGAAAAATAATGTAAAAACCTATGGTCAAAAGAAAAGGGAAGAGCATTGCACCGCCATGATGGAGAACGAAGCCACCTCTGGTTTGAGTGCCTGCAGTTGTCTGTCTACGCCCTAGAACCAATCCTGCTGCAGAGGCGGCGGCGAACAGAATGGAGAGTTCACCCAGAGTATCGATACCGCGGTATCCGAGTACTACCGAGGTAACGATATTGGCGGCACCTATCTCCTGAGGCGAGGATGACTGAATTGCCTCGCCGATTCGCATTGCCGGATTGCCGAAATCGATGCCACTGGCAATCGCCAGCAACATAAAGCCCAGACCTCCTGCAAACAGCAGTCCGGTGAGATTACGCATTCTCATTCCCCCTGGGTTTAACGGAAAGCAGACTGTGCTTCTCTTGCTTACCCTCAATTTGCCATAGTCCCAGTCGACGCAGAGCCAGCGCCAGAATGAGACTGCTCAGACCGGCGCCAACAGCAGCTTCAGTCATGGCTACATCTGGCGCACGCATCAGTGCAAACAGTAACGCCAGACCAAGGGAGACAACTGAGGCGGCTGCAACTGCAGCCAAGTGATTTTTAACAATCAGTGCCAGTGCCGCAGAACTCAACATCACTATTGCCAGTATCAGGGCAATCCAGATCTCCAGGTCACTCATTGATCCACCTCGCTTGAATTTGTGAGCGGCTCTTTTTTCCAAGGTTTGACACCAGCCATAAGAAGCGCTCTGGCGATGGTGGAAGAACCCAGTGGGTTCGTAATCAGGATGAGTATTCCGATCACCAGAAGTTTCGACCACCAACTGGGGTAGAGCAGGGCGATACCAACTAGCAGTGATAAGGAACCGAGGGTGACTGCTTTGGTTCCAGCCTGTATTCGGTTATAGACATCGGGCATGCGAATCAATCCGATAGCACCGAACAGGGTGAAAGCTGCACCGATGAGAAGAAACAGGTCTGCCACCATTCTCATGAGCCATTACCTTCTATAGTTCTTGCGATGGCCACCACGCCGACAAATGCCAGGGTGCCGTAGATCAATGCAACGTCCAGGTAGAGGGGGCTTCCCAGCAGTGCGGCCAGTACCACTAAGCCGGAGGTTGTTATGACTGCCAGGGTGTCTGCGGCAACCACTCTATCCGGCGCGGTCGGTCCAAGAATAAGCCTTAATAAACTCAACAATACCGCTGCACCCAATAAAACCAGTGCCACTGTTTCCAATACCGTCATTGTCATATTACAAAACCTTTCAGATGCTGCTCAAATTGGCTGGTTATAACTTGGGTGGCAGTTGCGATATCGGTGCCAGGGGGGCAATCAACCCAGTGCACCAGAAGCAGTTGATCCTGTACATCGACAGTGAGGGTGCCAGGTGTCAGGGTAATACTGTTAGCCAGAATCAGACGGCCGAGGGGAGATTTGAGATTGGTTTCAACTTCGACAACCGCTGGTCGCAGCGGCAGGGAGGGACTCAGAACACGACGTGCCATGTCAATGTTGGCTCGAATCAACGCTAGAAAAAAAGTGCCGAGATACTTTATGAAAGGCACAATCGCTGAAGGTGAAATAATCAAACCAGAGAGTATTGTGAGGTGAGGGCGGCTTGCCAGGGTTACGATGAGTGCGATCACCATACCGGCTGCCAGTTCTGCAGGATCAAGGTTACCAACCAATAGCAACCAGAGTCCAAATACAAGCAGGAACAGAAACAAGCCGTGGACGAATCGGAGTGGTTGCTGTTCTACGATTTTCGCAGACATACTCAGAAGCACCTTTTGTTGTGGTTGTTGCGTCTATTGTACGCTCTAAATCAATATCAAATCATCTTAATGTTACAACTCAATGACGCTATCGAAAAATCGTTTTATAAATCAGGCAGCGTCCGTAGCCTTGGGGGGGAAATAGGCTTTGGATATTGCTTCATGAAGTTCTCCAAAACTGATCTGCAAATTATCGATGAAATCATGAAGAACGTTATTATCCATCTTTTCCAACGGCATTTCCAAAAGCGCATTATTGATCTGTTTAAGAATTTTTAACGGTGATCGGTTTTTAGGTAATCGCGAAAGATTGAAGCTGATGTTCTCCGTGCAATAGCTAATTGAACGTGGAAATCTACTGGTTCTGAAGAGAAATTCTAAAACATCCACTCGGCGAACCCGAACTTGCATATGTTGGCGATACATCTGATGTGCGCTAAGGGATTTAAGCATACTCACCCACAGTATATCCTCGAAAGGGGCAAGCTCAGGGGCATCTTCAGGAATTGGATTCTCTGATCGTACGTCGATAATACGGGTTGTCATATCGGCACGTTCAAGTTTTCGCCCTAAATTGAGAAAATGGTATGCCGTGTCGTGATTCATACTGCCAGCCAAAAGACCGGTCATTAGTTGAGAACCGGTAATGATATGCTGCAGATAACTTTCCCTGCCATGACGGGAAAAACTGTTCTGTTTACTCTCGAGGGCCGTTTGATAGTAACTGTTGATCGATTCCCAGGCTTCTCGGGGTAATATTTCACGAATGGTGCGGGCATTTTCCCTTAGCACTGAAAGGGTGCTGATGATTGAACTGGGATTGGATTCATCACTGATCAAAAAGTTGGCGACACGGCGTTCAGTAAACTCCGGATGACGTTCCAGATAGGATTCATGACAACCCAATAGACGGATCAATACATCCCATCCGGGGGCAACCCCTGAAGGGAGATCAAGCGTTAGATGGGTATTGACCGTAATCAGACGTGCTATGTTTTCAGCCCGTTCCTGATAGCGCCCAATCCAATATATAGTCTCTGCAACTCGGGAAAGCATCGCTCGCTCTTACCTCAATTATGTCCTGAATGCACCTTAATCAACTATCGACAATCCAAGTGTCTTTACTGCCTCCTCCCTGGGATGAGTTTACCACCAGTGAGCCTTTGTTCAGGGCTACTCGGGTCAAACCACCCGTTGTGACCTCCATATTTTTACCACTGAGAATAAATGGACGAAGGTCTACATGGCGAGGCTCAAGCATGCCACGTGATACTGTTGGTACTGTGGAGATGCCCAGGGTTGGTTGTGCAATATAGTTTCGGGGATTGGCTTTAATCAGTTTACGGAAGGTTTGCCGCTCCTGCTTGGTTGATGCGGGACCGATCAACAGGCCATAGCCTCCCGACTCATTCGCCGGTTTCACGACCAACTCCTTAAGATGTTCTAAAACATATTCGCAGGAGTCTTTATCCATACAACGCCATGTTGGGACATTGGGCACAATGGGTTCCTGGTCGAGATAGTAGCGGATGATGTCAGGTACAAAAGAGTAGACAACTTTGTCATCAGCAACACCGGCGCCTGGGGCGTTGGCAAGGGCGACATTCCCTGCTTTCCAGGCCCGTATCAATCCAGGTACACCTAATAATGAATCTTTATCAAAGATCTCGGGGTCGAGAAACAGGTCATCAATACGGCGATAGATTACATCAACCCGTGACAGACCCTCGATATTGCGCATATAGACACAATCATCCTTTTCAACCACCAGATCCTGTCCTTCAACAAGTTCACATCCCATCTGTTGCGCCAGATAGGCGTGTTCAAAATAGGCGGAGTTATAGATGCCAGGTGTAAGTACGACAATTTCCGGATTATCACCGGGGCGGGGGGAGAGTGCCGCCAAAGTATCAAAAAGTTCTGAGGGATAGTCATCCACTGGCAAAGGACTGTAGGTTTCAAACAGTTCCGGGAAAACTCTTTTTGTCACCAGGCGGTTTTCCAGCATATATGAGACCCCGGAAGGTACCCTTAAATTATCTTCCAGGACATATACCTTTCCTTTGTCGTCCCGTACCAGGTCACTACCGCAGATATGGGCCCAGATGCCAAGAGGTGGGTTAATATCAATGCACTGCTCGCGGAAGTTTTCCGAATCTGCCAGCACTTCGGCAGGAAAAACTTTATCCTTCACAATCTTCTGTTTGTGGTAGAGGTCGTCAATGAAAAGATTCAAAGCCTCTACACGCTGCTTCAGCCCGGCTTCGATATCATCCCACTCCTTTTTAGGGATCAGGCGAGGGATTATGTCAAACGGCCAGACCCGGTCGATGGAACCCTCTTCCTGGGTATAGACCCGAAAGGTAATCCCCATCTGCTTTATAGCCAGCTCAGCACCAAGTTGTCGGGATTCGAGCTCGCCTTCATCAAGCTTGCCCAGGTAACTGATCAGCTTGCGGGCATAGCCTCTTGCGTTGCCATTTGGTGTGATCAGTTCATCGAAGAAGCGATGGTTTTCAAAGGAGTCTCGATTAATCGTCATCATGTGTCTCCCGACGGAGTGGCTCTTAAGTCCAGGGTATGGGGGAAGTCAGGATTGACCGGTTCCTTAGTCAGATCGATCGTTCCTCCAGTGTGGCCCTGTTCATGAAAGCGGGCAAGACGTCTTGCCTCAGCTTCGTAGGCATTGACTGGAAAGCTCTCTTCACTCCGTCCGCCAGGGTGAGCGACATGATAGGTACATCCACCCAGGGAACAGCGATTCCAGGTATCAACCACTTCAAACACTAATGGCGCATGACTACTGATGGTGGGATGTAATCCGGAGGGTGGCTGCCAGGCTTTAAAACGAACACCCGCAACATATTCACCCTGGGTGCCTGTGTTGCGCAGAGGTAGAGGCCGACCATTACAGGTGATTGCATGACGGCCGGGTGTCACCCCATTGATCTTGGCTTGTAAGCGTTCAACTGAAGAGTCCACATAACGGGCTGTACCCTGAGCAGTCACCTCTTCACCGAGTACGTTCCAAGGTTCGATGGCAAAGCGCAACTCCATCTCAATATCATCGACGTTGATGGTGCCGTATCGGGGGAAACGGAACTCAAGGAAGGGTGAAAACCATTCACTCTCAAAACCAAAACCCGATTTGCCCAGGTCTCTGACCACATCGGCCAGATCCCGTTCGATATAGTGGGGCAGCATGAAGCGGTCATGCAGTTCAGTTCCCCAGCGAACTGGTTCTCGCTCGTATGGGGTATCCCAGAATCGTGCTATCAAAGCGCGCAACAACAACATCTGTACTGCACTCATCTGTGCATGAGGTGGCATCTCAAAACCACGGAATTCAACCAAACCCAAGCGCCCACTGGGAGAGTCAGGGGAGTAGAGCTTATCGATACAAAACTCAGATCGATGAGTATTTCCGGTCAGGTCAACCAACAGATGTCGAAGGATTCTATCGACCAACCAGGGGGCGGGGGTTTCACCAGGTGGGATCTCATTGAAAGCGATGCCGAGTTCATACAGTGCATCATCTCTGGCCTCATCCACCCTTGGGGCCTGTGAGGTAGGGCCGATAAACAGACCGGAGAAGAGGTAGGAGAGTGCAGGGTGGTGTTGCCAATAGGTTAACAGACTGCGCAGCAGATGTGGTCGGCGCAATATAGGGCTGTCTCCAGGATCAGCGGCACCAATGGTAATATGATTGCCACCCCCGGTGCCGGAATGACGACCATCCAGCATATATTTTTCAGTACCAAGACGGGACTGCCGAGCTTCCTGGTAAAGGGTTTCGGTCATGCCTACAAGATCACGCCAGTTATTGCTGGGATGAATGTTGACTTCGATGACACCGGGATCGGGTGTGATCTGAAAGCGTTCCAGGCGGGGATCCTTTGGTGGTTCGTATCCCTCCATAATCACTGAATAGCCAGTCTCAACTGCTGCTGCTTCAATGGCATTGATCAGGTCAAGATAGTGTTCGAGATTGGTCAGGGGCGGTAGGAATATATAGAGATGGCCATCTCTGGGTTCGACACACAATGCGGTCCGGATCAGGCTCTGATTCTCATCTTTACTCTTGAACAGTGAAGGGTCATCAGCAGCTTTTGGTTTTGCTGGAAGTGGTGTTGTATGGCCGCTTTGGACCATACGCAGCCGATCCCGTATTTCCGGCTGTAGTTCCCGTTCATCAAAAGGGTCTCGGGGATGAACAGCATGACGTTGTTGCTCTTTTTCCCAACGCAGGGAATCCAGAGGCAGCCGATAACCCATGGGTGAATCACCGGGTATGAGAAACATTTTGCCGCGTCGAAAATTCCAAGGATTACTGACCCAGCTCTGCTGACGATAATCCCAGGCTATGGGTAGAGTGAAGCCGACGATCTTCTGCAATCCCTGCTCGAAGATTTTACGCACCCGGTCACGATCGAGAGGATCTTTTAACTTGTTGTCCAGTGCATCCACATTGGTTGGTAATGTACCTTCCTTCCAGAGGTAGTAGAGATTGTCTTCCAGCCCTGGAACGACATAGCGATCTGGCAGATGAAGATGATTCTGAATCTTCTCAATCAGAAGTTGAGCGTGCTGTATAGAGTAATCACTCGAAGAGTCGGGCTGATCGAGAAGCTCCGGGTGATACCAGGTTGGTTGATTGTCCTTGCGCCAGGCACAGGTGAGTGCCCAACGGGGCAGGGGTTCTCCCGGATACCACTTGCCTTGGCCGTAGTGGAGTACAGCATCTTTTGCAAAGGCCTTTTTCAGTCGTTGCAGTAGCTCCCCGGCTAGTTGACGTTTGTGCTTCCCCAGTGCGGCAGTATTCCATTGAGGGCTCTCCATATCATCAATCGAGACAAATGTCGGTTCACCTCCCATAGTGAGTCTGACGTCGCCTCTATCCAACTGCTGGTCAACGAAATCGCCAAGAGTGAGAATCTCCTGCCACTCCCTGCTGCTGTAGGGTTTGGTTACTCGCGGATCCTCATGAACACGGATGACTTTGTTTTCGTGATGAAAGGTGACTTTACACTCATCAGTAGCCCCCTCTATGGGCGCAGCACTTATTGGATCTGGTGTACAGGCCAGTGGAATATGTCCCTCTCCTGCAAATAATCCGGAGGTTGGATCAAGCCCTACCCAACCGGCACCAGGTATGTAGACTTCAGTCCATGCGTGTAAATCGGTGAAATCTGCTTCCGGGCCAGATGGGCCATCGAGTGATTGCTGGTCGGCAACAAGCTGAACCAGATATCCGGATACGAAACGTGCCGCCAAGCCTAAATGGCGCAATATCTGAACCAGTAGCCAGGCACTATCACGACAGGAGCCACTCTTTTTGGTCAGGGTCTCTTCGCAGCTCTGTACACCAGGCTCCATGCGGACTGTGTAGCCGATATCCTGTTGCAGTCGCTGGTTAAGCTCGACCAGATAGTGAACAATGTGAGGTCCTTGCGCTCGCTCTTCCTCTGTTGATTTGTCGAGTTGGTAATTGAATCCGACCGGATCTGCTTTCAGAGCCTTTAACCAAGCGGATAAATGAGGCCCCTTCTCTTTGATTTCGAAATAGGGGAACAGCTCTTTATTCAACTGTTTTTCATAGCTGAATGGATAGTGTTCACACTCCTCCTCGACAAAGAAATCGAAAGGATTGATAGTCACTAAATCAGCAACAAGATTGACTTCGATAACCAGACTTTTTGTTTTTTCAGGAAATACACAGCGTGCCACATAGTTGCCAAACGGATCCTGCTGCCAATTCAGAAACTTTTTTTCTGGCTCTACAATCAAGCCATAGTGGTGCAGTGGCGTTCGCGTGTGGGGTGCGGGACGCAGACGTATCACGTGTGGAGCTAGATTAACCTGACGATCAAAGTGGTATTCTGTGCGGTGTTGAATGGCGATGCGTACTGACATGGTGCGTCGTGTGCTCCAGATTGGTGCTGTTGCTTTGCACTGAATACCTATTTCAATGCTTGGGGAGAATTATTGCAGTTTTTATGCCAGTGTTGTAACTCATTTGAGGGGCAAAAGGTTGAGTAAATGGTATCCACAGCTTTCCAGTTTGTATTAAGATGCAAGGCCAGAAATATCCTGCTTAAAACAGATCTATACCCAAAAAACTTTATAAGGTTACTCTATGACGTATTGTCTCGGTATTTGTGTCAAGGATGGCATGTTGTTCGCTTCCGACTCCCGTACCAATGCCGGTGTAGACTATGTCACCTCCTATTCGAAAATGCATCTCTTCAATCCGGCGCCGGATCGGCTGTTTGTCATTCTGTCAGCAGGAAATCTGGCGACTACCCAGGAGATTGTGAACATAATCCAGCGGGATATTGATTACCCAACAGGAGTCGATAGTCTACTGTCAGCAAGATACCTCTTCGAAGCGGCAGACTATGTGGGACGTGTCAGCCAGCAGGTTCAGCAGCAACACAGCAGCGTGCTTCAACAAGCCGGGGTCAGTGGTGAGGTATCACTGATACTGGGTGGTCAGATTCAAGGACAGCCCCATGGTTTGATGCTGATCTATCCGCAAGGTAACCATATTGAGGCCTCGAAAAGCACACCCTATCTGCAGATTGGTGAGACCAAATATGGAAAACCGGTACTTGATCGGGTATTGAGCCACGACTTGCCTCTGAATGATTGCGCGCGTCTGGCACTGGTTTCACTCAGTTCCACAACAATGTCCAATATTACTGTGGGTCCACCCTATGAGCTTTCACTCTATCGAGCAAATGATTTCCAGCTTGCCAGTCGGTGTAAGTTTGAAGAGCAGGGGGAGTACCTCAACGAGCTTCAGGCAGCCTGGACCAATGGTCTGATCCAGTCCTTTGCCAATCTTCCTCGCTTTGAATGGGAGACTGCGGAAATTCAGTCAAGTCTTGAGCTTAATCAATGTCAAGATCAGACTTCAGAGCCAGTTAAAAGCTATGACTGAATTTTTAGGGAACTTCATAATAAATCAGGGCGATTCTCACTTCTGACGTAAACAAGTCAAGCTCATGCTTAGTGGTCGGCATACCTGCTATGGCGTATCCTGATCTCTGGTTGAAGTCGGAGGATACCGTCTTCCCCCAGAACGCCTACTGTCTTATCAAAACGGTTCTTCAGCAAAGTCAGCACTTTCCCTGCTTGTGCTCTTCTGATGCAAACCAATTTCCAGCCGAATTTCTTCAGGATAGACATTCCGTCGACTTGTTTTTCATTGATATACATCTCAGGAGAATTGGGGATTGGCCCCAAACCTACGCGTTTTTCTAATGACATCACATCTTTCCCCTCGACATTGAGATTATTCAGTCATTTTCTGACATTATTATTTGTTCGATCATGTTGGGTAATTTTGATCTCCCTATCTGGATAATAGCGCAAAATAATATCTAGATGTTCAATATATAAAATATGAAATTAAATCAATATGTTATTAAGTGGTCGGTGATTCTTGAGTCGCCGGTTGATGGGGATTATGAGTAGCGAATGACACTCAACAGGACTCACAGGAAGATGCCAATATGACCGTAAACACCACTACTCTCGTCTCAGGTCCAGTCTATGGTGATGGGCTCACCACCCATTTTGAGTTTTCGTTTCCTCTGCTCGATCCTGCGCATGTTGTGGTCACTATGATCGCAGCCAATGGATTTAAAATGATACTGGCCCAGGGAGATGACTATACAGTGACTCTCAACCTGGATCAGGAAAACAACCCTGGTGGTGCAGTGGACTATCCCGGCAGCAACGGCCCCCTGGCGATGGATGAATCACTGCTGATCCAACGTGTTGTAGATCTGCTTCAAACCACTGATTTGAGAAGTCAGATCACCTATAGCCCCGAACTGACAGAGCAGGCGTTGGATAAGCTGACCATGATGGTGCAGCAGACAAATCGAGCCCTGGTAACAACTGAAGCTGCAAAAGTTGCGGTCTTGGGATCAAGTGAAGTGGTATTTCCGTGGCGGGAGACCTGGGTTGACCACATCAATGGGGCATTGGCTGTAGAGGGGGTGAATGTTGTATTCAATCATACCGGAGCGGGTGCAATAACCTATCAGTACGCTCTAAACAGAGCAGACCCATTGACAGGTCAGACCTATGCCGAGTTTACCAGCCAATCGAATCCTGATGCCATCATCGTTGAGCTAGGTATAAATGACGCCATTCTTGGCTTGGGTGGCAGGTCTCAGACAGAGATGATTGCTGATGCACAGGCACTCTTTGGCTATTTCAGGGTGCACAATCCTGATTCTCTGCTGATCTATTCTAGGTTGGTTCCATACGATGAAGAGCGCCATTCAAGAAAACCGATTGAGAGGATCAAGAAAAAGTACTGCGTACCTGTTATGCATGAGACCAGTACCCAGCCAGGTGAATCGGGGCTCTACACTTCTGAATACGAAGAGGTCGACAAGCTACTCTCACCTCGCATGCAGGAGAGGTTGAGGGATTGGAAAGCCCTGGATGCAGAGTGTCGTAGTCTTGCAGATGTGGTGATCAACACTAACTACTTTCGCCCCGCAAGGTTGGGGTTACTCTCACACGATCGATATCACCCAAACTCCTGGGGACACTACTTCATCATGAGTCGCGTATGGGAAGCGCTACAGACCAACAGCACAATCCGAGAAACCCTCCCGGCGCTGAAAAATATCAGGAAACTGGGTGATTTTACTGACTTTGATCTGTTATGGAGTTCAGCAATCAAGCTTGATATCGGCAGGGATGGCTATGATGTCGATACAAAATACCTCTCTGGCAGAGAGTATCCCATGTGGCTGAATGTTTATGGTGATACCAACCTGATCTACAACATTAAATACTGGGCAAATGAGCAACGCCCAACCATCGGCCTGACCGAGACTATAGACAGATCCAAAGATGATCTGTTTTTAGTGGTGTTGAACAACTTATGGCCTGATTATGAGATCTCAACAAAGCTCTGGTTAGATGGAGTCTCAGAGCCATCCAACTGGAATAGCAATAACCCTCCAACATTGGTTTCAGCAACGGGTGCGCATATCAGCTCACTGCAAAATATTGGTTTGGCTGCGGGGAGCTGGCATATCAAATACAGGATCGGCAATGATGTCTTTGGTCCGTTTGATGTTGAAGTTCAAGGTAACTATCCTCAGCCCGCCAGAATTGTAGATATTGTCAGCTTGATTCGAACAGAGAGTATGCAACTGCTGGGTGGGGGTTGGCACAACATTCCGTTTACAAATACAGTCACTATTCGTGAGATAGATGAAGCGCCAAGCACAGTTATTACTGGTGAGAGTGATGGTGCAGTTACCATTGTTGATCAACAGGGATATAGCAGTTTCAAGCTAAGAGGGTTTTGTACTATTAATGCAACCGATATTGGTCAATATCAACTCTCATTTTCAAGAGCGCCCGCAGGTCAATCCCATGACAGGATAGTCAGCGATGTGGTAATTAAAAAAAGTGATACATTGGAGAGCATACCTCTATCATTCGAGAGTATCTGGCTACCGATACAGACAGGCGGGGAGACATTATACTTAACCTTGAATGTGCCAGGGGGGGCGGAGATTGATGGAAGCAGTGGTATAGGTGTGCAAATTGAGTTGAGATCGTGATGCAACTGCTAGCCAGGTCCTAGTAGACATGATGTGATAATAGGCTGTATCCCACTTACTTAAACTATTACGGCTGTAGCTGATTCATTGCTGTTGGTTTCTATTGCTGATTGATATTTGAGTTGAGGCATGAAAAAGCATCGTAAACCAGAGGGTCACGGCTAGAAAAAACTTACAAGTCATCAGTATCTTGAATAGGTGGGGAGAGAAACTCCCTTCGGGAGAGGGGGAGAATGAACACTCTATTTTCCCCAACAATCAGCAAGATAAATATGAACGATCAATGCAGTTTTTCTCTTTCAATCACATGAAACGCTTCGCGTACACCCTCTCCCCAACCCCTCTCCCGTAAAGGGAGAGGGGCTTTCAGAGTTGTTCTGAGAAGATTGAAAGTTAATGGGACA
>NZ_JBSYOQ010000072.1:0-34414 GCF_058244645.1 Candidatus Thiodiazotropha sp. AKAK3
AATTCACCTGTAGGGTGCGGCCCTGCCGCACCATGTCCAACTGAAACCAAACCACCTAACAAGTCGGTATAGAGATGCTGCTGGTAATGAACAAACTATCTGGGGTTTTAGTTAATGCTCACCCTGATGGTGCGGCAGGGCCGCACCCTACAACCAGTCTGCTTGACCAATCCTCGCTAGCTGGAAGAGCGTTGAAAATTAGTGCCTTTGCATCCTGAGCAGGGCGGGATGTGTCCTGTCTTCTTGAAATGCATCTCTTTACCGCATTGGCTGCAGACCAGTGTGCCAGGGCCTGTCACTTCGCCGGTATGGTAGAGGGATGCGTTGTTGGCCCGCTGTGCCAGTTTTGCCAGCTCTAACTTGGTCTGGTCGGCTACGCTGGTGAACATCTCCAGCATGCGCTCTTCCACTAGCTGGACGTCAAATCGCCACCAGGCAGAAAGTTGCTCGCCAGTTTCGAGTAGATAACTGGCAGCGTCTTTCATATCCCGCTCAACATAGGTGGAGACCTTGTCTGCCTCTTCTCTGCTCAATTCACCTAGTTCGATAAGCTTTTCCCGGGCATCCTCCAGATAGTCTTTTAAGCCGGGGAGGGCGTTTTCCCGGGCCGACTCAACTGCTTCATGAACCTCTTGCAACATCTTGTCATAGGCTTTTGCCATCCTTTCCAGAGTATCTTGGGGGGTCTCATTCATATTCGTCTCCCGTACTTCTTGGCTATATCTCTAATCATGGATCAATTTTCTTACCACGCCAAGGGAAGTAGATAACCTGATACAGGCATCATGCTACAAAATAGAGCCTATCCTGAGGCGCTGAACCAGCTTTTCAAGAGCAGTAAGCCTCCACCGGTTCCTAGTCCAATACCGAGCGCTGTGGCTACAGTGACAGGAATCAGGCCCCCACTACCGAACACCAGTAGTAGTGAGCCGCTGAGCAACATGGTGCTGCCGGATATGGTGGTGACTGTATTCAGATGGTTGCGCTGCATCTGTTTTTGCAGCTTTTTCAGATCGTCCGATTGCCACTGTAGTGTCAGTTGGCCCGCTGCAGCATCATCGATGATCTTATTAATTTTATTCGGCAGGTCTGGGAGATTCTCAGCGAATAGCGGCAGGTTCTTTTTGAGCTTGCTGACGAAGGCCCGGCGGCCTATCTGTTCGCTCATCCAGCGCTCAAGGAAGGGCTTGGCAGTGGTCCATAGATCGAGTTCCGGGTAGAGCTGTCTGCCCAGACCTTCGATATTCAACAAGGTTTTCTGCAACAGCACCAGCTGGGGCTGGACCTCCATATCGAATCTTCGCGCTGTCTGAAACAGGCGTAGCAGGAAATGGCCGAAGGAGATCTCACTCAAGGGCTTTTCAAAGATCGGTTCACTGACTGTTCGGATGGCAGACTCGAACTCTTCCACACGCGTATCTTTAGGTACCCAGCCGGAGGCTACATGAAGCTGGGCGACCCGCTTGTAGTCACGGTTGAAAAAGGCGAGCAGATTCTCTGCCAGGTAGCGTTTGTCCTCTTCTGTGAGGGTGCCCATGATGCCGAAATCAACGGCAACGTAGCGTCCATCGGGCTCTACAAAAATATTGCCGGGGTGCATATCGGCATGGAAGAAGTTGTATTCGAAAACCTGCGTGAAGAATATCTCCACGCCTCGCTCCCCAAGCAGTTTCATGCTGATACCCTGGGACTTCAGCGCCTTGATATCTCCCACGGGTGTGCCACTGATACGCTCCATGACGAAGACGTTTTTCCGGGTCAGATCCCAGTAGACTTCCGGCACGTAGAGGGCATCGCTATCAAGAAAGTTACGTCGTAGCTGGGAGGCATTTGCCGCTTCACGCATCAGATCCAATTCATCGAAAATAGTCTTCTCATACTCCTGAACGACCTCAACAGGCCTCAGTCGGCGACCCTCTTTCCAATATTTCTCAGCGAGATGGGCAATTGTGAATAGCAGATCTACATCACGGCGTATGGTCTTTTCGATATTTGGGCGAAGTACCTTGACTACGACTTTGCGCCCATCCTTGAGTTGTGCAGTATGTACCTGGGCAATTGATGCTGAAGCGAGGGGTGACTCGTCAAAGGCTTCAAGCAGTTCATCGATGGATTGTCCGAACGCCTTATCAATTATTTTTCTGGCCTGGGAGCCGGGGAAGGGGGGTACCCGATCCTGCAGTTTTGTGAGTTCATTCGCCAGGTCATCAGGAAGCAGGTCGCGCCGGGTGGAGAGGATCTGTCCAAATTTTACAAAAATGGGGCCAAGATCTTCTAGCGCGCGACGAATTCGCACAGGGTAGCTCCCCCGGTCTTTGCGAAACCAATACCAGGGAGAGAGATAGATCAGAAAACGAATCGGTCGGAAAAGATGGGTGGCGAGAATTACCTCATCCAGACCATGTCTCAGTAGTACTAGATTAATGTGTATCAGCCGAATGGCTTGAGAAGGGCGAATCACGAACGCTTATCCTCGTTGTCATCAGATTGGCGCAGCCTTTTAATTCGAGCTTCAAGCCGTTCCACATCATCCCGCAGCCGATCCACTTCATTGAGAAAGGGTTCGATCTCATATTGCCCAGGTAACAGTCGCAGCTCCTCTTCCAGATACTCTTTAAGATTGAGTGAGGCTGTCTGCTTGACCTGTTTTCCCCAGTCTACCGCGCCACGCACCATATTGCCGATCTCATGAGCGGCTATATCACCGGTGAGACGAGAGAGTTGCTCCTCCCAGTCGATATCGAGCGCACTGAAGAATTCACCGAAACGCTGTGCCAGGGCGGTATCGCCTTCAATGGTGACTGATCCGTTAAACAGCTGCTCTGTACTGCTACGATCATGGCGCATGGAGGCTAGATCCAGCAGCGTGCCTCGCAGCAGGCAATCGGGTTCACCTTCGTAGTAACTCAAGAGCTGAAAACCCTGTGGCTCAGGTATCAGGTAGATTGATATACCCAGTCCGACAATATCCAGCTGTATGACGCTACCCTGGATTGGCGCCAGTCGGGTTGGGCTCTCAGGATCAAGCTTAATGGCCTGGTTGAGTAGTTGCTCCAGGCTGGTGATGATGGCAGCACTGATGGTCATGGCGATTCTTCCGTAAATAGAAGGCGTATGCTCAACTCTGTCAAATTTTGTATCCACGATGTATGGCAACTACGCCACCAGTCAGATTGAAGTAGTCGCAGCGATCAAAACCGGCATGTTCCAGCATCCCTTTGAGGGTCTCCTGGTCGGGGTGCATACGAATAGATTCCGCCAGGTAGCGGTAGCTCTCTTCATCCTGAGTGACCAGTTTTCCGATTTTCGGTAGTAGGCTGAATGAGTATAGATCGTAGATTTTCTGCAGTGGCTTATGCACCGGTTTGGAGAATTCCAACACCAGCAGACGCCCGCCAGGCTTTAGTACTCTGAAGATATCGTTTAGGGCCAACTGCTTGTCGGTGACATTGCGTAGTCCAAAGCCGATGGTGACACAATCAAAATGGTCGTCTGGAAAGGGCAGATGTTGGGCATCCGCCTGAACATAGCGGACATTGGCAACCCGTCCTTCATCGATCATTCGATCTCTGCCCTGGCCCAACATGGCGGCATTGATATCTGAGAAGACTACCTCCCCATCACTCCCTACCAGGCCACTGAAGCGGGCAGAGAGGTCTCCAGTACCTGCAGCCAGATCGAGAACCCGCTGACCTTTGCGTACTCCGGAGAGTTCGATAGTGTGGCGCTTCCAGATTCGGTGTACACCGAACGACATCAAGTCGTTCATCAAATCATACTTGTTGGCAACCGAATCAAAGACCTCACGAACCCGGCCGGCCTTTTCGCCGACAGGGACATCCTGATATCCGAAATGTGTTGTCTTTTCATCCTTCATGGCATCACCAGTTGTTTCGATCCAAGGGCGCTGCAACTTGCCCCTAATTCACGGTATTTACCATGAATGGCTTAACCCAGTCTGACTCTGAGTGTTAGCGAAATTTACCACCTGGCCCGCTAGGCCGATGGTTCCTTTCTCTCATAACCTGCGCTACTCAGACGCTGCAGGTACTCCTGCCAATTCTGCTCAAAATGAGCGCCCAGCTGATACAAGGTATCCCAGGAGTAGATGCCGGTATTATGCTCATCATCAAAGTGCAGGCAGATGGCGTAATTTCCCACAGGTTCAATATGGGCAATATTCACCTCTTCCTTGCCAACCTGCAACACTTCTTGACCTGGACCATGGCCCTGAACCTCTGCGGAGGGGGAGAATACGCGCAGATACTCAGCGGGATAGCTGTATTTACTCCCGTCATCGAAGCTGATTTCCAGTACACGGGACTGCTTATGCAGGTGGATCTCTGTCGGATTGGGGTGTGACATGATTTTCTCTCGTTAGTCGATGGTTGATACTTGGGCAAAACCCACGGCAGCAACTTTATATCGGTTATCACAAACCATTTGCAGGCTGTTAACAGGGTTTGTTGTAGTTAGAGAATATATTGACTCAGGTCTTCGTCTGCTGCCAGTTGAGATAACTGGCTGTCGACATAGGCTGCGTCGATGGAGATGGCAGTGCCACTCTGTTCAGAGGCCTCAAAAGAGATGCTCTCCAGTAGCCGTTCCATCACCGTATGCAGGCGGCGTGCACCAATATTCTCTGTTCTCTCATTTACCATCCAGGCCGTTTCAGCTATACGCTTGATACCATCATCGGTAAAAGCCAGGTCTACATTTTCTGTGCCCAGCAGGGCCTGGTACTGCTCGGTCAATGAGGCGTCGGGTTCGGTCAGGATGCGGGTGAAGTCCTCAGTACTCAATGCAGAGAGTTCTACCCGGATCGGCAAGCGCCCCTGCAGTTCTGGTATCAGGTCAGAAGGCTTGGTGAGATGAAAAGCCCCGGAAGCGATAAAGAGGATATGGTCGGTTTTAACCATGCCGTGTTTGGTGGAGACGGTACACCCCTCAACAAGGGGCAGCAGATCACGTTGAACCCCTTCCCGGGATACGTCTGCTCCGCTGGTCTCGGCGCGGCTGGTAACTTTGTCCAGTTCATCGATAAAGACGATGCCATGCTGCTCCACGGTTTCCAGGGCGCGCAGCTTGAGATCCTCTTCGTTGATGCGCTTCGATGCCTCTTCGTCATTGAGCACCTTATAGGCATCTTTGATACGCAGTTTACGTCGTCTGGTGCGTCCTGTGCCGAGGTTCTGAAACATCCCCTGCAACTGACTGGTCATCTCTTCCATGCCGGGAGGCGCCATGATTTCAACACCTACAGGTGTGGTATTGACCTCGATTTCGATCTCTTTGTCGTCCATTAAGCCGGCACGCAGCTTCTCTCTGAACTTCTCCCGGGTGGAGCTGGAGACCGTGCTGCTGGTTTCAGTCTCATCCCATCCGCTCGGTTTTGGGGCCGGCAGAAGCGCATCGAGAATTCGCTCCTCTGTTGCCAGGCTCGCCTCTTCTGAGACTTTGGCCATCTCACCTTCGCGAACCATTTTGACTGCAGAATCAGCAAGATCCCGGATGATCGAATCCACTTCCCGGCCTACATAGCCCACTTCGGTGAACTTAGTCGCTTCAACCTTTATGAATGGAGCGTTCGCCAGTTTTGCCAGACGACGGGCAATTTCGGTCTTACCGACACCGGTCGGTCCAATCATCAGAATATTTTTTGGTGTTATCTCATTGCGTAGAGATTCATCGACCTGTGCCCGACGCCAGCGATTGCGTAATGCAATGGCGACTGCTCTTTTGGCATCTTTCTGACCGATGATATGTTTGTTCAGCTCGGCAACAATCTGTTGGGGTGTGATTTGCGACATGAATTATGGCCTGTTTACTCTATGTCTGGCTCGCGTCTGATGTTTTTAAACATCTTCGACCCAGCCATTACACGTTGGAATCTAAAACTGTCTGGTGCAGCTTCAACTCACTATCCCTGACGCGCTTTCTCTGCTTACTGAGAGGGCGATTTCAGGGCATGGTGCTGTTCTGCACAGCAGACTGTTCTTTGCATAGGGTTAATTGGTTCAGGTTTCGCTGTCCAGCTCTTCCAGTACCCGGTTGTGATTGGTATAGATGCAGATGTCGGCAGCGATACCAAGCCCCTTTTCGACGATTTCGCGGGCGCTGAGTTCCGTATTATCCAGTAACGCACGGGCTGCTGCCTGGGCAAAACTGCCACCAGAGCCAATCGCCATCAGATTATGCTCAGGCTCTATCACATCTCCGGTACCGGAGATGATCAAAGAGGCTTTGGCATCTGCTACACAAAGCAGTGCTTCCAGCCGGCGCAGCGCCCGATCGGTTCTCCAGTCTTTGGCCATCTCAACAGCGGCTCGGGTCAGGTGTCCCTGATGCTTTTCAAGTTTACCTTCAAAGCGCTCAAACAGCGTAAAGGCGTCTGCTGTGGCTCCGGCGAAACCGGCGATCACATTGCCTTTGTGCAGCTGGCGTACTTTTCGGGCATTACCCTTCATCACGGTATTGCCCAGGGAGACCTGGCCATCGCCGCCAATGACGACTTTGCCGTTGCGCCGCACAGAAAGAATTGTTGTGCCTCTAAAATTTTCCACTTCAATCCTGAAAGATTCAATAATAAGGCGGCGATTGTACCTGAGGGCGGGGCTGGTGAAAAATCGGCTGTGTTAAAAACTTGATGTGGATTGTCATTGCTCATTGTGTCACCTGCTGCAATTGATGATATTTGCCCCTGTCAGTGAAGAGGAAGGATTACAGGGAAGAGTGTTGGAGCTGATGGTCCAGTAATTCTCAATAGCGGATGCGTATAGGATTGTGTTGGTTGGAGAACAGGGAATGTTTATTAGGGATATCACTCGCTTGTGTGCCTCTGTCATCCGTGGCAGAGTCATTGGTATGTTTCGAAAGCCCCCATATTTCTTACTGACAGGCCTGCTCTGGCTGATCTCTTATGGTTTGATGGCCGCGGCTATGCCCGGTGATCCCCAGAATCTGCCTGATGCCTATGAAATCGCACAACAGGTCTATACATCGGCACATGGCGGTTTGCTGGACAATGCCATCAGTCGTCGCAAGGGGCGTGATGTGGCCGTAGTGGTCAACAGGGCGCCCCTGGAGATGCGCACCCAAGGTCGAAAACCTGGGGTTCAGACCTTTGAAACCTATCTCAACAACAGCCCCGATGATGCTGCGATAAAATCTCAACAGATGGCAATTCTGACTTCAGGTAAAACCAAGGGTACCGGGGTGTTGTTAACCCGTTACTCCGACCCTGAACGGGGTTCGACCATTTCTATGTGGCTTCCTGCATTGAGAAAAATCAGGCGCATCAATGAGCCATCACATGAAGATGTCTGGTTCGGAACCAATCTCACCTATGGCGAACTGGTGCTGCGCACCCCTGATGATGAAGTGCATGAGCTGCTTGGTGTGGGCAAGATCGAGGCGTGCCTTGAAGCGATGAGGCTGGAAAGGTCGGAGAAGAGCCGCCATACACTCACTCTACCAGGGCCCCAGTGTGCCCATATCGGTAAAGCGGTCTATCTGCTGAAGAGTACCACCAAGTTTAAAAACTGGTGGTACGACTACCATCTCACTGAGATCGACCAGCGCACTTACGCCCCCTATCGTACGGTCTATTATAAGGATGGTGAGAAGATCAAAACGGTTTCAGTCGACTGGCAATCCCTTGATCAATCAGATCCACGCATCACCTATCCCCGTTACATCTATGCCATCAGTCATGGAGATGGTAAAGACAGCATGGTCTTTGTACCTCGCAGTACCATATCCCTGAATGTTGAACTTGACGACAGTTATTGGTCGGAAGAGACGCTAAGAAATTATGGCAAGTAAAAGGCGACTCATCGCTAAAGGGTTGCTCTCTGACTCATGGTCCGATGGCAGTATCAGGAAAGATACTCAATGAAGGGTGAGAAGCGGGATTACGCTGCGGACTACGCGAGATTCGTACTCAGACATCGCCGTTTGACGATTCTGCTACTGTTTGCAGCCACGCTGGTTGCGCTGTTCTATGTCAATCAGGTCAATCTGCGCAATGATCCTGACTCTCTGTTACCACTCAGTAACCGCTATATCGCCACCAATCTCTACAGTGATCACGCCTACGGCATGGGTAACCTGATGGTCTGGGGCTTGAAATTGAAGCAGGGGGATATCTATCAGCCCTGGTTTATCCGTATGGTTGAGGCGTTCTATCGTGATGTCAGCGCCTTGCCCTACGCAAATGTGGCCAATTTTGTCGGTCTGCCATCACCCAAGCTGCGCAACCTGGGCATCACAGAAAATGGCAGTCTCGATTTTAGCCGCCTGCTACCCGCCAATGGTATTTCAGATGATCCGCTGCAACAGCATTTACAGCTTCAGTATCTCCGTATCGGCCTGGAGAAACATATCGTCCTGGAGCCACTGCTGGTCTATTACCAGGACAGTGCTGGAGAAAAGTGTGAGATTACCGGTTCCGATGGATTGATCACCAATGCCTCTATCCACAAGGTACACCGACGATGTATTGCCACAGGCACTTTTATCATCGGTGATTTCAGTAATCAGCTGAAAGATCACCATCTGCAGTGGATTGGGCAAGTCAGGGAGTTGATGGCGGATTATCGGGCCAGGTATGGGGATAGGGTCGAGTTTTTTATCTCAGGAGAGCCCTATTTTCTCGCATCGATGGTGGAGGAGTTGTGGGACAAAGCCTGGCTTTTCGGCATCTCGATTCTGATCATACTGCTGGTGCTCTGGTATGAGTTTCGTCATTGGAGCTGTGCTCTCCTGCCGCTGATTGGGGTCGGCATGACCATTATTCTGACTCTGGGTCTGATGGGATTTACCCAGTTCAAGCTGACTACAATGATGGCGTTGACGCCGATGTTATTGCTGGCGATCGGTATCGGTCATTCGATACAGATTACCCGTCGTTTCATGCAGGAGCTTCAGGTCACCCAGGATCCGGAGCAGGCGGCGTTTACAGCAATCAGGCATACCGTGGTGCCTGCTGCACTCTCGATTGGAACGGATCTTCACGGTTTTTTTGCTATCTCATTTATCGATATCTCATTCTATAAGGCATACGCCTATTTCGGTATTTTCGGCATGTCCACGCTGATTTTGACCACCACCACTTTAATCCCGTTGTTGATGGTCAGTTTTCCGCCAAAACTGCATGACCGCAAGCACGAAAGAGGATGGGAGCGTCGATTGGCACGTGGACTGAGTGGCATCCTCACAGGCCCATCAAAGTGGATTCCCGTTGCTGCAGTTATCGTCATTTGGCTGGGTTCAGCTTGGATGACTGGATTGGCTGAGGGTTTCAGTGCCTTAATGGCGGGCGAGGCGGGACGGGATGATCCTGAAGTAGCCCGTATTCAGGATGAGTTTGACATCATGCCCGGTGTTGAAAAAGGGATTCACTATCCCAGAGCCGCCTACAAAGATTACTATCTGCTGGGCGAGCTGCTGGGTGAGGGTGGCGAAGTCGAGGCGATCTCCGATCTGCAAGCCCTATCGAAGATGATGCCTGGGGTGATCACCGCCAATATGGTGATCCGTTCCAAGGCCGGCGCCCTGCCACCTTGCGGTCTGGAAGCCTGGAATGAATTCGGTGTGCGGGTGATCGGGCCTGAGCAGTGCTACGATGAGATGCTCGACCCACCCCAGGGCATATTCAACAATGTTGAGGTCGTGCAGGCCCTCTCAGCATTTGAAGATTGGTTACGTGCCCATCCCCACATCGGCTATACCACCTCCTATGTGCAGTTTGTGAAAACCCTGAACATGATGCTGAATGCCCCTGTAGGGACTCTGCCTATGGCACATATGAATCTCTATGCCATACCCGGATTGGCCCATATGCAGCAAAACCGCTATGCCTATAGTCTTGGCCCGGATGGGAGTCTGCCAGACCCAAAAGCGATCCTGCCGCTCTACAATGGCATGCTTCAGGTTAGTGCCGCCGCAGGAGAACTCGACTCTTTCGTGAATACCCGCAACTGGGATGAGGGGATCATTGTTGGCTTTGTAAACACTATGGATCCAAAGCTGACTCACAAGACCATTCGCGACATCCAGAACTACCTGCATGAACACAAGGATGATCCGGGCATGGCACTGTTGACTGTGGGTATAGGCCCGGCAGAGCGGGTGACGATTCCGGCAAATGGAGAGCAGCCTGAACAGCTGGTGACCACCGAGGATTCGATGCCTGATAAAGCCGCTATCGGTGGCTTTTTAGGGGTTACCGAAGCGACCCGTGATGTGGCTTTCAAGGAGTGGCTGAATGCACCGGTCGCCACCTCCCTGACGGTATTCATCATGACCCTGATAATGTTCCGCTCCTGGATCATAGCCTCTCTGCTGATCAGTCTCTGTTTTATTACCCTGATGACCCAATATGGACTTGGTGCCTATATGACCTCGATCAGTGAGTGGTCGGCCAACCTGGCCTTCCACGTACAGGTCGCCCTGAGTATCGCGATGGGTTTGGGGGTGGATTATGGGGTCTATATGGTATCCCGACTGCGCGAGGAGATGCTCGCCTCGGGCAAAGATTGGAAACAGGCACTGGAGACGACCCTGGAGACGACCGGGTCAGCGATCATCATCTCCATGGTGGTACTGCTGGGCAGCTTCATTCCGCTGATGAATACCGAGCTTGCCAATCTATGGTCGGTCAGTCTCTACATCTCCGAGGCGCTGATTATGGATGTGATCATTGCTTTGACTGTGTTGCCGCTGGTGGTCTATTGGCTAAGGCCTAATTTTGTATTTGGGACGGGGGTGAAAAGTGGGGAGGGGGAATGACTATATCATTACACAGAGTTCAGGCATCCATTCAAATCATGAAATATTGCTTTAAAGGGTAGCTTTTGTAGCTGTGAGAGTTACCTCAATCATCGTATATCGCTTCTGCATGGCTTGATCTCAAATCGCCCCTCTCATTGGTTAGTCTCAATTGAGACAGCAACGATCCTGGCATATATGGGAATTGTGTTATGTGCCAGATCATTCCTGGTTATAAAAAAAATAAATACCCTAAAGCTATTATTAATTGTGACGATACAACTTGGTGACTATGTCTAGGCGATAGCCACGAATTGTGTAGTCGATCCATCAGGAGGTAGAAACTACATAGAGCAGTTCGCTGTTTCCTGGTATGGAAAAAATATGGAGTTGAAACAGGATTCAGGCTAAGGGATTGTTAAATTTTACATGTTGTTTTCTATGGCAGTAAAAACTCAATGTTCTGCTTAGGCCATATAATCCGTGAACATCCAATGTGGGTGCTTATTTAAGGAATTAGTTCTTAGTATCTGATCAGATATTCGATTGCGTTAATTTTTTGTTAAAATTGGAGTTTTACTAGTGAAGGCAGGAATTATATTAATACTAATTTTTATGCTATCAGCATGTTCGTCGATTCAAAGATCCTCGCAGTTGGAAGATGCAAATCTGGCGATTGGTATAGATAGTAAGAGCAGTGTCGTAGAAAAAATAGGACTTCCGAATAAAATTAAGAAATCCGGTGCTAAAGAGTACTGGTTGTACTCCGGGAATGGGACTAATCATAGTGTAGTCATAGTCACTCCTCTTGGAGCAAGTATGGTTGCAAACGGCCAGGCGAATGCTTCTGATGTGGCTCAAGAGATAACATCAAGTCATGACATTGATAGTCATATTGACTTAGTTTGTGTGTTTAATCAAAAGAAGCTGCTGGTGCATGCTTACAAACCAGGTAATAAAAGGAATTAAAGATGAAAATAAAAATAATTGCATTTTCAATTCTTCTTATAACCCTGATGTCGGGATGTGTAACAAATGAAATAAAAATGGAAGAGTCAGAATTGTCTGACTTTAAGTCATCAAAGGTAGCAACCAGTTTTTTTATGGTTAATAAGAAGGTTAACTATTTTGAGCTGCTATATAGAGTGTTATGGGTTGAAACCAATTCTACAACGCTAGATATAAGTGGGTTATGGAACCCAGATAAAGAACTAACTGTTACCGTAAATGATGTTTTACTAAATACAGGGCTTGATGCTTATGAGTTATTCAGCATAGTCAAAGACAATAGAATACTGGATGCCTACATGGATGGTTTAGTAGAGGATTATACGCAGCACTACTCAGGTAACCATAAAAATATGCCGGCGGTTAAACTGCCTCCAAATGCTGAATATCTATCAAAATATCCAGATTATGAGGGATTCGAAGGGTTAAGAGATGAACTTGTTGATAAAGGTTATAACTATCTTTTCGAATATCTTTCTCCTGATATTTATGGCTCGTCTGGCGCTTTAGGATTGGTTGTGGTGAAAATGCCATCACAGTTAAGGGTGGTTGACCTGATCAATAAAAAGGTTATTTGGCTTGTTCCTGATAAATATGCTGTTGATGGCCGTCAATTGGGAGGAGATTTGCATGGCCTTGAAAAAGATAATTTATCTTTACTGAAAGAAAGTGTAAAAAACGGAATGTTGAAGTTGATTACTCCACAATACTTGGCTGATGAGTTTGAAATGGAAATCAGTAATCTAGCTACTGCAGCACAATAGAGTATTAAGGGCACCTCTACGAACTGCTTATACCCTCTGCGTGAGCCGAATTAGAATGGTTGTTCTATTCTCAAGGATCACAACGCAGCAACTCGTAACGTGCGAAAAAGCATATTACGTAGATGTGGTGAGGTACGAACCGCATCATTGATGTTCGTGAGCCAGTGTATTCTGTTGTTGATGCGGTTCGCACTCAGTAGATGTGCTGTCCACTCAGTATGCTGACTGGACATAAAATGCGACACTATCTTGTGCTATAATTCTGTAACTATCAGATATTTAGAGTAAATATCATTTATTTGTAACGGACATTTTTTGGGACTTTATTCGTGACAGAGGGCAACGATCCCCACGTCAGGGTGGAAACCGACCGTTTCGGCCCATTTACATTCCAGCTTGGTGTCGATATGGCTGCTCTGGAAAGTCTACTGCTGCGCGTGGATGATGCCCACAAGCGTTTCAAAAGTTCACCCTTGTCCCAGGTTGCGAGCAGGTTGGATAGGGAGGTTGTTGTAAGCAGTATCTTCGGCACCAACTCTATTGAGGGTGGCACTCTCACTGTAGAGGAGACCGATGAGGCGCTGGATCTCACGCCTGCCCAGGTACAGGACATCGAGCAGCGCCGAGCTGTCAATCTCAAAAATGCCTATGGCTTGGCTCTGCAGGTCGCCGTGAAGCCTGGTTGGAAGCTGAACGTGGAATTTATCAGACAGATCCACTCAGCTGTTACCGACCAGCTTCCACACGAATACAACCGGCCGGGGTTGCTTAGAGATAATCCCAAGGGTGTGGTGACCCGGGTAGGGAATCAGGAGCATGGAGGCATTTACAAGCCTCCGCAGTACGGAAAAGATGTAGAGCGGTTGCTTGCGGCCCTTATTCAATGGCACCAACAACTGGTAGAGCGAAAGGTGCCGGTATTGATTCGTGCTCCGCTGGTACATCTCTATTATGAACTGATCCACCCCTTCTGGGATGGCAATGGCCGCGTAGGTCGAGTATTAGAGGCAGTTCTTCTTCATGCCGAGGACTATAAATACGCGCCCTTTGCCCTGGCTCGTTACTACCTGGAGCATATCCACACCTACTTTTCTTTGTTCAATACCACCCGAAAGGAGGTAGAGAAAAAGGCGGAGGCCCCTAACACAGACTTTGTTGCCTTTTTCATGCAGGGCATGCTGGCAAGCATCAATGACCTGCATGACCGTGTAAATGAGTTGATTGCTCAAATTCTGTTTGAGAGTGAAGCTAAACGCCTTCATGATGAGAAAGCGATCAATGCTAGACAGTATGCTATCGTCAGTCAGATCATGTCAGCTGGTAAGCCCGTATTGCTTACCGATCTAAGAAAGGCACCCTGGTACCAGGCACTTTATGTGAAGCTAACAGATAAAACCAAGCAACGTGATTTAAAAGGATTGAGTAAGTTAGGTATTGTGATACAGGACGGTAAAATCAGTTATGGCCAGGTTGTGCCGAAGTAGATAATTTAACCAGAAATGGTTCAAACTATCTCAAAAGGGATAGGCTCTCTAAATTTAATATATTGCTGCCTTATAGATCACTCAGGCTTTTTTTTCGCTCTGGGATGAGCCTTGTCATAGACCTCAGCAAGGTGTTGAAAGTCGAGATGGGTGTAGATCTGGGTGGTGCTGATATTGGCGTGACCCAGGAGCTCCTGAACGGCTCGCAGATCTCCTGATGATTCCAGCAGATGGCTGGCGAATGAGTGACGCAGTAGATGGGGATGGACATTGCGGGGTGCGCCCTGGTCTATCGACCACTGATGCAGCTGCTTCTGGATGGTACTGCGACTGATACGCTTCCCCCGTACACCGACAAACAGTGCGGTTTCATCCTGCTCCGCCAATTGTCCACGTACCTTGAGCCAGGCGGTGATCGCTTGTTTGGCCTGCTTGCCCACTGGAAGCAGACGGGTTTTATTCCCTTTGCCGGTGACCTCCACGATCTGTTCAGACAGATCGATATGGGCAATATCCAGAGCAATCAATTCGGCAAGGCGCAATCCGGATGAGTAGAATAGCTCCATGATTGCTCGATCTCTCAGTCCTGTGGGGGAATCGTCGTCGATGTCGAGTAGCTGGTTGAGCTGATCCACATCCATGGTTACCGGTAGTTTCCGGCGTACCTTTGGCGCCCGGACGCCAAGCGCCGGATTGGACTGAGCAAGATTTTCACGGATCAGATAGTTAAAAAGTGAGCGGAGAGTGGAGAGCTCCCGATGCAGACTCTTCGGCGAAAAACCCTGGCGATGTCGGCCGGCTATATAGTGTCTTAGCTGCTGCTGGCTGAGTTTGTTCCAGCCAGGGATCTGCTGCTGCTCCAGCCAAGCTGTCGCTGCTTTCAGATCACGGGCATAACTTTCATGGGTCCGGGGTGAGAGGCGGCGTTCGTGGACTAGATAGTCGAGGAACCGGTCAACCCAGAGCTGAATAGGGTGGGCTGCCGATTTTGACATGACGACCTATATTCCGGGGAGAGAGACGGCCTGCAGCGTTCTGCTGATGATCTCACCAAGCCGGGTAAGGAACTCTGTGCCATGGTCGGGAGCGAAACGATTCGGGTCACAGCTGCCTATGGCCAGGAGTCCAAGCACACCGTCACTTTTTAAGGGTATCAGGGCAGTTGACTTAATACGATCACCCTCTGTGCCAAAGATATAGTCCAGCTGTTGCTGATCCATCTTCCCGCAAATAGGTTGGTTCTGATTGAAAAACTGCTCAAATGTGGCGATCTGGGTTTCAAGTGAATCTTCAAGATGATCATCGATAGTGCTTGAGGAGAATAGTCGTAGCTCTACGGCATCTGCCTTGAAGTCGTCATGAAGTTCATCCTCCAGCGCATTCAAAACCTCTTCAAATGTTGCAGCATCGATCAGCTCCAGGGTCAGGCGGTGCATACGCGCCTGCAGCTGATCATTGGATCTTGCAACTTCGACAAGCTCAGATAACTGTTGTTGGGTCTCCTTTAACTGTTTTCTGAGGGCATCAACCTGACGCTCAATCAGGGAGACAGCTGCACCGCTCTCATGGGGTATAACCATTTGTCCGAGAATTTCGGGATAACGCGAAAAAAAACCAGGGTTTTCGCCTAAATAGTCTGCGATTTGCTGATCAGTGCCATCATCCTTGATGTTGTCGTTTGGGGCTTTATGGTTCATAGCTCAATGGCTCCTTCATACACAGTCTCTGCGGGACCTCTCATGAGTACGGTTTGGCCTTCCGCAGCCCACTCTATCACAAGATCGCCACCAGGTAGGTGTACAACGACCTGTTCTTCAAGTAGTCCAAGTTGACGTCCCACTGCGACAGCTGCACAGGCACCGCTACCACAGGCCAGTGTTTCACCGGCACCACGCTCGAAAACCCGTAGTCTGACCTCTCCTGGGTTGACTACCTGAAGAAAGCCGACATTTGTGCGCTCGGGAAAGCGCTCATGCCGTTCAATCAATGGGCCAAGTGATTCAACAGGGGCAAAATCACAATCAGCGACAAGTAACACAGCATGGGGGTTGCCCATGGAAACAGCGCTGATTGTATGCTCTTCACCAGCAATATCCAGACTGTATTGATCAGATCGTTTATCAGATATGAAAGGTATTGCTTGCGGCTCGAATTGGGGTTCTCCCATATCGACCTCAACCATGCCGTTATCCAGATGATGTAATACGATTATTCCACTGGAAGTGCTAACCCTTAAGGTCTGTTGGTCACTCAACTTGTGTCTTCTTACAAATTTAGCAAAACAGCGAGCGCCATTTCCACAGGCACCGGCTTCGCTGCCATCTGCATTGAAGATTCGGTAGTGAAAGTCGGTGTTGGGTAGTTTAGCCGGCTCTACCAATAAAATCTGGTCACAGCCAATACCAAAGCGTCTGTCGGCGATGAGACGACAAGAGGATTCAGAGAGGGATACCTGTTGGTTGACTGCATCGATTATGACGAAGTCATTTCCCAATCCATGCATTTTAGTAAATTGGAAAATCATGAATCTTCCTGTTGTGATTGATCCATGGAATTTTCAGGTGGATGTTGTAGAGGGCCTTTTTGTCCACAGCTGGCAAGCGCAATCATCATTATAATAACGGTGGTGATCAACAATTGGTGGTTAGATATCATATTCTTGAGTTGTAATTTGATCGTTATTAAAAATTATAAATCTAAGGCATGACTCAGTTGTATGGTGAGCGTGAAATTAAGCTGGTCTGCCCTGTGCTTGTGGAAGTTACTCCGTACTATAGCAAAATCACCCTTTGAATTTATATCAATTAGTTTTTTGTGCTGTCACTACCCCTGTGTGACCATTCCAGACTATTTTGCGCGAAACCGGTAAGCCAGGAAAAGCGTAAACATCAGTGCTGACATACTGAGCAGAGAGAGCAGATAGAGTGTTTTTGGTTCATAACGATAGATGACTCTATCGCCTGGGCTTACTTGTATGGCAGGTAGCATATCCAAAAAAGGAGTAACAGTGGCCGGTTTGTTATTTACATAGGTATTCCAGCCGGGGTAGTGCCGTATAGGCAGAATCATCCATGTTGCTCGATCACCTGTGTATTCTAACTCATGCAGAGTAGCGTTGCTTTTAAGAAGTTGTAGGTTTGAGAAATCTGGTTTTAAGTTTTCATCCAGCTCATCAAGTGTATAACCGCTACCTTTAATGTTGGTGTTTTCCAGTAGTACCATATTATTCTCTATTCGGTGATAGATAATAGAATCGGGTAGCTTAATATTCAGATAGAATTTTACAGCGACAACTGAACTACGAGTAGCGCTACCCCGCTTGATATAAACATCATCGTTTTGCATAGGGTAGAGCCAAGCACTCAGTTTACCTCTTTGATCAGAAGGTAATGTGTGGATTTCAAGTCGATTATTATGGGTGTTCAAATGGATCCTTTTAGCGAATGTGAAATCAACCCAGCGGTTGTCACGAACTTGCGATGCTTTTACAAATGATTCAGCAATTAAAATGTTGTCGTGATAGAGGCGTAGAGCTATATCAGCATGGGCCTGCTCCATGCCATGGGTGGCAAGCTTTAAGGAGATTGCATCAATTTCCAGTGGATTTGGTAAAGCAAAATATTGTACTAGTGGGCGTTCTGGAGTGATTAGTCCTGAAGCCTTAGGAGGCGATCCAGATGTAGAGAGTACGGTACGCTGTATATTTCCCTTGGAAATAGGTTTGTTACAAGCCAGGTATTTAATAGCAAGTAGGTTGAGCATATTGGAGTCGGATTTAACGCCTTCACAATAGACTGCGGCAGCAGTACGACTACGATGAGCATTTGGAGCAAGTTTGCTTTCCATTAAATCGCGTTCAGATCGTGTTTTGAACCCATGAGCGAACCATTCTGGTATTCCATAATTACTGAATATCCCGGAGACCATATAGGAGCGGTCTGCAATCGTACTTTGCATAGGTTTCAAGTGGGTTTGCAGGTAGTCGATTGTAGGGGTCTTGGCAAAAAATGTTGATGCTGGTACAGGGCCGTTAAAATTACGGAATAAGGCGCGCATATCTAAAAATTGCACGGTAAGTAAGAGTATGATTATGCCCGTTATTAACCGGGGATTTCGTTTGCTGATTTTTGAAACAGATATCAGGTAGATAAGTTCAGCAGAAATGATTGCGAATGCCAGGGCAGATAAAATGGTCATTCTACCCCAGTTATTACTGTTGAATGTGGGAATGGCAGTGATTATCTCTTTGGGAAGTATTCCGAACGCAATCAATACTGAAATAGAGAGTAAAAGAAGAGCGAAGACGAGATTTTTTGTCAATCTTTTAAAGATCAGTAACGGAACCAGAGTCGCAAGAAATATCAAAGGAATGATACCGATGTAAACGGTTCTCTCGACATTGGCATATTTGGTGAATAGTGGTTTTACATAATTGATTAAGTGATGTGCTTTGAGGGGGGTTCCACCATGTCGAGACTCCACAGCTTGAGTGAATTGCAACATTTCATATAGTGAATAAATTGAGAATGAAGTAATTAAAAAAGCCACGATGATGGCTGTGCCCAAGTATAATGCATTGAGACTGACGTTCTTAAGGCCATCTTTCCAGGGCGCAAAAATGGGGAAGAGAATTGCCAGAGCGAAAAAGCCATAGACGGCTACACTGGGAAAACCACCAAATATCATCAGTGCAGAGACAATGGCGAGCCAGGGTAGATAGATAAGCCTTTGTGAGATGAGGTATTGATAACTTAGCCACATCAACCAGGGAATCCAAATGCTGGTTGATACATGTGCCCAATAGAACCAAGCGGCATGAAAACCGGAATAGGCAAAAACCATTGCACCAAAAGTGGCGGCCAGTCGGCTTTTGGTCATGGAAAAGAGTAACAGATAAGCGCCAGTTGCGGCGATTAACAGATTAGTCAGAAGAGCAAAATAGTAGCCAGTTGCATTGTCACTGATGCTTGCGAATAGAGCGAAGGCTGGGGTAAATACAGCAGCAGGCAACCACTGCATGCCTGGTATGCCATTGATCGGATTTGGGTTCCAAATCGGTAGTTCGCCATTTCTAAGTGCGGTTTTTGCATGGATCCAACGGGGCATTCTGGCATCAAGGATGTCAGTGCGTGCCGGGTGTCTTGTTTTGATGTCTATACCAAGGTTTTGCCAGCCCGGTTGATTTGCCAATATATCGGTAGGTGCAACGGTTTCACCTGCGAAGGGATTTGCACCAAGTATCACTATTGAACTGATAACTATGAAGATGTACGGAAGAAGTCTATGGATGAGGGGTGTCATGTGGTTTTACTTTCCTTAGTATACCGAACGGATAGGTAGCTGGAGATTAGTACCAAAAATATCTCCGAAACAATATAAAAGAGTCTGTTTATAGTTGCCAGAATAATTGATGTGTTGGCATCGAGGTATGGCAGCAGTCCCATTACCAGAACCGCCTCTCGAATACCTATGCCAGCTGGAGCAAAAGGCACAGCAAACCCCAACGCATAACTCAGTGCATAGAGCCCTATGATATAGACAAAAGAGAGTTCATTGGAAGTGAAGGGTAAAAGTGTAATCCAGAACGAAAAGCCAAGGCAGATCCAAATTATGGAGACCACCAGTGTAATGCCCGGGCTGAACATAAAGCGCATTGCATATTTGATCAGGATTTTTTTGAACAACAGTGTTATTAATACAATCAGGCCTGCAAGTGTTAATAATGTATAGGGGTGGGTTAGAGGTCTTGGCAGATCGGAAAGTAGTTGAATCAAAAGCTGATGCTGTACAAGCAGTATCAAGCATAGGCCAATAGCCAACGCACTGAAAACTACCCAGAAGGTCTCCAGTAACAGGGTATCCCTGATTTTGTCATTGCTTATATTCTCTTCCCGATAAAAGCTTATCCGGCCTACAAATTGCCAGATAGAGCCGGGTATATATTTACCAAGCTGGGTGACATTGTAGATAATAAAACATCGAAAGTAAGTGAGATTGACCTGGTATCGTTGCAAAGCCAGATACATCGCCTGGACAAGAAAAAACTTCGCAACAACAATTGATGAGAAGGCGATAAAAAGCGTAGTCACAGGTAGCTTTTGAATTACTGAAGCAGCAGTCTGCAGGTTCTTATAGAGAAAGAGAGTAATGAAAGTAATTACCATCAGCCACCATATAGACTTCAATACGGTTTTGAGTTTCTGTTTCACAGGGGTATCAGTCCAGGTTGTTAAACAGATACTCAAACTGTCTAAAAGATGAGTCTAAATTGGGTTGTAGATGCTGTTCCAGCTTGTGAGTGATAGTGCTGTCATCTTTGATGATTGATTCGATGGCGTTTAAAATGGCAGACATGTCAACTTGCTTGAAATCATAAACCAGCTCCCCCAGCTCAAAAGAGTCCATGACCTCTCTGTATTTGTGACTCCAACCCAGTACTATGACGGGCTGTTTTGCAGAGAGTGCTGCGATCATGGCATGAAATCTTGAAACCATCAGGGCTTTGCAAAATGGCATTAATTGCTTGATGCCGTTTGTGTTGATATCGAAATCCACAGCATATATTTGCTCAGCCGGGGCACCTGCGGAAATGAGCCGTTCAGCAATAATTTTTATAACCGGAAGGTCATTGTTTCGAAGTTTGCTTCCCTGATTATTGCGGGTTGCATTTGGAAACAGCAGGATCGTATTGCCTTGTTGGATGAGTTTCTGGCAGAGGGAGGTCAAACTTTCGTTGTAGCCATCTCCATCATTAAGGCTCTTGGCGGCAAGCACGCTACTTGGGCAGACCCCGATTAAAGGCTGTTGCTCATCTTTCAGCGCGACTATCAGTTGATCGACCTGCTTCTGGTTTTCAGTGGAGAGGCTATATTCCTGTCGATGCCTGAAGGCAACATCTGCAATCGGTGTGGGATAGAGACTATCGAGTTTAAGGCTCTGCAGATGCTGATGCGTACCTTCGCCTCTTGCAAATACCTGTTTGCAAAGCCTTAAGGTGGGCTTGGCGAGAAGACGATTGAGAGGATTATTAAAAGGGCCCAGTGCCTGTGAAAATTTCACTACTGGGGTATTGAGAATGAATGCAGGTGCAAGGGTTAATACGTTATAGGGCAGAAATTTTTCTCTGCCATCGATAAATGCGACGCCGGCAAGATCAATCAGTACATCAGACTGATTTAAAGCCTGTAAAGCACCGGGAAAAAACCTCAGCAGTTTATTCAGGAGAGGTAGTTTAAAAAATGCAAAGATTATCGAAAAGGGAAAAAGCAGTGTCACAATTGAAAGCGGGGTAGCACTGTAGATATGCACCCTGGCATCCCCATTAAGCTCACGATCTTGTTCTGGATAGTAGGAGAAGACATTGAAACGACAATCTGGATATCGGTTACGTATTTCACCAATTGTGGTTGTCAGCATGGCTTCTGCGCCACGGTTTCCGCTGATCGTGGCGGCAATGATTGAAACAGACTTCATGGCAGGGATTCGAGTCCTTTGCGAAAATAGAGCAGGATCTTGAGTATCGGCCTGGGTAGTTTGAAAATCAGGGCTTTCCAGCGTTTGTTCTCACTCCAGCGCATATTGAACAGTGACATTAAGGCCGTGATCCACTCATGCCAGGATACCTTGGTTTTTGTCTTGTCGGGGATCTTATATCCCATTAGACCAGCCACCCGACTTCGGGCGCTCACATTGTAGTGATAGGGTGCTGACCTGGCCTGGCCATCAAGAATATCTGTTATGTCGAGGTCAGTGCTGACAATGCGATTACTTTCTAGCGCAATCGACCAGGCACGCTCTCCAGCATCGGTGCGAACGATGAGTCCGGTCTTTTTGATGGGATCGTCCTTGAAGCGATAGGCCCAGACATCGCCCAAAGAAATATCTGCGTGATAGCCAAAGTGGTCATGGCAAACCAAACACTTTTTCTCTGAGTAAAAAAACAGATTCTGATAGAGGCTGAAGTAGGAAAAGGGCTTCTTGATTGTTGTTTTGTTGTCGAAAATCGCTTCCAACTGCCCACGCCAGTGGCCTCGCCGAAAACGGTAGCTCTGCAAAGTTCCGCCAGCCTGATTTTCGAGTTTTCTGGTAATGCCATCGATCAGCTCTGTGCGGGAATTGTGACCGCAAACCAAAGCGATTTTGAGGCGTACCTTGCTCGCCAGCTGTGGATCTTTATCGATCCAGCGGGACAAGTTGGTGATGTCGCAGGGCAATCCAACTACTGCGACAGTGCCATCGAAACCCCTGATCAGAGGCAGCGCCTCTTTCATGAAGGCGGTCTCAACATACTTGCTGCCCTGAGCGTCAAGGATCTCCTGTTCAGAGCAGGCAATGGAGAAGTGAGCTCTGACTTTGCCAGCCTCTATGCTGGTATTACAGACCAGTGCCCCGGTGATCTCCCCAGCCTTGAGTAACTCGATCAACAGGGCTGAACCGACACCGCCCGAGGCGGCATTGGTGCGCACCGCTGGATCTTCAGCATAGGCGTGGTAGAGCTTTTGATACCCGCCAACAAGCTGATTGATCTTCTCTTCAGACCATTCTTTTTTCAGCAATCTGTCAGTCAGTTTATTAAGCATGTCAGGGGGGTTAGGCTTTTCAGGATGGTTGGCTGAATTTTGAAGCTCGCCATCTTAGCATACAAAATCCAGAGCACCGATAGACAGATCCAGGAGGGCAGAGATGATCAAGTCGTGTGAAACGCGCAACCAATAGGGCGACGGTAGGATAACTATCAGGTTCTACGTGGCCTGTCGATGTGAATATTTCGCTAGCATGAAGTTAAATCCTACTCTAAGAATTATAGTATCGGAGGATATATTAGAAAGTAACTGTTGAGCGGGATGTTACTGTTTTAAAGTAAGCTCAACCAATAATGCAGTTAGAAAAGGGATGAAGTTCACTAACTTGGCAATTGTGGAGAACTGAAATGACCAGGGAAATAAAGATTGGCTGCAGTATCGGAGCAATGGCTGGAATCACACCACTACTGGTTAGTTTAATCAGTGTCGATGTAGGCTTGATCGTTGAGGCGTTTGTACCGGCGATTGTCATCGGCTACCTGTTGAAAGCCTTTGGGCTGATGGTATTGGGTGCTTTTGTGGTTTTTGTTAATTCTGAAAGTGATTACAAAAAAGCTTTTCAACTTGGACTGATGGCGCCGGCTTTGGTGGTTGGAACCATTAATGCGAATAATTTCAGGGATGCAAAGCAGGAGATGATCGAGTTGGAAGCTGAGTTTGGAACTCATACGCCAATTAGCATTTCGCCTGAGCATGGCGCTGCAGAAATTATTGGTGATATTTTGTCATCCCTTATCGGAAATGCATATGCCGACAATGAAAACATGTTGATCGGAAAACATGAGAACCCATCGACGAGTAAACTGATCTGGTATGGCATTTCAGGAAAGGTCTCTGATGGATGGTTTGTGATTGTAGGGAAACATGAAAATAAGAGCGATGCCTACACACAGGTTATGCAATTGAAGGATAGCGGGTATAGCGCACGGGTTGTTCAGGACAAGAAACATGAAGAGGGTTATGTCGTTGCGATAGGTTCATATCTAAACCTGAAAGATGCCAAGGTATTGCATAAAAAGGCGATACGGGATGGACTCTCCAGGCATCCATATTTGTGGAAATGGAAGTGATTATCTGATTCCACGGTCGATATCACGCTTGTCAGTCCTTAATGGTGCGGCAGGGCCGCACCCTACGATTTTTTCCAGTTAGCGTAGGGTGGGGCCATGCCCACCAAGAAGCCTATGCGATACCCCGACAGGGATTAAATAACACTAACCCTGCAGCGGTTTACGGATCTGATAAGTTGCAATAAAGCCCAATAACATAACCATCAGCAGCAGCCCCCAGAAACCGGTAACAGGAATACTCACCGGCTCATAGGTCACATTCAACACAGCACTACCAGGATTGGGGTTGTCCCCAAGATCGGTGGTCAATCCACCGGCTGGAATTGTGTTGGTGTAGGCACTGACCACACTCGATGTAATATCGACAGAGATGGTGCAACCACCGGGCTGTATGCTCGCGCCATTCTGATAGACCAGCGTGTTCCCCCCTGCTACAGCAACCACATTGGCCAGTGTACATCCTGGGCTGACCTGAATGTTCGGGTCATCAGCAACCACCAAATCTGCTGGAAAGCTATCCGTCAGATCTGCCGCCAGTATCGCAGCAACTGCATTCAGATTGGTCAGGCTGATGGTGAGTGTTGCAATACCGTTGGGGCGTATGCTGCTGGGTGAGATGCTTTTGCTCAAGTCGGGCAGAATAGGGGTAACGGTGAGATTGCTCGATGTGGCGACGATGTTGTTACCGATATCAGTCTGCAGGCCATTGATGGCAATCGTATTGGTATGGGTTGCCAGGGCGACAGAGGTGACGTCGACGCTGATTGAGCACCCCCCATTGGCTGGAATCACCGCACCAGTGAGATAGGTAATTGTATTACCCCCTGGCGCGGCCACTACGCTGGCAATATCGCAACCTGCTGAAGCCTGGATATTGGGTGTTGCGGCGATCTCTACCCCGGCTGGCAGGCTATCAACCAAATCAGCTGTAAGGGTGGCGGCGGTAGCGTTACCGTTACCAAAGGCGATGGAGAGTGTTGCCAGGCCACCAGAGGAGATGGTGGTTGGTGCGAACTGCTTGCTGACACTAGGGGGTTGCGGCGGATTGACAAACAGGTCGGCACTGGTTGGTGCGCCATTGTTTCCAAGGTCGGTCTGCAGGGCACCTGCAGCAATCGTATTGGTCCATGGCCCCCCTGAAATGGCGGAGGTCACATCAATGGCGATAGAGCAGCCGCCGGAAGGAATAGTCGAGCCATTGGTATAAGTGATGGTGTTGAGGGTGGTCTGCACTGTACCTGGGCAACTCGTTACCAGGTTAACTGGTGTTGCGACTTCGATATTTGCAGGCAGGTTATCCACCAGGTCTGCGCCAAGGGTGGCAACCTGTGCATTGTCGTTACCCAGGTTCAGGGTCAATCTGGAGGTTTCTCCTGGATTGATGGTGATCGGAGTAATGGATTTACCCAGGGTTGGAGCAAGAGGTGCGGTGACAATCAGGCTCGCAGTCGCTGGCTGGGGGTTGCTGCCACCACTGGCGGTGGATAGATCACCGATGGCAATGGTGTTGTTATAGCTGCCTGCACTGGCTGAGGTGACATCGAGGATGATGGTGCAATTACCTGCAGGTATGCTGGCCCCGTTGGCATAAACGACTGAATTGGTTCCAGCTGTTGCGGTGACACTGCCCAGAGTACAGCTGCCGGCAAGGTTGACTGGATTGGCGATTAGCAGACCTGCAGGAAAGGTGTCGGTGAAATCGGCATCCAGGGTCAAGGGTCCTGGGTTCGGGTTTTCCAGTGTCAGGGTGAGCGTGGAAGTGCCGTTGATGTCGATGGTTGTGGGGGCAAAGGCTTTGCTGATACCGGGAGCAGCATCAATCAGTGCCCCGACACCCAGTGTCGCGACGGCGGGTTGTGGGTTATCACCAGAGGAGGTTGTGAGTTGTCCTGCAGCAATGGTGTTGACATAGGAGCCATCCACCGCAGAGGTGACATCAACGGAAATGGTACAACCACCAGCGGGGATGCTTGCGCCATTGGCATAGCTGATCTGGATGTCACCTGGAGTGGCGGTAACCACTCCCGGACAGGTGGTGATCAGGCCATTTGGCGTTTCAACCAAAACGTTACCTGGCAGAGCATCGACCAGTTGGCTGGTAAGGGTAATCGCATTGGTGTTGCTGTTACCCAATGAGATGGTCAGGGTAGAGGTTTCATTGGTATTGATTGATGCCGAATTGAAGGCCTTGCTTATGGTTGGCGGTGCCAGCACTTCAAGGTCAGCATTGGCGGGTGCGGGGTTGCTTACCCCCTGATCCGTGGTAATGGCATTGGCGCCAATGGTATTGGTCAGCGTGCCGGTGATTGATGCGGTGACATCGGCACTGAAAGTACAGCTGCCACTGGCCGGGATGGTTGCGCCGCTGAGGGTGATTTCATTATCCCCGGCAGTGGCAGCTACCGCACCATCTGCGCAGGTTGTGGCTGTGGTTGGTGCGGAGTAGACAGCCACCCCGACAGGCAGCGTATCGGTCAGTGATGTTCCTGTTAGCGCAACAGCGGAATTGTTGGTGACCGTAACAGTTAGGGTTGTGCGTTCTCCAGTGCTGACGGTAGCCGGGGCAAAGGATTTAGCGATTGTCGGCTCAAGGATGACATTCAGTTCAGCGGAAACGTCGTTTTCATTGGTCGCACCCTGGTCAGTGGTAATCGCCTCTTGCAGTATGAGATTGTCATAGACACCCACTAAAGCAGCTGTGACATCCACCTCGATTATACAGGAGGTGCCTGGGAGCATTGTGCCGCCAGAAATGGTGATCGCCTGGGTAGTTGTATTGACGTTCAATGTTGCGTCGGCGCAGGTGGTGGCAGCGTTTGGTACAGGTGCGAATACCAGGCCGGCAGGCAGTGGGTCGGTAAAACTGACACTGGTCAGGGTTACCGGTGAGACGGCATTGGCGTCAAAGGTGCTTATCAATTCAAGGCGTAACCTGGAGACAGCACCGGCTGGGATATAGGCAGGTGAGAAGCCTTTGGTCAATCCAAGACCCTGCAGGGTGGAGAGGGAGGCCTGGGTACCCAGGGCATTGGTATACCCCTCCTCACTGGTAATCACGCCCGCAGGAATAAAGTTGGTGAGATTGAGGAAGCGCATAGAGGTTGTTGTGACAAAGACCTGGCAGATATCGTTGGGTAGTAATGTTGCACCCACAAGACCAACACTATCGCCGCCTGCTACTGCGGTCACTGTGCCGCCCAGACAGTTAGTGTTGGCGTCTGGCACAGGATAGACCACGATCCCATCCGGAAAAATATCGGTAAACGCCACATCATGTATGGTGGCGCCTGAGCTGTTGATGACATCAATGGTCAGCAGTGAAGGCGTACCACCGGTAACGATGATCGGATTAAATGCTTTATTGATGCCGACATCAGCACTGGCCGAGGTCAATGTTGCAGATACAGGGGTGCTGTTGGATGAACCTTCAGCACTGCTGATATTGCCAGCCGGGATGGTATTGCTCCAAGGGCCTGCTGCAGATGTGGTGACATCGAAGGCGAAATCGCAGTTGGCTCCTGCAGGGAGATTTGCACCCTGAAGTTGAGCGCGGGTTGCACCCGGGTTGACCACCAGTGTTGTTGTTCCACCACAGGATGTGCTGGCATTGGCTGGGTTTGCAATGGTCAGGCCGGCAGAGAAGGTGTCATCATCGATGGTTACATTGGTCAATGCTCCGGAGGAGTTGTTCATCACATTGATGGTGACTCGGGAGCTACCGCCTGAAGCTGTGCTTGTTGGCTGGAATGACTTGCTTGCAGAGATCCCGGCATTGATGTTCAAGGTGTCTGACACCGCTGAGGGAATGGTGCCTGCACTGGAGCTGAAATCGGCAGGATTAATGGTATTCAGATAGCTGCCAGGGGTGGTGCCGGTGACTTGCACCGTAATCTCGCATTGGGTCTGAACAGAACCGTTGGGGCGCGGGTTGACGGTGCCACCAGAGAGGATCACCTGGTCATCGCCAGGGAACGCCTGCAGGGTTCCGCCGCAGGAATTGGTGGCTGCGGGGTTGGCGGCCAGGGCGATGCCGACTGGGAGATTGTCGGTAAGATTGACGGCGGTCAGCTGGTTCAGAGTGCGGTTGCGAACCCTAAGTCTCAGGGTCGAAGTCTGTCCTTCAGCGATCGGATCGGGGGAGAAGGACTTGGTAACAGAAACAACATCAACGGTAGTGACATTGACTGCAGGACTGGGTGAGGGGTTGACGACACTGCCACCAGGACCGTTGCCGGTGCCGCCAACGCCGTTGACACCATCCCAGGTGGGGATCTGATTGCTGAAGACGAGACCGGTTGTCGCTGTAAGAGGCAGGCGGGCTCGAAATACCAGAGTACATGTCCCAGGTGAGGCTCCTACGCCTGCGGGTGCGGTACCACCAGTCCATAATAGTTCGGCATCGCCATCTGCGCCGGTGTAGACCCCGCCGGCACAGCTGTTGGAAACCGGAATCCCAGCAGAATCATCCAACACCATCTGGTTACCACCGCTATTGGGTAGGGTGTCCCTGAAACTGAGGTTGGTGACATCTGCTCCAGACCAGTTGTTGATGGTGACGCTGAATTGAGTCCACTGTCCGGGGGCAACCTGGTTTACAGAGACTGTTTTATCAATGGTCAACTGTGCATTGACATCGATCACATCGCTCGCTGTGGGGCTGGAATGACCAACAGGGTTCACTACCGCATCGGCAGGGATAGTGTTGGTGTGAGCGCCGTCTGTTGTTGAGGTGACATAGGCAGTGATGGTGCACTTGCCATTGGCGCCGGAGCGTTGTCCGGCGACTGCGGTACTGAGGAGGATACCGGTATCACCCTGATCCAGTGGGTTAGTTGCGGCATCGGTCAAGTTGCCGTTTGCCGAACCAGCGCCATCGCAGACTACACTCGGATCTGCCGGTGCCACTGTAGAGGTATCTACGATGGATAGGGTTGTGCCGGTCAAGTCGTCGAGGAAGCTGGTAATCGGCAGGGTGTTATCGGTGCTGTTGTTATTGATGACGATGGTCAGCAATGAAGGCTGGCCAGCGGGTATGGTATCCGGAGTGAATGTTTTTGAGACTGAGATTGGTGTATTGACAGTGACATTGCGGCTGAAAACAGGGCTGGTTAGTCCTCGTGTATTCCCTATCGCCCCCAACGGCAGGCTGTTGTTAAACAGTTGACTGGTACCAACGATTGTCGGAACGGTCACATCGACACCAATGGTGCAATTTCCAGACTCACCGATGATGCCTCCGGTGAGTGTAATGGTATCTGTACCCGGTGTAGCGGTAATCGTGCCATTGGAGGCGCCGGCGCCACTACAGGCAATGCTGCTGTTTGCTGGGTTGGCTACCACCATTCCGGCAGGCAGGGTGTCGGTAAAGGTGGTGAGTGGCAGGGTAGCGCCAGCGTTCGGATTGCTCAAAACAATGCTCAGGTTCGTCGCATCTCCGGCAATTGCCGGAGAGGGGTTGAAGGTTTTGTTACCGGTTGGGTTGAGCAGGGTGCTGACCACCAAAGTCGCATTGGCTGGCGTGGCATTGGAGACCGGGACGCCGTTCTCCAGTGCAGAATAACCCGCAGTGACTGCATCAGGTCTGGCGGGAGGAACCAGTGCAGGAATGTTGTTGATGTAGGTGCCAGGGGTGGTAGAGGTGACAGAGAGCTCAAAAAAGCACTGTCCGTCGGTCAATCCTACTCGGGCTGGAATGGTGCCACTGGTAAGCACAATGTCTGAGGTTCCAGGAACAGCGGTGACGCCGGTAAAGCCGCAGGTATTGGTTATATTGGCTGGGTTGGCGATAGTGATCTGGGGAAGCAGTCGAGAAGTGACCTCGGCTTCAGTAAGGCTTACCAATGCATCATTAGCGATTTCGATTCTGTATGTGGGGGTATCACCAGGATCGATGGTTGCAGGATTGAACAGATGATTGATGGTGGTCGTCGCTGAAACCAGGCCGGGTGACATCAACAGCATGGCGATGAGAAATTTTCCTCTCATGCTTACTGTTATTGGTGCTTTTTTTAAGTTGTAGTTTTGTAGGGCGGTTTTTTTAAACGGGGATGAGATATCGAACTTCATAAAGAGTCTCAAATAGACATCCCTGTGTCGTGATTTCCCGGATCCCTGTTCAGGAAAAAAGGGGGTCTAAATAAGTAAATGGAGCGTTACAGGCTCGTTGCTACAAAATGTTCAGTACCAACAGATCAAATAAACACTGTTTACATCAGTGGCAAAAATAGCAGTCACCCTACAGCTAAGCAATAGCGTAGCTTGAGATTTAACAAAAAAAGCAGTTGGCTCCTATAGATGTCTGTTATTATTGATTTAATTTATTACTATTTGCTGGGTTGGAGATTTAATATCCTTAAGGGTGGCTGATTAACCTGAGCATCCCCGGGTTAGGATAAGCTTTATCATTGACTGCACAGCTATCTGCTGTAGTCGGCATCGTGAAGTGCAAGTGAACAGACTACTCAGTCCAGCTGCCCTTTTTAGGTTAATTCCTCACTGAATGCATCACCGTCAGCAATACAATCGATTCTAATGAGAACTGGACTATGCTTCGATTTGCCCTGGTCTTTACTGTCCTCCTGATTAGCCTTTTTACCTTGGAGTTGCTGCCATTTGGCCAGCAGTGGGTGGTAATTCCAGTTACCGCATTCATTGCGAAAAGCAGTGCCTGGATTGTGCAGTTATTCGATCAGGATGTAATCGCCTATGGGATCATTCTGCAGGACAAGGTAAGTGGATTTGCCGTCTCAATCGAGGCGGGGTGTAACGGCGTGGAGGCGAGTATCGTCTTGATCGCTGCGATGCTCGCTTTTCCAGCTTCCTGGCGTTTGAAGCTGATAGGAATTGGGATTGGAATCATCGCCATTCAATCGATGAATCTGCTGAGAGTCATCAGCCTTTTCTATCTGGGACAGTGGAGCCAAACTGCATTCGAGTGGGCCCACCTCTATATCTGGCAGTCGCTGATCATTCTCGATGTATTGGTGGTGTTTTTGATTTGGTTGCGCTATCTGCCCAGGAAACAGATTGAAAATGCTCCAGTTTAGATCCTTGAACCCGGTTGCCGGTTTTATTCTCAGGGTTATTATCTGGCTGCCGGTATGTCTTGCTGGCTGGTACTATCTGGCACCCAGTCTGGTCTGGCCCGTCTCCCTGCTCAGTGATTGGTTATTGACCGCGCTTTTCCCAGATCTCATTCAAGGCGTAGAGCAGTTGGGTGATCGCCTGGATATCGTCACCCTGCTACCTCTTCCGGCAGAATTAATGAAGGGCCTGCAACCGGGGAGTGGTGGTGATCTGGTGTTCACTATCAATCCATTGATCTACAGCTACGGTCTACCCCTTTTTACTGCCTTGGCAATCGCTGCACCCGAGAACCCATCTGATGAAGATATCAAATGGCGCAACTGGTTATGGGGTCTGCCCCTGTTACTGGCTGCACAGGTTTGGGGAATCTGTTTTGATGTGCTCAAAACCCTGCTCTATACATTGGGCCCAGAAATCTCCAATCAGATCTCTTTCTCCTCATTGGAAAAGGATGGCGTGGCACTAGGCTATCAGTTGGGTTATCTGATATTCCCCTCTGTGCTACCTCTGACCATCTGGGTCGTGCAATATCGGGCCTATCTTGCCGATATGGTATGGGGTTCGCCAACAACTTTTGCTGAGCCGAAGTCAGATGATACGTGAAAACTCTAAACGATTCGTCAAAGCTCAATCTGCTCAGTGACCAAGTGTGTGGATGAACTCCTCGTAGGTGGTTCCTTTGCTCTTTAGGAGATCCACCAGCCAATTCAGAGAAGCATTCGGTGCATCTCTGGGGCCGGCCTGTTGTTCAATGCGCAACATCTCCTGATAGACCGGAGTTATCGCGTCTATACCGCTGCGACTGGGTTTGCGCCGGACGGAGAAATAGCCTATTGGCTTACCATTATGATCTAAGTCGACGGTGACATTGGCGAACACCCAATAATAGTCACCGTTCTTCGCCATGTTCTTTACATAGGCGAAACACTCCTGGCCCGATTCGATCACACGCCACAGCAGGTGAAACACCCCGCGTGGCATATCGGGATGACGGATGATGTTATGTTGGACATTAAGCAGTTCCTGCTCGGTATAGCCGGCAATGCTCATGAATATTCGGTTGGCGTAGGTAATACGTCCTTTAAGATCCGTTTTAGAGACGATGAAATCGTTGTCATCCATGACTATTTCCTGGTTAGTCGGTGTGACATTCGGTTTCATGGGGGCTCCTAGGGTCTGTTAGCACTAACTGTGTTTTTCGGTGATCATGGCGTCGATGCGATCCATCACGCGGTCACTGGCTTCCTCCATATGCCGATAGTTTTTGAGAATCTTCTGCAGCAGCGATTTGTCTTTCTCCCAGTCCTGAGATAGCAGCTCTAGCGCGGTATGGCCTGCATTGTGTACATGACTGTGCGGCTCTTCCAACTCTTTGAATGCCCTTAAATGACCAAAGGATTCCTGGCCATACCCTTCGTAATACCACTTGCCCAGACGACAGCTATGGTGATCCACCTTCACAGATTGGGCATCGTCATTATCTGTGCCGGCATGGAAGGATTTATAGGCCTTCTGCTTATAGATCATGTGATCCACTTTAATCAGTGATGCGTAACAGATGTCGTGGGCATAATCGACTGAGGTGTAGGTATTCTGAGCCTGGTGGGCGAACTCATCAAAGTTATTACTCATCGCCTCTACCGTTTGATGTACATCATTGGCCATGGTGAGCATTTCGTTGGAATTCGTCTGCATTACCTCCGTTTCCTTCTGGAAGGTGTTGACAACATCACGTATCTCGTCTGTCGCATTTTTTGTGCTCTCAGCCAGTTTTTTCACTTCATCGGCAACCACAGCAAAACCACGCCCATGCTCTCCGGCACGTGCGGCTTCGATAGAGGCGTTAAGTGCCAATAGATTTGTTTTGTCAGCGATCTCACTGATCATGCTCAGGATGCCGGTAATCTCATCACTCATAGCGTTGAGTTGAGCCATGGTCTGGTGGCTCTGTTCAATCATACCCAGGGTGCGGTTCTGCGCATCTACGACCTGAGATACTGCGCCCTGGCTCTCCTGCGCCTTCTGCATATTTTCTGTGGCGATGGTCGAAACCTTCTGCATTTCGTCGGTGATACGCGTCAGATCGTTCTGACTCAGCAGCAGATTGCTCATGGTCTGATTGGTATTCAATTCCTGTAACTCGGCCGCCTTTTCATTGCGCATGATATAAGCCGCATTGTCGGCCATGGCATCCAGAGACTTGTTGATACGATCCAGAGTTTTTGCCAGTTCGCCATGCAGACCTGCTGGCATGGTGCGACGATAGTAGTGACCTTCCGATACCAGTTCGAAGCTGCTTTTCACCTCTCGAAAAAAGGTTTCAAGCTGGTCCAGGGATTCGTTCAGATTCCAGGCGATATGGCCCGCCTCGCCCATCCAGGGAACCAGTGTAATACGTGATGTGAATTGACCGTCAAGCACCTCATCGAGCACCTGTTCAGTCTGTTTCATCACATAGAAGGGCATTTTCATTCGATGGATGATGAGTGCGCTTGTGGCCAAGGCTGCCAGTGGGAATATCCAATGCCAATGGTGATAACCATCACCCAGTAAGGAAGAGAAGACGCTGGCAAAGGTAAGTACTGCAAAAATCAGAACAAAGATTTTAAGTCTGGTGGCTAAATACAAACGTTTCATAATTCTCGAATCCTTGGTCTTGAATAGCCTCATTCAATACTTCAGTGGAGGCGACAATTGCGTCTTTCGTACCGCTGACGGATTCTGCTGACAACATCTGTCGATAGAGTCCGGAAAAAAAGTCCACCGCCTCCCTGCTAGGTTTTCGTCGTACCGAAAAATAACCGATGACTCGATCCTGGGCATCGTAATCAGGAGTTATATTTGCCAGAACCCAGTAGTGATCGCCGTTCTTGCAAAGGTTTTTCACAAAGGCAAAACACTCTTGCCCTTGAGTGATGCTGCGCCATAAAACATGAAACAGACCTCGCGGCATGTCCGGATGGCGCAGAATATTGTGCTGCTGTCCCAGCAGTTCATCCTCCCGGTAACCACTGATTTTCATAAACAGTCTATTTGCATAGACAATTTTTCCCTTGGGGTCAGTTTTTGAGACGATAAAATCGTGCTCGTTGACCTGTACTTCCCGGTTTGTTGGAACGATCCTGTTTTTCATGCCTCTATTATCTCCCTATGAATCCCTGGCTACTCTGTTTTTAGTCGACAGATCCGGCTTTTTCTTTACCCTCTTTTTCTGCTTGATGAAGACAAGAGTCTTCTGCTTCCATAAATAGTAGGCAATTAAATACTAACACCAAATGCTTGATGTAAACCCTATTCCGTCAGAGGGTGTTGTAAAGGCAAGCTGTGAATATATCGTAAATAGATTTTGAGCATAAAAGAACGCAAGTTAATACACGTTTCACCTCCCCCTAATTGGTGGGGCATGGCCCCTCAACCCCTATACAGACAGGTTGGGTGGGGCCATGCCCCACCAAAAGTGGTTGGAAGCAGACAAATAGCGGATGATCACTCAAGTTTTGAATGAAAATTTCTGCAACTTATCACTATTTCCCAGCTTATATGGTGGGGCATGGCCCCACCCTACGGGTTTTGCGACACGGAGAGTGTTTGTAAGCGTGCTTCAGGGTTAATGGGGCAGGGCGCACCCTAAGCAAATGCGTACGGTAGGG
>NZ_JBSYOQ010000073.1:0-33949 GCF_058244645.1 Candidatus Thiodiazotropha sp. AKAK3
CTCCTTCGCTACAACCAGAAGCAGTTGAGTCGATGACTGGTAGGATGTTGGATGGTTGTTTAATCTCCTGCTGCGAGTCGAAGAGGTTGTTGAGCAGTCCGGTGAAGAGTGCGCTGACGACTGCCGCCACCGGTCGCAATAGGGCCATGAAGGGACCCAGAAGGGCGTAGGTGATGGCGATGGAGTCGGGGCCGGTCTCTGGTGTGGAGATCATGAAAGAGACCGTAGCGCTTTTTGATGCACCACTCCGACGCAGAGCCATTGCAGCGGGTAATACGCCACAGGAGCAGAGGGGGAGCGGGGCACCGATGAGAGAGGCTTTGATAACAGGTAGAAAGCGGCCCTGACCAAGTTTCTGTTGCAACATGCCTGGGGGAAGCCATGCTTTAAGCAGTCCAGCCATTACGAGTCCCAGCAGCAGCCAGGGTGCAGCTTCGAGATAGAGATCGAATAGATTGTGGAGCAAGCTCATATATATTTAACCTGATCACACGGATTCAGGTTTAAGATCAGAAAACTTCAATTACAGGCTTTATCTGGACGGTTTCTATTGTTCATTCTTACTATCCTATGCTCAACTTGCTATCTGGAAAACCCCAATATTTTTAAGAGAAATAGAAAGGGGATTGTAAGACCGTGCTGTTGGTTAATAACAATATAAGATCGAATATGGATGATCTAATTTAACCATGATTGGTGGGGCATGGCCCCACCCTACGCCTTGGATATTTGCTGGGTGGGGCCATGACCCACCTAGATGTGCTGAAAATCAAAGCAAGTACTTTGCTGTTCAATTGCAATGATTGCTGTTTTTACCGGACAGGTTGCAGCGAAAAAATAGCATTGGAGACAGTACACTAGGAAGTGTGCTTAGCATGTCTCCTGTCGTCTCCTCTGAGTGCAAGAAGAATCAGTATCAGGCCGCCAGCAATGAATGGCAGGCTGAGTAACTGTCCGGTGCTTAACCAGACATCACTGTCATAAGCCGCCTGTTTGGTTTTTACGAATTCGACCATAAATCTGGTACTGAAAACTGCCACCAGAAAGAGACCGAAAATCAGACCATCCTTAACCTTTTGTCCCATGCGTCTGTAGAACATTATCAGGGCAACGAAAATCAAACCATAGGCGATTGCTTCGTAGAGCTGTGCCGGATGGCGGGGTATTTGATCGATACGTTCGAAAATGAATGCCCAGGGCAGGTTGGTTGGTGTGCCGTAGATTTCCGAATTGAATAGATTGCCCAAGCGAATCAGCATACCGACCAACGCAGTAGGGATGGCAAAATGATCGAGAAGCCAGAGGTAGGTTTCACCAGATTGTCGTTTATGGATGTAGAGGGCGAACAGTACACCGAGACCACCACCATGACTGGCCAATCCACCCTCCCAGAAGGCTAGAATTTTCAGTGGGTGACTCAAATAGTAGCCTGGATCGTAGAAGAGGCAGTGCCCCAATCGTGCGCCAGCAATGGTGGCGATGACCAGATAGACAGATAGACGTTCCAGGTGTTGGGTCTCCCGCCCTTCATTTTGGTAGATCCAATGAATGGTCTGGTAACCCAGTAGATAGGCAAGGGCAAAGAGCGCGCCATACCAGCGGATTTCCAAGCCGGCAAAAGAGATTAACGTAGGGTCTGTATTCCAAACGATAAAATCGACAGCTTGTTGTTCCATTTCGGGATCTTCCTGGCGGGTAACTTCAAGCGGTGAATTCTAATCAATTGACGCCACTATTGGCAGTGGTTTTTTTGTGACCTGGTTGTTATCAAGAGCGCTGCCATTCCCTGGTAGGAGGAGCGGCAATCTGTTTCAATTTTCCCTCAGACAACTGGATTGAAGGCGGTCAAGCTGTCTAGCATTGCTGCATTACCCAGACTGGTGCCGAACAGTGAGCTGAACTGCCCCTGTTCACCATGCAGGGCGAGGTAGTTGAGTGCTACGGTCAGTACCAACTGATTAACGTTATTGGCGGCAGGACTTGAACCATTGTCCACTGCACCATCAGCGGTAAAATAGCCAATCTGCTGATGGATCAGTTGTTCATCTGCGGTGCCACCTGCAAGGGTTGGCTGACCGGCGGGGTTAAAGACCAGGAAGAAGGAGGCAGCTGTGGACTGGTTGTCACCCGTCCAGACACCCTTGCCTCTGCCGTCGGCAGAGTTGTCCACCGAGCCATTGCTGGAGACAGATCCGTCACTGAAGACATACAGCATCAATGGTGTACCGATACGGGCAGCATATTCGATGCAGGCACCCATGCAGCGGCCAGCGCGTAGATCACGGACCTCACCCACAGCACGGTCACCTGTATGGTAGTCATAGCCACCCATGGTGACTGTACCTGCACCTGCATAGCCATTGATGACCAACTTCATTACCGAGGCAGTTTTACGAAACTCTCCATCACTATCGAACTCCTCCTGGGTGAAGATCGGGCCGATGATGTCGGTGTCTGCAGTGACATCCAGCGCTGCTGGATCACCATAACGGTCGACTAAGTCTGCACTCTTAACATAGCCGCAACGAACCAATTCCTTGACGACATCATCTGTGGAGATACCGGTGTTGACGCTGTCGAGTTTCATGTCTGAGATGCGTTGAATCGCTTCCATTACTGCAACAGCATCAGACTGATCCAGCATGCCGACAAGCTTGCCTGTATCGACTAACCCAGTCGTGTCACTGGGGCGGTCAACTTTTGTCGGGCGAACAGAAGGATCAATCTGATCCGCTGGCGCCAGTGAGTTACCGCCAGAGTCGGAACTGCGAGAACCGATCAGAGTCAGCAGCTCTCCATCAGCGCCACAGCGGTTGATGGCATACATCGGATTGTGGGGGTTATTCGCGGTGTCATTTTCCGAACGTGCAGGAATGATCGCGCCATTGATACCGGCCCGGTTTCCCACCGAAACCTTTTCCAGAATGCCGCGCAAAAAGGCACTGTCAGAATGGAAGGCAAGCCCCAATTCATTATTAATGAAGTCGCTCAGGCCTGTGTCCGGGTTGGTGATGGATGGCACCATATCACCTGGTAATCCCAAGCGGTTATAGCCAGCAGTGGTGAGGAAATCGAGTTGTCCTCCCTGTCGTCCCGAAAGAACATTGGAACCGGCGATATTAGCCCCGCCAGCCAGATCGAAACAGATGAACGGGATCTTGCCGCCACCCAGTGTGTCTATACCGCAGGAGGTTTTGAGGGTTTCCAGATCTGAAGATAGCGCTGCCTTGGCCTCCCTCGGATTAGCAAACAGTCCGAACAGAGAGGGCGTGGTAACTGCCCCAAGTCCGGCCATGAAGCCTTGACGGATGAAATCCCGCCGTGTCACTGGGCGGGCATGATCGGGATGCAGCAGGGGAGCATCCGGCGAGAGGTTTTTCACTTTTCTACGCATAATCTATCTTTCCGTCTGGTATCTTCAGTCCGCGCGTCACACGCTTTCATCTGGTATCACTGCAGTAGCACCACTGCGCTGCCCAGCAGTGAGGCACAGGCAGCCTTAGTGGCTTTTTCCGTACGGTCTGCTGCACATTGTCCACTACAGCGTGCCAGGCCAACGCTGCCGGTCAATAGTGTCATTAACTCACTCTCAACCATTGCGGGGTCAGGTTGGGTAGCCAGGTTTTCACCCATGAAATTAACGATCAACGGTGTCACCACCTGACTTTGCCAAGTGGCTGTGGCGATATCATTGGCGTTGGTGTTGAAGTCGAACCCTGGGAAGAAGCTGGATCGTAGTGCAGTATCATCGACCATGGCACTGCAATACTCTATCGCCAGTTGCGAGACAGCGACCTGATGGGAGGAGAGGAACCCATTGATGTTCTCTGCCGAGGGCAGCTGCTCTTTGATCGTAGTGTAGGTGGTCTGAACTGCACTGAGGGACTGACTTACACCTGTGAGTGAGGCCATGGTGGCATTGATTTCATCGAAAGTACGTAATCCCACTGTGGATGCTGGTTCAGCATCAGCGGGGGTACCAGGTGGAACAACTTCGGGCTCGACATAGACATTGGTTTGGTCACCCAGTGTTTCGAAAGTCAGGAAGAACTGATCGCTCTCTGCGCCTTTTTCAGAGGCAATCGTGGTGCCTATATTCGAAAGTAACTGACCATTTACCGTATATTCTGAGTCATTGATTGTCATGTCGAGCGAAGCATAGGCCTGGCCGATTGCCGCTTCCTTGCCATTGATGCCGATGCGCATGCCTTGCAGTGGGATCGATCCCGGTAAAACGCTGTCATCGAGGCTGATGAATTTGGGTTGGCGGAACAGGTAGCTGTAGTTGTCATACTGGCTGACCTCGAACATCACATAGCTTTGAGGCAGATTGACCACGTCGCTGACATTGAAGAGTAGAAAATACTTTTCACCGACACCGGCTTCAAAGTTCTGCTGAATCTGCGCTTCGGTCAAAGCCCTGTTGTGAATGGCAAGCAGGCGAACCTTTCCTGCCCAGGGGCGGTCGCTGGAAGCTTCATTACCCAGTACCAGGGCATAGGTGTCGTCCCAGTCATTGAGGTTGCCTGGTGCAGTCTCATCCAGATCATCGGTGAAAAAGCCGTTGACGTAGAGTCTGCGTCCATTTTCTGGATCGAAAGTGGCAACAACATGTTGTTCAGTGGCCTGTAGATCCTCATCGTCATCTGAAGTGGAGTGGCCGGGTTCGCCGTTACCATCTGTGGTACTTGAGCGATGCAGGAAGTTGTAGTTATAGAGGGTTTGACCGAGCGTGAAATTGCGGTCGTTGATTCCCGCTGAATAGCTGATGATTCTCGCTGGACCTTCCTGGGTGACATTGGCTGGAACTACCCAGGCTTCTATCGTGTATTCACCGGTCGCCTGAATCAACTGGCTCAGTTTTCGGCTGTCACCGGTACTGCCCTGAGCCTTGCCGGTTTTGAACTCCAGACCCCAGCCTTCCACCCAAGTGGTGTCACCACTGAGGGTAAGATTGGCTGCCGGATCCACGCCACTGGTGTCGTAGGCGGTGCTGCCACTGCCGGTCTTGAACTCATACAGGGCGAGGATGTCGTTCTCCTGACGGCTGCCACCACTGGCTACCGTACCTTCCGGCAGGGTCAATGCCCGACTGACGACCAGGTCAGGATCAACCGGTGTCGGAGAGATATTGTTGGCCATATTGGTGATGGCTGTCTCCATCTCCTGGGCATTGCTTGGGCAATCATCCCAGCAGTTATGCAGCTCTATAAGACGCTGTACCAGGCGGGAGTTGTTGGGGGTGTCGAGGTCGATGGAGTTCTTCACTGCCGCGTAGGCGGTCTCTACATCTGGGGCTGCGAAATAGGGGGATTGTGGTGAGGCGGCATCCTCTACATGACACTCGGAGCAGTAATCAGTCAACAGGGGATGGACATTACTTGAGAACAGGCTTGAATCGTCAGGAAAGGTCTTGCTTTCGCCGACTACGTTTTCTGGTGGTGCTTCGAGTTCTATCTGTCTGCCAGCGCTGGCGCCATCACCAACCCAGGATTCGATATAGTTGGTAATGATCGTGGCGCAGGCGCTGTCACTGGCTTCCCAGCAGTTATGCCCATTGGCAACTTTTGTTACCAGGGATGATTCGTCGGGTTCAGAGCGATTGATGTAGCCATTGACCGATTCGTAGGCCTGATTGACATCATCTTCCCGAACAAACACTGGGGCTTGTCCGCCCGTGTTGTGACAGGCGCCGCAGCGGTTCTGTGCTCGCAAGGGTTCCCATAGGCTGACCCTGAAACCCTGTATATCACTGGTACGTGCGGCGGGGCCGCTGTAAGTGCTCGAATTGACAGTGGTCTCTTGCTGAGACTCGTTCGAGACGCCATCCTGACAAGCCGGCAGTCCACTGAGCAAAAGTACGGGTAAGAGCAGCCAGATATTGCCGCGACTCCATTTTAGAAATTTGTTGTATCCGTTATGTATGTTCACTGATCAGTCTCCCGCACAATAGACGGCCGCTTCCGCGAACACATTTTTCATGTTGTAACCGGATTTAAAGCTGCTGGTAATTTCAGCAATCTTGTTATGGTCGGCTCCATCCACAGGAGAGCGTAGACAGACTGCCTGAAAGGCCTTGGTAACCTGACACTCTGCAAAGGCATGGCTATTGGCCAGCTCCTCCCCCATCGATTTTGCCCCATAGCCCGATCCAGGCAGAGTGGAATCCCAGCCGAGAATGGAGTTGGGTCCTTCACGCCAGTAGTTGTCCCACTCGTCGTCAGGTGTGGCGAACCCATCCTTGAAGACAGAGCTGTTGATCAGATACTTAGGCTGCACATTGCCGGGGGTGTAGGAGAGGCGGCCGGTCTCCATGTCATCTGTATATTCGTAGTTGTAGTAGGCGTAGGCCTGGCCCAATGGCTCCATACCGGCATGGCACCCGACACAGTTGTTGAAATATACCCGGCTGTCACCACCAGGACTGCGTGATGCATCCTGACGGACCCGGTCACTGGGGCGGGTAGGGTCCTTTATCTGCTCCAGATCCCTGCAGAGATGGTTGAGCATGGTGAAGCTGAACATTGCCCGATTGGTGCCATCGATAAAGAAGGCCCGGGCGGCGGCGCGGGTGGTGATCACGCCAGCGGTACCTTCCGGTGGCAGGCCGGTTACGCTGGATTGGGTTTGTCTCTGCAAGGCTTGTTTGAGGTCTATGCCCTGAGTCTCCATCGCCTCGTAGTGGTCGTTGTTATCGTTGGAGTAGGCGGGGCTGCTGCTACCGGTGTAGATGATGTCGGCTGACAGCAGTTGGTTGAAGGGCACCTCGTCACGCACCATACCAATGACGGTAGCGCTGTAGTCGTTGAGTGGGGCAAAGGGGGTCTGCTCCTCGTTGGTCCAGGGTGTCGCCCAGTTTTTCAGGGTCACGTTGTAGAAATCGGGGTGTTCGATTGCCAGCATGGCTGCTGCCAGAGGGTCGTTGTTCTCAATTTCGGTGACCATCTCTGCCAGGGTCTCAGCACTGGGTGGTACACCGGCAATACGGTCATGCATGCGTTTTGCCTGTTCCCGCGGCCCAGACATGGCGGGTAGTGCAAACAAGAGTGCAAGGCTCAGTGTGAGCACTTTGGTAGCTAAACAGCCATAATTGTACTGGGGAGTGGATGGGTGTTTTCCCGACATGATTTCTCGCCCTCTGAATCCCTATTCACCACATCGCCGGAAATAGATTCCCCGGCAGATTGGAACCTTATCTCCCTCTTCTATATCAGTCGTTATTTTTGTCAATCCAAAGTCATGGATTCGTGACTTTTGTTTGTTCAGGTTGTGAACTTGAGCACTGATTAGTGTTTTCGATAGGGTAGACTCTCAAGTCCATGATTTTATTAGCCGATAGCAGAATTCAACTTTATTCAATAAGAGGCTCTATCTGAGCTGCAGCTATCGGATGTTGAGGGAACAGACTGTTCATGAAACCAGTTAACCGCAAGGCATTTCTGAGCCTTATCTATGCGCTCTCAATAGCCCTTGTGCTAGTGAGTTGTGGTGGTGGAGAGAGCCAAGATCCTGATCCTGTGGTCGTCGATTATCCCATTGCCTATGTCAAGCGACCTGTTACCGAAGAGAGCAATACCGATATTCGGGTCAGTCAGGCCACCGAAATCGGTGGTGATCTCTATCTGAAGGACTATGCTGCCGCAGGTGCGGATGAGGTCAATATCACCGGTTCGGTCACTGGTGGTGAAGGTGATGTGCAGGATGTTTCGGTCTCTTTCGATGGCACCAAACTGCTGTTTTCTCTGAGGCTGCCACTGATCGAGGATGCTGAACCGGAAGATCAGCCTACCTGGAACATCTGGGAGTATGACATTCCCTCAGCAAATCTACGGCGAATCGTGGTATCGGATATCACTGCAGAGGATGGTCACGACCGTTTTCCCCACTATCTGCCCGATGGACGCATCGTCTTCTCCTCCACTCGACAGCGTCAGGCCAAAGCGCGCTTATTGGATGAGGGAAAGCCTCAATATCTGGCCATGGAAAGATCTGTGGATGAGCCCGCCATGGTGCTGCATGTGATGAACGATGATGGCACCAGCATCAATCAGATCTCCTTCAATCGCAGCCATGACTTCTCCCCGAGTGTATTGACCAGTGGTCAGATTGTCTTCAGTCGCTGGGACAATGCGGATGGTAATAACGCGATCCATCTCTATCGAATCAACCCAGATGGCACAGAGCTGGAGTTGCTCTACGGATTGAACAGTCATGACACTGGTACGGATGGCAGCACGATACAGTTTATGCGGCCCCAGGAGATGCCGGACGGTCGTATCATGAGCTTGATCCAACCCTTTGATGGCACCCTGGCAGGTGGGGCGCTGATCTTCATCGATAGCGAAACCTATTTCGACAACGAACTGGCCACCTGGGAGAACCAGGGGATGACCGGCCCGGCCCAGAGCAGTGCAACAAATCACCAGATTACCACTGACGGCAGCCTCACCATGGGCGGTCAGTTACGCAGTGCTCACCCGCTATTCGACAATACGGACCGTCTGTTGATCAGTTGGAGTCCCTGTCGCTTGATCGAAGATGAGCGAATTGTGCCTTGTAACGATGAGCGTCTGGTAAATCCTGATGCAGAGCCGGCGCCTCCTCTCTACAGTCTGTTCATCTACGATCCCTCAAAACAGACTCAGCTGCCGATCGTTAAACCGAAAGAGGGGGTGGTCTACACCGATGTAGTGGTCGCCGTAGAGCGTACAGAGCCCCTGATCATCCATGATAAGACAGCAGGTATAGATCTGGACCCCACTCTGGTTTCGGAAAAGGCCGGGTTGCTGCGAATTCGCAGTGTCTATGATCTGGATGGTGTCGATATCGCTGAACCGGATATTGCCACCCTCTCAGATCCAACACTGACATCTGCTGCTAATCGTCCAGCCCGTTTTCTGCGTCTGATCAAGCAGGTTACAATTCCGGATGATGATGTTTTAGAGTTTTCCAACAGCGCCTTTGGCAGCACGGCCCAATTCGGTATGCGAGAGGTTTTGGGATACGCCCCAATTGACCCTGATGGATCGGTACAGGTTAAAGTGCCTGCCAATGTGCCGATCAGCTTCAGTGTGCTCGATGCTGATGGCAAACGCACCAACGAGGTACACAGTTTCTGGCTACAGTTCCGTCCCGGTGAGGTTATTGAATGTGGTGGTTGCCATGAGGGTGACAGTCTATTGGCCCATGGCCGACTCACTGCTGCGCCTCCCAGTGTGAACAGCGGTAGCGTCGAAACAGGCCAACCCTTTCCCAATACCAATCCGGAACTCTGGACAGACGTGGGCGAGACCATGGCGCAGACACGTAACCGTCTGCAATGTACCGCAGCTGCCTGTGATCCGGACATGGACCTGGTATTCGTCGATGTCTGGAGCGATCCTGAAGTCAGACAAGTCGATGCGCCATTCTCGTATCGTTATGCCGATCTGGATACCGCCTCTCCCCTGAACGACAGCCTCTGCAGCTCATCCTGGAATGATCTCTGTCGGGCAATGATTCACTATGAGCAGCATATTCATCCTCTGTGGGCGGTATCACGAACTGTATTGGATGGTGATGAGAATGTTGTAGAGGATCATACCTGCACCGTCTGTCATGATACGGATGATGCTGGAGAGACAGTGGTGCCCGACGCACAACTCGATCTCAGCGAGGGGGCATCGGAAGATGAACCCGAACACTTCAACGCCTATCATGAGCTGCTCTATCAAGACAACATGCAGGAGGTTGTGGATGGCATCCTGGTCGATCTGCTGGTGCCTGCAACCGATGAAAATGGCAATCAGCTCTATGAGACAGATGAGAACGGTGAATTAGTTCTTGATGGTGAAGGTAATCCGATCCCCTTGCCTGATGTTACTGTACCTGTGCCAGGTGGGGCCTCCATGGTTGCGGGTTCAGCCAACGAAAGCCGCTTTACCGAGGTCTTCGAGACAGGCGGTGTGCATGCCGGATATCTCACTGATGCTGAACTCAAGCTTATTTATGAATGGCTTGATATCGGTGCACAGTACTACAATGACCCGTTTCTCGCTCCTGTGGATGACTGAAGTTTGCAACTGAATAGGTTTATTTCCCGTCTCTCGGCCTTAAGCTTTCTGCTAGGTCTGTTGCTGCCTGGTTTGAGCTGGGCAGATGATGATTCGCTACGGGTTCAGGTAATGGCGCCCTATATTGAGATGCATACCGGTCCTGGCGCTGTCTACCCTGTACACCAAGTGGCAGAGCGTGACGAGTGGGTGGTTATTTTAAAAAGGCGAACCGACTGGTTTCTGGTTGAGAGCCGGCGGGGAAAACAGGGTTGGGTGGTGATAGAAGAGATGCGCCAGACCCGCATGGAAGATGGTTATCCTTTGCCCCTTGTCGCCTATTCGAAGGATGATTTCAGGGATCGGACCTGGGAGTTCAGCTTCTATGGTGGCGATATGGAGGGAGCAGCTCTACTCGGACTCTATGCCGGTTACGCCTTCAACGAAAACCTCTCCAGCGAAATCAGTTTTTCTCAGGCCCTGGGGGATTTCTCCAGTGAATACCTGTTTGATGTGAATTTGGTGTCACAGCCCTTTCCTGAATGGACATTCAGTCCGTTTTTTACCCTTGGGGGGGGAGTGATTCGTACCAATCCAAGCAGTACCCTGGTGGAGACAGAAGATCGAACTGACACCACTGCGCATGTTGGTGCCGGATTGAAGGTCTATCTGACCAGACGCTTTTTCCTGCGTGGTGAGTTTCGTCACTACGCTGTGTTTACAAGTCGTGATGACAATGAGGATTTTGACCAGTGGAAAATCGGACTCGGTTTCTTTTTCTGAGTACAGCAGCCCTGCTGGGTCTGTTTACGCTGTCAACCGGCCATGCGGAGGAGGGACTCCTTGGTGACAACCTAAGGGAAGAGTTGCTGGTCGAACCGGAGATAGCCCGCAGGGAGATCTCTGAACCCAATTTCGACGAAGAGGATTTCGAAATCGGCGCTTATGTCGGGTTGATGAATATCGAGGACTTTGGAACCAGTGCGGCCTACGGTCTACGCCTTGCATACCATGGTACAGAATCGATCTTTCTCGAGGCGGCAATCGGTACATCCGAAGCAAATGAAACCAGTTATGAACAGCTGAGTGGTGATGTGCAATTGCTCACCGACAGAGAACGAAAATTTACCTATTACAACCTCTCGGCTGGTTACAATATTCTCCCTGGAGAGGTGTTTCTCGGTGGTAAATATGCCTACAACAGCCAGTTCTATCTGATTGGTGGTATCGGCAGTACCCGCTTTGCCGGTGATGATGAATTTACTATCAATGTCGGGGCAGGTTATCGGCTTTTGATCAGCGACTGGCTGACCATCCATCTCGATGCCAGGGATCATATGTTTGACTCGGATCTGTTGGGTGAGAGTAAGACCACTCACAATTTTGAAATGACCGGCAGCCTGACTTTTTTCTTCTGAGGATAGATGACGTGAAGATGACTTTATTTGGTATATCGCGAAGCTTGAGATACACGATTCTGGGTGGTTTGCTGATGGCCTTTTGTGGCACGCTTCTGGCCGCAAGCGACGCAGTACCTGCGCCGAATTTCACCCTTAAAAGCCGCAGTGGTGAAAACATCAAACTGAGCGAGCTTCGGGGTAGTGTGGTGATGGTCAATTTTTGGGCCTCCTGGTGTGGTCCCTGTCGTCAGGAGATGCCTATTTTGCAGCAGCTTTACGATCGCTATCACGATATGGGCTTCACATTGCTTGGTGTTAATGTGGATGAAGAACCGGCTCTGGCGGAGAAGATGCTTAAAGATATACCAGTCAATTTTCCTGTCTTATATGACAGTAATAACGTTGTCAGCAAGGAGTATCAGGTGAAAGCAATGCCCAGCACCTTTATGGTGGATCGGGACGGAAAAATCCGCTACCTGCATAAGGGCTATAAGCCAGGCTATGAAGACGATTATCAACAACAGATTCGCGCCCTGCTGAGAGAATGAGTCCTGTAGCCATGTCTAATTCATGTCGACTTCTAATGTTACTGCTGACCCTCTCTTTATCGGGGTGTAGCATCGAGCCCTGGGTGCAGCCTTATGAAAGGGCTCATCTGGCTGATCCAATAATGAGTTTTGAACGGGACGCGATAGCCAATGGTTATCGACACCATGTTTACCAGACACGTGAAGCGGCCCGGGGCGCTGAAGGTGGTGGTGGCGGTGGATGCGGTTGTAACTAATATGAAAAAATTAACTGCTCTTCAAAGTCCAGGACGACAATGGCTGTTGATGGTCATGGCCGCAATACCTGGCTTTGGTCTGTTTGCCACAGTGCTGCCTGAAGATAGGGCCGATATCATGTACCACCGTTACGATGGCGGTGGGGTTGAAGTTGATGGCCCTTCGATTCTGGTGCGTAAATCTGTTAGTGACTCCCTCTCACTGAATGCCAACTACTATGTGGACTCAATCTCCAGCGCCTCTGTGGATGTGGTCTCTACCGCATCGCCTTATACCGAAGAGCGAACAGAGACCAGTCTGTCGATGGACTATCTGCATAACAAGACCTTGATGAGTCTGGCGTTAACTAAGAGTGACGAGAGTGACTACTTATCAGATACCGGCAGTTTCACTATCAGTCACGACATGTTTGGCGATCTGACAACAGTCTCACTGGGTTATTCGGTGGGTAATGACGACATCAGCCGCAATGGAGACCCTGATTTCGGAGAGAAAGTTAAGCGACAGAACTATCGGGTTGGCCTGAGCCAGATACTAACCAAGAACACCATTCTGGGTGTCGGCTGGGAGACCATCACTGATGAGGGTTATCTCAACAACCCCTATCGCTCCTACCGATACCTTGATCCCCTCGGCAGCAATGGCTTCAGTTATCTGCCGGAGATATACCCAAAAACCCGTACCAGTAACGCATTGGCGCTGAGGCTGAAATACTATCTTCCCTATAGGGCGGCTCTGAGTGGTGAATATCGCTACTTCAACGATACCTGGGGTATTGATGCCAATAATCTGGAGTTTGCCTATACCCATCCCTTCAAGGAGAAGTGGGTATTTGATATACGCTATCGCTACTATACCCAGGAAGGGGCTGATTTTTACAGCGATCTGTTCTCCCGGCGCGCGCCTCAGACCTATCTTGCCAGGGATAAGGAGTTGAGTAGCTTTCAAAGTCACACCATTGGTCTCTCTATGAGTTACGCGATCAAGCCAAATTTCTGGCAATTCATCGACCGTGGCAGTCTCAATCTGGCCTACGATTACATCCGTTTCGACTATGACGATTTCCGGGATCTGACTCGAGGCGGGGTGGTTGGTGAAGAGCCTTACTACTCCTTTTCGGCGAATGTCATCAAGGCTTATGTGTCGATCTGGTACTGAGGCTTTCAAGAAAGACCCAGGCAAGACAATTTGATGGATGCTTTTTGGTCGGTTCTGGTGGGGCGGGCACGCAACGGTTTTCTCTAAATCAACTTAGAAGACGTAGCCTGGATGAAGCGAAGCGGAATCCGGGGGGCAGGGATATCCCGGATTCCGCTTCGCTTCATCCAGGCTACATAATGAGTCATGGAGTGCTTTTTCGTCACTTTGATGTGGTAAGAGATATTCAAAGCAGTTGCCCGGCCATCTGATGCCACCACAGGGGAGCAAGGTTATCCCGGATTCCGCTTCGCTTCATCCAGGCTACATAATTGAGTCATGGAGTGCTTTTTCGTCACCTTGGTGCGGTAAGAGATATTCAAAGCATTGTCCGGCCATCTGGTGCCACCACAGGGGGGCAAGGTTATCCCGGATTCCGCTTCGCTTCATCCAGGCTACATAATGAGTCATGGAGTGCTTTTTCGTCACTTTGGTGTGGTAAAAGGTATTCAAAGCAGTTGTTCGGCCATCTGATGCCACCACAGGGGTGAACACTTGTACGTTTCAATTCAATTACGTTTCAGTGAATATCAATGAATCACTGTTGAGTTTTTCGGGCAATTTCCTGCTCTGGCGGGATGTTGATCTGAAAACTGCTTCTGGACAGCACAAACCACTGATTATTACTCATATCTATGTCATAATCGGCGGCTGATTTTTTGCCCAGAGCTTGCTTAGGCGGCTTGGGCCAGTTTTCTTAACCCCTATTGAGAGGTTGATAACAATGAGTTTTTTTATTTCCGATGCGATGGCGGAAGCAAGCGCCACAACTGGTCAGGCCGATGCAATTACCGGATTACTGCCTTTGGTCATTTTTGGTGCGGTGCTCTATTTCCTGATGATCCGTCCGCAGATTAAACGTCAGAAAGAGCATAAGAAGTTGACCGATGCTCTGGCCAAAGGGGATGAGGTTGTGACTTCTGGCGGCGTTGCAGGCAGAATCTCTGATGTGGGTGAGAACTTTATCCTGGTTGAGGTTTCTGAAGGGACTGAAGTTAAAATTCGTCGTCAGGCGGTGGACACTGTGCTTCCCAAGGGTTCTCTGAAAGAGCTCTAGTCCAGGTCGTATCGATACGCATGGGCAGCCGGTCAGGCTGTCCCTATTTAATGGCATAACTTAAATTAGAAGACACAATGAACCAATATCCACTTTGGAAGAATCTAATGGTTCTGGTGGTGGTCCTGCTGGGCGCACTATTCGCCCTGCCTAACCTGTTTGGACAGGATCCCTCCATGGAGATCTCGGCAACCCGTAATGGGGTGATCGATGAAGCGGCCCAGAGTCGTGTCGAAGAGGCTCTGGAACAGTTGGGTATCACCGCTAAAGGCATTGAGATGCGTCAGCAGAAATTGCTGGTACGTTTCAACAGTTCAGAAGATCAACTCAAGGCAATGGACCAAATTACTGCCTCGCTGGGAGATAACTATACCCCGGCGTTGACACTTGCTCCCGATCTGCCCGACTGGTTAAGAGGGCTCGGAGCAGAACCTATGTATCTGGGTTTGGATCTGCGCGGTGGTATTCACGTTTTGATTGATGTCGACATGGAGTCTGCAATAGAGCAGGCGGCAGAGCGCTACAGTAGCGACATCCGTACCCTGTTGCGTGAAAAGAAGCTGAGATATGTCCGCATCAGTCGGGAAAACGACCAGGTATTTGTGAAGTTCAATACCATAGAGAAACGCGCCGAAGCAGTTGAACTGATCGGTAATGAATTCCGCTCACTGAATGTGGAAGAGGTCGATGAAGCCGATGCTTTTCTGGTTATCGTCAGTATGTCTCCTGTTGAGAAACAGGATGTCCAGAAGTTTGCATTACAGCAGAATATAACCACCCTGCGAAATCGTGTTAATGCCTTGGGTGTCTCCGAGCCATCCATAACCCAACAGGGTATTCGACGCATTGTCGTACAACTGCCTGGTGCTCAGGATCCTGCCAAGTTAAAGGAGATTCTCGGTGCTACGGCAACCTTGGAGTATCGTCTGGCAGATACCGAACACAGTGTCGAGGATGCGGTTAACGGACGGGTTCCACCTGGGTCGAGTCTCTATCAAGAGCGTAATGGTCAACCGGTATTACTTAAGAAGCGGGTTATCGTAACCGGTAACCAGATCGTTGATGCCTCATCCGGTCTGGATCAGCAGTCAGGTTCACCAGCGGTGTTTGTCAGCCTGGATGGTGTAGGTGCAAAACGTATGCGCCGTATGACCAATGAGAACGTTGGTAAACCGATGGCTGTTGTGTTTATCGAGAATCGCACTACGACCCGCATGGTCGACGGCAAAGCGGTTAAGGTGAAGCGAAAGGTGGAGGAGGTCATCTCCATCGCGACTATTCGTGAGCCTTTTGGTAGACGTTTCCAAACTACTGGACTCGATAGTACAGAAGAGGCCCATGACCTGGCGCTGTTGCTACGAGCTGGTGCATTGGCTGCGCCAATCGAAATTGTCGAAGAGCGCACAATAGGTCCCAGCCTGGGACAAGACAGTATAGATCAGGGTTTTGCCTCGGTGATGATCGGTCTGGCTCTGGTGATGGTATTCATGGCAATCTACTACAAGGTGTTTGGTCTGGTAGCAGACATGGCCCTGTTAATGAACCTGGTGCTGATAGTCTCCATACTCTCGCTGTTACAGGCTACACTGACCCTGCCAGGTATCGCAGGTATCGTATTGACTGTCGGTATGGCAGTGGATGCGAATGTGTTGATCTTCCAACGTATCCGTGAAGAGATTGCAAACGGCAATTCGCCCCAGGCGAGTATTCAGTCAGGCTATGAAAAGGCCTTCTCCACCATCATCGATGCCAACATCACAACCTTGATAGCCGCGATAGTGCTGTTCAGTTTTGGAACCGGGCCGATTAAAGGTTTCGCAGTGACGCTGGCTATAGGTATTTTAACCTCCATGTTTACAGCCATCATCGGAACTCGAGCGGTGATTAATATGATCTACGGTCGTAAGCGCGTTAAATCCCTGGCGATCTGAAGAGGCGGAACAGATGCAGATATTGAATAAAGGTAGTTATATCGACTTAATGGGGAAACGCAAACTGGCGGTCATCTTCTCCGGTGTGCTGCTGCTGATCGCCCTTGGTGCGATCATTGTGCGAGGACTCAACCTGGGGATCGACTTTACAGGTGGCACCCTGGTTGAGGTTAAATATCCCCAAGCTGTGGAACTTGCCGCAGTGCGCGAGGCCTTGAATAGCGATGGCTTTTCAGATGCTGTTGTTCAACACTTTGGCACATCCCGTGAGGTTCTGGTCAGACTTGCGCCCAGAGAGGATGTGGAGAGTGCTGAATTGAGTGATCGTGCCTTCAAGGCGATGCAGAGCGTCGATTCCAATGCTGATTTACGTCGAGTGGAGTTTGTTGGCCCGCAGGTTGGTGATGAATTGACAGAGGATGGCGGTCTGGCCATGTTATATGCACTGATCGGCATTCTCATCTATGTTGGTCTGAGATTTGAGTACCGATTTGCTGTGGGTTCTGTGATCGCTCTGATTCATGATGTTCTGATCACAATCGGTTTCTTCGCTCTGTTTCAGGTTGATTTCGATCTACCTGTATTGGCAGCTGTGTTGGCGGTGATCGGTTATTCGCTGAATGACACGATTGTCGTATTTGACCGCATTCGTGAGAATTTCCGTAAAATGCGCAAAGGTGAGACGGTTGATATTATTAACACTTCGATCAACCAGACCCTCTCCAGAACTTTGATAACATCGGGAACGACCCTGCTGGTGTTGGTTGCCCTGTTTCTGTTTGGTGGTGAGATCATCCACGGTTTTGCATTGGCGCTTATTGTTGGCGTTGTGATTGGTACCTACTCATCGATCTATGTCGCCAGTACTTCGGTGATTTCAATGGGGGTCAGTCGCGCCGACCTGATGCCGGTGAAAAAGGATGATGAGATCGTTGATGAAACACCTTAAGGCAGGGTGCTTTCACTTGATTTAGTCGGGTGAAAGCTGCGCCGCTGGTTTGTGAGTGGTTAACCCGAAAAAACCAATTGGAAGTTTGACCACCGGGCTCTATAGATGACAGAGTCTGGGGTTTGAATCAGAGACAGGACTATCAGCGTTTATTCAATTCATCGCTGTTTTCAAGCATCTCCTCCTGGTTGTTGTGAGAGGTGAGTGTGACACCGGCTGTTGGTGTTTCCAGGCACTCTTTCCCCAGCTGTAGAGAGACATCCATCATTCCACTCATAACATCTCGCATAACCCGCTCAAGCGCGCGGTCACTGAGTCTCTTCTTCTTTTTAAGCTCTTCTAACATTTCACATAATCCGACTTGGTTAGAGTTTCTCTTTAACCTAAAAAGATCAGTTGGGCAGCGTTATTCACCCAACAGGTGACCATGACCGTCGAAGCTATTTTTCAACAAAATCAGAAACCTGCTATTAGAATGGAGCGGCCAACTGATTTTTTAGGTTCAACCGATCTAACGGTTGCAGCGGACTAATCTTGAGGGTCGGACAGGCAACTGTCCGCAATCTGTGAACTTTATTCTTGAGGGTGGGAATTAAGCGGTAAGTTTGTCATTTAGATGAGGTCGGATCCGTCTCAGCATGGCATTGTGGACTTTTACATTGCCAGCAATCACATTGCCGGTTTCCAGGAAGCGTTCACCACCTCCAATGTCAGTCACCAGGCCACCAGCTTCTCTCACCAGTACAGCACCTGCAGCAAAATCCCATTCACTGAGTCCCAGTTCCCAGAAGCCGTCGGTACGGCCGGCCGCCAAATAGGCAAAATCGAGTGCTGCCGATCCTGGGCGACGAATGCCGGCGCTATCTTTGATCAGATCCCGAAGCATACCCATGTAATTCTCTTCAAACCTGAAGTCACGATAGGGCAGGCCTGTACCTAGTAGAGCGCCGTCAAGACTCTTGCGGTTTGCGACCCGGATCTTATGGTCATTCAGCAAAGCGCCTTCTCCCCGGCTGGCAGTGTACATCTCTTCGCTGATCGGATCGTAGATCACGCCGAGTTCCAGGCGTCCTTTGACCTTTAGCGCAATTGAAATGGCAAATTGGGGGAAACCGTGCAGAAAATTGGTGGTGCCATCAAGTGGATCGATGATCCATTGATACTCATCACCAGAGTGGCTACCACTCTCTTCTGCAAGGATGGCATGGCTGGGAAACTTCTCTCGCAATACGTTGATAATGGCCGCTTCGGCATTGCGGTCCACCTCGGTGACGAAATCGTTACTGCCCTTGTCAGTTATGGTCAGACGGTCGATACGGTTGAAATTCCGAGTGATGACTCGACTGGCCTCGCGGGCCGCACGAACTGCGATGTTTACCATAGGATTCATGGCCGGCGAGGATACAGCATGTCGCAGGCAGGATAAACCATTTATTCAAAATCTCCCTTTACTGATTGGGAATAGCCATTGCTTTGTCTCGCTGCTTTAGATCAACACGATTCTGATTCCCAGAGGTGTCGATTTAAAGTGAGTCCGGCTTGAATCGCAGAGCATTATTTGAGACAGATTCCTCTTACTACAATCCAGACCCCATATCGGGTACCCTTGCGCAGCTATGCTGAACAATATTCGAATCGTACTGGTGGATACCAGTCATCCAGGCAATATAGGCGCTGTGGCCAGAGCAATGAAAAACATGTGCCTGAAACAGCTCTATCTGGTAAATCCACTGCAATTTCCCGATGCTGAAGCCACTTCCCGTGCTTCTGGGGCAGATGATCTGCTAAATGATGCCCGTGTAGTCAACTCTCTCGATGAGGCGTTGCTGGGTTGTCGGCTGGTGGTTGGAACCAGTGCAAGAGCGCGAACAGTTAATTGGCCAGTGGTTTCACCCAGAGAGGCAGCCTCTAAACTGGTAGAGGAGTCTCAGGAGGGAGAAGTGGCATTAGTATTTGGCCGGGAGCGGTCAGGATTAACGAATAGTGAGCTGGATCGCTGTACTTTCCTGGTACATATTCCAACCAACGAGGCCTACAGTTCGCTCAATCTGGGTGCTGCGGTTCAGGTATTGAGTTACGAGGTCTATCTGGCATCCCTGCAAGGAGAGGAGGTTGAGCAACAGCCTCAACGGGATCTGGCGACCGCAGATATGCTTCAAAGCTTCCATAATCACCTTGAGCAATCATTGGATGACATCGGGTTTACCGATACAAGGCAATCGGAAAAACTCCTGAGACGCCTACGCAGTATGTTCCAGCGGGCGCGCCTGGACAAAGATGAGGTGAATATCCTCAGGGGTATTCTGAGCGCTATGCAGGGGCGAAAATCGATGCGCCGCTGATGGCGCTCTCTTTGTGGCGGTCTGTCATGCTGATCAAGAAAACACTATTCTATAAATTACAGTCACTTAGAAAGTCTAATGGCGCTTGCCTGCCGGTTCATTGATTAATACCCTAGTAATTTATGCGGGATTGTGGATAATCTGCTTCCCTCATGCCACCATTATGTTTAATAGAGTCATTTCCAATTCGGGATCGAGTCCATGGTGGGATTGGAAAGACGGGATCAGGGCGAATGCGGTTCTGGTGGTGTTTTGGTGATATGCCATTAATGACTCTATCCAGAGTTTCAGTCATCTCAAGCAAAATCAGTCGTAGGTAAGCAGTTGGATAAATCAGGAGTAAAAGTCTCACGCTGGAAAGAGGATATCCAGAGTGTTTTTGAGCGTGATCCTGCTGCCCGAAACACTTTGGAGGTCATTACTACCTACCCGGGTGTTCATGCGGTGATGTTTCACCGCCTCTCTCATAAGTTGTGGAATCTGGGTCTTAAATGGCTTGCAAGGATAGTCTCCAATCTGGCCAGGCTACTGACCGGTATTGAGATCCATCCAGGCGCAGTGATTGGTAGACGTTTTTTTATCGATCATGGTATGGGCGTGGTGATTGGCGAGACAGCGGTGATTGGCGACGATTGTACCCTCTATCATGGCGTGACGCTGGGGGGAACGAGTTGGGAAAAGGGTAAACGACATCCAACCCTCAACAATAATGTTGTTGTGGGTGCAGGTGCCAAGGTTTTAGGCCCGATCGAAATAGGCGAGGGGGCGAGGATTGGCTCCAATGCAGTGGTCGTCAAAGACGTACCAGAAGGTGCAACAGTAGTGGGTGTCCCCGGTAAACTCATTACACCCAGAAAGCAGGAAGAGAACGGCCACAGGGAAGAGATTGCAAAGAAAATCGGTTTTGATGCTTATGGTGCAACCAAGGACGCAACTGATCCGGTAGCCCATGCGATCAACTGCATGTTGGATCATATACACGTCATGGACACAAAGATGCAATCGATGTGTGAAGCAATGAAGAAATTGGGAATTGATGAGGATGAGTCAAAATTACCGGATCTCGATTCCTGTGAAATCATCTCCACGGCTGAAGAGCTGAAAAAGCTCGATGATGAGGCTACTGGAGATGGGAAAACCACCGAATGATCAGGGTGGCATAATCTTGACTATTTTGGTTGGGAATGTATATTAGCATTTGAAAATATTCACGGAGCTGATGAAGTGAAGCTTACCACTAAAGGCCGCTACGCGGTGACTGCGATGTTGGATCTCTCTCTGCATTTTGGCGAGGGACCGATAACTCTGGCTGACATCGCCCAACGGCAGGGCATATCTCTCTCTTACTTGGAGCAACTATTCTCAAGGCTGCGCAAAAAGTCACTGGTTGCCAGCGTTCGTGGGCCGGGAGGCGGTTACAGTCTTGGTCGCAGTGCAGATGAGATCTATGTCGGTGAAGTGATTTCAGCTGTCGATGAGAATATAGATACCACCCGCTGCAATGGCGCCCACAATTGTCAGAACAACGAACGTTGCCTGACACATGATCTATGGTCCGATCTGAGTAATCAGATATATGGTTATCTGAATAAAATCAGCCTCCAGGACTTGATGGATCGTCAGGCTGTAAGAGAGGTTGCTCAACGCCAGGAGCAACCGGAGCAAGATCCCGCCGCTTCGGCAATGGATATCGCCATGACAGACATATCCAGTGGCCCAGCCGGGGTCTGATAAGTTCGAATGTCGGAGTTTGAGATGAAGTTACCCATTTACATGGACTATTCAGCGACCACACCGGTTGATCCTCGTGTGGCAGAGATTATGTGCAGCTATCTCACGCAGGATGGTACTTTTGGTAATCCCGCATCCCGTTCTCATGCCTTCGGTTGGGCAGCGGATGAGGCAGTTACCAAATCACGGCGGGATGTAGCCGATCTGGTTCATGCTGATCCGAAAGAGATTGTATGGACCTCTGGTGCCACCGAATCAAATAATCTTGCCATTAAAGGTGTTGCTGAATTCTATGCTAAGAAAGGCCGCCATATCGTAACCTGTAAGACAGAGCATAAAGCTGTCCTTGATACCTGTCGGCAACTGGAACGACATGGTTATGAGATTACCTATCTCGATCCAGAACCAAACGGTTTAATTGATATGAAGAAGCTGGAGTTGTCCCTGAGGGATGACACCATTCTGGTATCTCTAATGCATGTTAACAACGAAATTGGTGTGATTCAGGATATAGAAGCGATCGGTGAACTGACCCGTGAACGGAAGATCCTGTTCCATGTGGATGCCGCGCAGAGCGCTGGAAAGGTACCTATCGACCTGGAAAAGCTGAAAGTCGATCTGATGTCCTTTTCCGCACACAAGATCTATGGACCGAAAGGCATAGGCGCGCTGTATGTCAGGCGCAAACCCAGGGTTCGTCTGGAGGCCCAGACACATGGTGGTGGACATGAGCGAGGCATGCGCTCAGGAACCTTGGCATCTCACCAGATTGTCGGTATGGGTGAGGCATTCCGTATCGCGAAACAAGAGATGGCTGCTGAAAATGAGCGTATAATTGGCCTTCGTCAACGCCTGTGGGATGGTATTCGGGACATGGAAGAGGTCTATCTGAATGGCGATGAGAACAGCCGTGTCGCTGGTAATTTGAACGTCAGTTTTGCGTTTGTCGAGGGTGAATCCCTGATTATGGCACTCAAAGATCTGGCGGTCTCTTCAGGTTCCGCATGTACATCTGCGAGTCTGGAGCCAAGTTATGTACTACGCGCCCTGGGGCGAGAGGATGAACTTGCACACAGTTCCATCCGTTTTACTCTGGGACGATTCTCCACCGTGGAAGAGGTGGACTACGCGATCAATAAGATCCGTACCGAGGTTGAGCGACTACGTGAGTTGTCGCCGTTGTGGGAGATGTTCAAGGATGGAATCGACCTGAAATCTATTCAATGGGCGGCCCATTGACCGCTTCATTCAGAGGTTAGACTATGGCATACAGTGACAAGGTCCTGGACCATTACGAAAATCCACGTAACGTGGGTGCCTTCGACAAAGATGACAACCAAGTCGGCACCGGTATGGTAGGTGCTCCGGCATGTGGTGATGTAATGCGTCTTCAAATCAAAGTCAACGATAGCGGTGTGATCGAAGATGCCCGCTTTAAAACCTACGGTTGTGGTTCTGCCATTGCATCAAGCAGTCTGCTGACTGAGTGGGTCAAGGGTAAAACCCTGGAGCAGGCTCAAGAGATCAAGAATTCAGAAATTGCCGAGGAGTTGGCTCTACCGCCAGTAAAAGTGCACTGCTCAGTGTTGGCTGAAGATGCGATTAAGGCGGCGATCAAAGACTATTCTGACAAGAAAGAGAAATAATCCCGGCACCCCTGAGTACCGATCTGATAGAGTATAGATATGGGCATTACTATCACAGAAGCCGCAGCAAAGCGTGTCAGAACCTTTCTTGATAATCGAGGCAAGGGCATTGGGATTCGTCTAGGTGTGCGTACCTCAGGATGTTCCGGCATGGCCTACGAAATTGAGTTTGTAGATGAACTTCAGGATGAAGACCAGGTATTTGAAGAGCGGGGCGTCAAGGTCATCATCGATCCAAAGAGTCTTGTCTACCTGGACGGAACTGAAGTCGATTATGCCAGGGAAGGTCTTAACGAAGGCTTCAAGTTCAACAACCCTAATGCGAGCGGCGAATGTGGTTGTGGTGAGAGCTTCACAGTTTAATACTTCATAACACAGGATCTGGGACGGCTGCTCTTGGGCGGCCGTTTTTTCGATATGCTGGATTTTTCGAAAAACTATTTTGACCTCTTCGGTTTGCCCGTGGGATACATTGTGGACACCACATCCCTGGCTGATCGCTATCGTGATTTACAACGGGTTGTACATCCCGATCGTTATGCCAATGGTACAGAGCAGGAGAGAAGGCTCTCTGTGCAGGGCGCGTCCTTGATCAATGAGGCCTTTGAAACCCTCAAGGATCCGGTCGCTCGGGCTGCCTATCTGCTTACGCTGCATGGGATCGAGATGGATGTACAGAATGAATCGACCCAGGATATGGCCTTTCTCATGCAACAGATGGAGTTGCGAGAGGAGTTGGAAAGCCTTAGAGATTCCTCTGGTCCCTATGAGTCCCTGCTCGATTTGAGCAGTCGCATAAATAAGCAGATTACCGATCTGGTTGCTCAGATGGCAGTTCAGTTTGAAACGCCGAACGAAGAGCAGTTGGAAGAGGCCCGTGAAACATTGAGAAAAATGCGGTTCCTGCAAAAGCTTCGCACTGAAACTGAGAGTGTGGAGGCAGAATTGGAAGATCAATTGAATTGAGTGGAATGCGATAGATGGCACTTCTTCAGATTGCTGAGCCTGGTCAGGCCGAGGCACCTCATCAGCACCGCCTTTCAGCGGGCATCGATCTCGGCACCACCAACTCATTGGTTGCCAGTGTACGTAGTGGTCAGGCTGAAACTTTGCCGGATGATCAGGGGCGTCATCTGCTGCCCTCAGTTGTGCAATATCAGAAAGCAGCTGTGCTGGTGGGCTATGAAGCGAAGCGCTCAGAGGTGGATGATCCCCTCAATACTATCTCATCAGCAAAACGGCTGATCGGCCGGGGTTTAAGCGATATCAAGACACTGGGTAGCCAGTTACCCTACCGGTTCGTGGATGAGGGGGGCACTGTTCCCCGCATACAGACAGATGCCGGGGATATCTCGCCTGTGGAAGTCTCTTCTGAGGTGCTCAAACAACTCTCCAAACGGGCCGAGCAAACCCTTGGTGGCGAGCTTGAAGGGGTAGTGATCACCGTTCCCGCCTATTTCGATGAGGCGCAGCGCCAGGCGACAAAAGATGCCGCAAAACTTGCAGGTCTGCATGTATTAAGACTGCTCAATGAACCAACAGCAGCTGCAGTCGCCTATGGCTTGGATAAAGGGGCTGAAGGGATACATGCAATTTACGATCTGGGAGGGGGCACATTTGACATCTCAATTCTCAGACTCAACAAGGGCGTATTCGAAGTCCTGGCCACCGGTGGCGACTCTGCCCTGGGCGGGGATGACTTCGACCGCAACCTGGCAGAGTGGATTATGCAGCAGGCGGGTATCAATGAGGATTTAGGTCACTCAATGATCAAACGACTGATGCTGGCAGCCTGCAACGCCAAAGAGGCCCTTACAGAGCGTGATGAGACTGAGATCGCTATAACGCTTGAGCAGGGTGACGAGTGGCGGGGCATGTTATCTCGAGCGCAGTTCAACGAGTTGATCGATCCGCTGGTGACAAAGAGCCTGATGGCCTGTCGCCGTACTTTGAGGGATGCAGGCGTAACCGTTGAAGAGGTCAATGAAGTCGTTATGGTCGGTGGCTCCACCAGAGTGCCACGGGTAAGGGAACGGGTAGGTGAACTATTTAAAACCGAGCCACTGGTCGATATTGATCCTGACCGGGTGGTGGCAGTGGGTGCTGCGATTCAGGCGGATATCCTGGTAGGTAACAAGCCTGGCGATGAGATGTTGTTGCTGGATGTGATTCCTCTCTCATTGGGTATCGAAACCATGGGCGGTTTGAGCGAAAAACTGATCAGCCGGAATACAACCATTCCAGTAGCCAGAGCCCAGGAGTTCACCACTTTCAAAGATGGTCAGACGGCAATGGCAATCCATGTGGTTCAGGGTGAGCGTGAGCTGATAGCAGATTGTCGTTCACTGGCCCGGTTTGAGTTACGCGGTATCCCACCGATGGTGGCTGGTGCTGCGCGAATCAGAGTAACATTCGCCGTAGATGCGGATGGATTGCTGAGTGTCAGTGCTGTCGAGCAGAGTAGTGGTGTGCAAGCAAATATCGAGGTGAAACCCTCCTATGGTCTGACAGATCAGGAGATCGAAACCATGTTGCGCGACTCCATCGCGCATGCCAGCGAGGATAAGCAGGCACGAAGCCTTAGAGAGCAGCAGGTCGAAGCTGAACGGGTGATCGAGGCCCTGCAGGCAGCTTTGGCTGAAGATGGGCGCAAGCTGCTCAATGATAGTGAACTTCAACAGGTGAATGAAGCGCTCTCATCCCTGCAGAGTGTGCGACAGGAAGGAAGCCTGGAGCAGATCAAGAAGCAGATTGCAGAGCTCGAAAAAAGCTGTGGTTTCTACGTGGAAAGACGCATGAATCAAAGTATTCAGCAGGCCATGTCAGGGCACAGTGTCGATGAATTCGAATAGAAGTTATAGGAAGCCGTATGCCTCAAGTCATCTTTCTACCCCATGAAGAGATCTGCCCTGAAGGGGCGGCAATCGATGTAGAGCCGGGAGTAACGATCTGCGATGCCGCGTTGAAGAACGGTATAGAGATTGAACATGCCTGTGAAAAGTCCTGTGCCTGTACAACCTGCCATGTCATCGTGCGTGAAGGCTTTGACTCTTTGCAGGAGGCTGAAGAGATGGAAGAGGATATGCTGGATAAAGCCTGGGGGCTTGAACCCGAATCCCGCTTGAGCTGTCAGGCAACAGTAGGCGAAGAAGATCTGGTGATCGAGATACCCAAGTACACCATCAACATGGTATCTGAGCACCACTGATTCACTGATTAGGAGATTGTCATGGGCTTAAAATGGGTTGATAGCATCAATATTGCCATTGAACTCGACGAAACCTATCCGGAAGTTGATCCCCTCACCATCAATTTTGTTGATCTGCGAGCCTGGGTCATTGCATTGGATGAGTTTGATGATGATCCACACCACTCGGGTGAGAAAATTTTGGAAGCCATCCAGGCTGCCTGGATAGAGGAACGGGAATAATCGTGAATTTACTGCTTAGCGTTTGATGGATGTCTCATGGCGAAACAGGAGAAGTCAGCTAAGCAACCGTTGCGTCGTCGATTGACGAGTTGGACATTGCAGTTAGCCGGATTTGTTCTGATCCTGTTTCTGATCCATCTCTGGCAAACCCGTAACCTGGTGGAAGGGGTGGCCCCGACACTGATGGCGAATACCCTGAATGGCTTGCCTGTGGATTTGACCTCCTATACGGATGGACCTGTACTGCTACACTTCTGGGCTACCTGGTGTCCGGTATGCAAGGTGGAGAATTCCACCATTGATCAGTTGTCTGAAGATCACTCGGTGTTGACTGTGGCAATGCAGTCAGGGTCAGATCAGGAGGTCAGTGACTATCTGAAAGAGCACGAGTTGGGTCTTAAAACCATAAACGATCCAAGTGGCAAGCTATCTTCGCTCTGGCGAGTGAAAGGCCTGCCTACCAGCTTCATTATCGATAAAGATCACAATATCAGATTTGTTTCAGTGGGCTATACCCCTGAATTGACACTTAGACTACGTCTCTGGCTTGCTGAGCTTGACTGGTAGAGGAATCACTTGTTGTAGCAGGAATCGCGGTCGGTCTAAGGCAGTGATATGATGCCTTTAGAAAATGCTCAGAGAGGTAAAATGTTTACCGGTATAGCCTCCTTGATGCTTGGAATTCCCTGGAGATGTAAGCTATGACGCTTTTACAGAGATGTGCTTCTCTCATCATTTTGAGTCAGCTCTTTTTTGGTTGTACCACCGCACCAACCCTTTCGGAATATCAGGTTATAGAAACCTATGGTGAGATATCCGCCTTCAAGTCCAGATTAGCTGAAGATAAGCAGAATGGGCTATACAATCTTGCGCCACAGGGATTTCAACAAGCAGAGAAAAAACTGCAGCGAGCTATTTCACTTGGTCGCTCAAAGAAAGATACTCAACTCACAAAAACCCTTGCTGAAGGCCGTGAAATTCTCAATAAGGCCGAAGCGGATGCCATTCTGACAAAGGAGCTGATGCGTGAAGTCATCGAAGCGCGACGACTGGCAATAGCAGCTGGCGCAGACAGTATGTTGGAAGATCGCTTTAATGAGCTTGAGAATAAGTTGCGACTGGCCTCTGAACAGGTAGAGCAGGGCGATATCGAGGCCGCTAAGAAGTGGCGCCCTGAAATGTTGGAGGGCTATGCGGAGATCGAACTGGAAGCCCTGAAGCAGGATGCAACAGAAAACGCACGATATGACATCTCTCAAGCAGTACACAGCGAAGCGGATGAATATGCACCCAAGACGTTAAAAATGGCCCGGGAGGAGCTCGCGTTTGCCATCGCAGTACTGGAAACAAATCGGACTCACCGGGAAAAGGCTAAGAGCCACGCACTTGAGGCGAGTAAACAGGCAAGAAGAAGTATTGAAATCACCGAACTGATCAAAGAGTTTGATCGAAGAGAGTACTCATCCGAAGATACTATCTTGTGGTATCAAAAGCAGCTGGCTGAAATCAATGAAGCATCAGATGAGGCCTTACCTTTTGACCTCCCCAATCATGAAGTGGTGAGTGCGCTAAAGGGCAAACTGGCCCATTTAGCCGACTTGAGAGAGGCGGAATTGGCCACCAGGATCGATCTGGAGACCCGTTTGGCCACAGTAGAGCGTCAAAATCAGGAGGCACAAGCACGCTTCGATAAGATTCAGGATCTGTTCTCTGCCGAGGAGGCCAATGTCTATCGTCAGGGACACAACATATTGCTTGAATTGAGAGGCTTTAACTTCCCCAGTGGAGGAAGCGATATCCAATCAGAAAACTTTGCCCTTTTGGATAAGATCGTGACGGCGATAAAGTCCTTCCCCAGCCCTGATGTAGTGGTTTCCGGGCATACCGATTCAACAGGGGGGGATGAAAATAATCGAGATCTATCACAACAGCGTGCTAAGACTGTAGCCTCCTTCCTGGAGAAGGTAGGTGGGATCGAGAGAACCAGCTTAACTGCAATCGGTTATGGTGAGTCTCGCCCGGTGGCAAATAACGAGACCGAGATTGGTCGCAAAAGTAATCGCAGGATAGAGGTGCTCATCATCAATGAATAGCCAACAATCCGCTGCAGAGCCCAAACTCTACTCTGTTGCCATAACCGGTTCTGGTGGCAGTGGTGCTGTTACTGCAGGTCGTATCCTTCTTGAAGCAGCGGCCCAATGTGGATTTCAAGGCTTGATGACCCGTTCGGCAGGACCTCAGATAAGAGGTGGTGAATCGGCGGCTATGGTGCGATATGGTCCTATGCCCGTCGATTCTATGGGGGATCAGTATGACCTGCTGGTAGCACTTGATTGGCTCAATATCGAACGTTTTGCTGATGAAATTCCCCTCTCAGATAAAAGCCTCATACTCTGTGATCCCAAGGCGGGCGAGGTACCAGCTCTGCTACGCAGTAATGGTGCTGAAATTCGAGAGATTCCCTTTAAAACCTTTGCTTCAGGACTGCCGGACGGACGCATCAATATGGTGGCACTGGGGGCTGCTGCTGTTGTGTGCGGGCTACCACTGGAAGCTATGGAAGAGAGTGTGCGGCAGGTATTACATACGAAACAACCGAAAGTTGTTGAGAGTGCACTGCGCGCCCTTGAGTTGGGATTCAATCATGACAAGCGTCCCCAGATACAAAGCAAAGCACCAGGTAAGCAACCCGATCGATGGAGTATTACCGGTAATCAGGCCTGTGGGCTTGGCGCTCTACGCGGCGGTATAAGGTTTGTCGCCGCTTATCCCATTACTCCGGCGAGTGAAATTCTCGAATGGTTGGCTCCGAGATTGGAAAAAGTAGGTGGTTCACTGCTACAAGCAGAGGATGAACTTGCTTCGATCAATATGATCATAGGCTCTTCCTTTGGTGGCGTGCCCTCGTTGACCGCGACCTCTGGGCCGGGACTTAGCTTGATGGTGGAGGGGCTGGGTTTGGCATTGGTGAGTGAGACGCCAGTTACCGTTATCAATGTTATGCGTGGCGGTCCATCCACGGGGATTCCCACTAAATCAGAACAATCTGACCTGAATATTGCGCTGTATGGGCTGCATGGTGATGCGCCTCACCTGGTGCTCGCGCCACTCTCGATACGGGATGCAGTTTTTACAACCCAGTGGGCGGTGCAGCTCTCTGAACACCTGCAGACAATCTCTCTGGTGCTCTCTGATCAGTCATTGGGGCAATCCCAAGCCATCATTGAAGCACCTGAGAACATTGAGTTGCCCCTGCAGCGATCGATTGCTGATACGCCAGGTGATGACTACCGACGTTACCAGCTTGCTGCTGAAAATGTTTCACCCATGAGCCTGCCGGGAACTGCGGGAGGCATGTATACCGCTGATGGCCTCGAGCATAATGACCGGGGAACCCCTTCGAGCATGGCGAGCGATCATCGCCAGCAGTTGAACAAACGACTGCACAAGTTGATAGATTTCGATTTTGGTGACTACTGGGCTGAAATCTCAGGTGAAGGTGACACCTGCTTGATTACCTGGGGTTCTTCTACTGGTGCAGTCAAAGAGGCTGCTGAGAACCTTCTGCAGCAGGGGGAAAAAGTCAAAGTGATTGCGATACGCATTCTTGCCCCGCTACAGCGCGAACAGCTACTCCAGGCCCTTCGGGGGGTGAGCAAAGTGATGGTGGTTGAGCAAAACCATGGCGGACAGCTTTTTCACTATCTACAGTCAGAGTCAGTGCTGCCGTCGTCAGCCGAGTCATTGGCCCAGCCTGGGCCGCTTCCCTTGCGCCCTGGCCGGATTATAAGGGGACTTAGCGAGCTGGCTCAAAAGCAATAAGCTGCTCTGTGTTTCTGAAAAGGTTTATAACCATAATTTATAGTGGGTATGCCGACGTTGGTATATGTAACAGATGAAGTGGGCGATTGAGATAAAAAAGACAGCCCGCACAATCCGTTTTGCGCCAAGAATAGGCGGTGAAAACGCTTGCCGGGCTGGCTTAACGTGCTGAATAAAAAGCACTTATTGGCATGTTATTTATCTAGCTTCTGACTATGTCCTTGCCGCTATGATGTACCACTGAGAAGTGGTGAGTCATCATGGAATGGCAAAAGACACACAGGAAATATCAGTCAATTGATGAGTTGATTTAGTATCAATTGACAGTGATATTCAATGTTTGGCAGGAGTTGTGATCTTTACTGCACACCAAATTCACTTACACAAAAGGGCATACAGCGTTATTACGGAAGTAAACTACAAGATCACTATAAATTGACAGGCTCATGTTATTACAACTTCCGTGTTGTTACAGATTGCTCCTGCGAAACAAATTACCCTGCTATTTTGATACAGCACTGTTTAAGAGCATCTTAAACCTGGCTTTGATCACCACAGCATGGTAATTGTCGATCGGCTTAGATCTCTTTTACTTTTGTAGCGCAAGGACCTTTTTGACCCTGACCTACAATGTATTCAACTTTCTGGCCATCTTTCAAAGTGGCGTAGCCGCCATCATTTTGGATTTCAGAATGGTGAACAAACAAATCCTTACCACCATCATCAGGGGTAATAAAACCAAAACCTTTGTCTGCGTTAAACCACTTTACTGTACCTTGACTCATTGACTTTCTGCCTTTCTCTTCGGGTGTAGATTGTATGCGAATAAGTAACTTTTAAGCTAACTTGGTCACATTCTTGCTCTGTATACATTTTCCGCTGTAAACGGCGTTGAAGAGCACGCAATACGCGCGATCCCCTCCTGAGCGCAGTTATAACACATTTTGCTCCATGGCTTCAGCAAGTTTGTGTGATCCCTGGGCTCTTAATTGCCCTATTATTTGTAATTGATCATGATTCGAGCGATTTTGGCTTATTTTGTACTTACATTGGACCTCCCTGATCGAGACTTCGACACCAACCACAGCCTGCAACATTGAAGCGCTGTATTCAGGCGTCCAAGGGCTCCCAAAAGCTGATTCATGTTTCTTGGTAAGGGCCTCGATAACCTGCTGAAGCTCCCTGGCATCCTGAAACATCTACACTCCCCATGGATATGAACAGCCTGATAGTTCCAGGTGGGGACGCCTGGGCTGCTGTACCAAGCGGGGGAAATATAGCCGTGGGGACCTTGTAAGGATATCAATGCCTGTTGCCCATCAATTTCAGAATGCTGCGGATTGAGTTTGAAAGGTTCCCTAGGTTTTATCCTGCAGGCTTTGCACTGCCTCACAACCTCCCCCCCGCAGCATAAGGTTGATGTAAGGCGCAATCCTTGCCTCAAGCGTAGGGTGGGGCCCAGCCCCACCAAAAGGGGTTGGAAATCCACTGCTTGAGGATGGATAGTATAGATATTGAGTAAACAACAAGTCAGCTGATCCCATTTTCGAACCTCAATGGTGGGGCATGGCCCCACCCTACAGATTTTTGATATCTCGGTACGAAAGGTTCCCTAGGTTTTATCCTGCAGGTTTTGTACTGCCTCACAACCTCCCCCCGCAGCATAAGGTTGATGTAAGGCGCAATCCTTGCCTCAAGCGTAGGGTGGGGCCCAGCCCCACCAAAAGGGGTTGGAAATCCACTGCTTGTGGATGGATAGTATAGATATTGAGTAAACAACAAGTCACCTGATCCTATTTTCGAACCTCAATGGTGGGGCAGGGCCCCACCCTACAGATTTTTGATATCTCGGTACGAAAGGTTCCCTAGGTTTTATTCTGCAGGTTTTGTACTGCCTCACAACCTCCCCCCCCCGCAGCATAAGGTTGATGTAAGGCGCAATCCTTGCCTCAAGCGTAGGGTGGGGCCCAGCCCCACCAAAAGGGGATGGAAATCCACTGCTTGAGGATGGATAGTATAGATATTGAGTAAACAACAAGTCACCTGATCCCATTTTCGAATCTCTATGGTGGGGCAGGGCCCCACCCTACAGATTTTTGATATCTCGGTACGTAAGGTATGCTAGGTTTTGTCCTGCAGGCTTTGTACATACCAGCTGAATGATCCGACACAAGCTGTAATATTTTCACTATCCTTTATTTCTACATCAACTTTTATTATCGAACGCCCCTTCCTTTCAAGCTGTCCGGTAAATTTTTCAATTGCCTCTTCATCTACTCTTGGATATGCAGTTATTGGCTTTGTTGCTGGACGTTTGTATTTAATTTGAGCGTCTCTTACTACAGGTAGAACTTTACCAACAAGGTCTGGGAAGAGATTTTGTAGAAGTTCTCCACTGGCTGCTTCTGCGAGAGCATAGAGTGCACTTGCATGAATGGTTTGTATGTGATTTATAACTGTTTCGTTAAAAGGGAGCGTTAGTGCTCCGTTACAATTTTTCTTTAGACCAACCTTTTTAATAAAAGGAATATGTAAAATATCCACAACTGATCCTTTATATATGAAATTCATGAAACCAAAGATAGGAGAAAGGGTGCGCAATAAGATTGCAATGAATGCTAAATATCACTTGCTCAACAGCAGGCTACCCTCGATAGGTATATAATTTGATGCGGAATTGATTAGCGATGCTGCAGTTAGCTGGGGAACACCATAGACCTCTACGAAGCAGCCATAAGCGGCAACTAATCTTTTTGCCAATAAATCGAAATCGCCATCTCCGGATGCCAATACGACTATGTCAGATTCTTCTGCACACTCCATTGCATCTACAGTTATGCCGACGTCCCAATCACATTTAGCTGACCCATCAGATCTCTGGATATAGGGTTTGAGTTTTACCTCAAAACCGATCGCTTTAAGAATGTTCTGGAACTGTTTCTGCTTTTGGTCGCCTTTGTCACAGGTGTAGGCTATCGCATTGATTACCTCTCTGTTGGAAGAGACCTGTTTCCAGAACTCATTGTAGTTAAAGTTATGTCTATAAGCCTGTTTGGTTGTGTAGTAAATGTTTTGTACATCAACAAGTATGGTCACTTTTTGCATATTCGAGTTTGTCTTTAATGCTATTAATATGGTGACCAATTGGATCACTTACTACTGCAGTGAGCCTGCATCTGATTGTTTTAATCTAGGGCCTGTTAACAGGACTAAATATTGGTCGATGAGTGATATTACCATATAAACTAATAGGATAATTCCTGCTGAGCAATTTCAAGATGATGCTGACAAAAACCTATATCGAGCGTCGGTTGCGACCCTGCTGTACCAAAGGTGGTGTTTGTTTGCAGTGGTGATGGTGCGGCAGGGCCGCACCCTACAGCGCGTAACCTCCCATCAAGGGGGGAGGGGCTTTTTAGCTTTTCTGAAGAAAAGGAGCGTTATTGGATCAGCTGTGAGTGATATTGAATGGTTAATTCTTAAGAGTAAGGTAGCCTGGATGAAGTGCAACAGAATCCGGGATGATTGGTGCAGTGCTCTCCCGGATTCTGTTGCACTTCATCCAGGCTACGGGCTACCGTATTCTTTCCACTCTGCAGCGTGGGACCGAGAGAAGTATAGGAGAACC
>NZ_JBSYOQ010000074.1:0-12303 GCF_058244645.1 Candidatus Thiodiazotropha sp. AKAK3
ATAGTGATAAAGAAATCAAGACTCCCAGTGGCCTTCTTCCTTTTGCTGGTTACCCGAGAAAAGATATGCCTAAGGGCGTACCTTTTCGTCTTGTAGACTATCTTGAGCTTGTTGATTGGACGGGGCGAGCCATCCTAGATAATAAGCGGGGTTACATACCTGACCATAAACCGCCTGTTCTCGATAGGCTACAGATCGATTCCAAACATTGGCTCTACATGGCTCAACATTTTGAAAGTCGTTTTAAAGGGTTAGTTGGAGCAAGTCACGCACTAAAAGCAGCCTGTCGCAAACTTGAGTTTCGACGAACGCCGAATTTAGGTTCTGTGGTAGAGCTACTCAGCTAGTCTTTCTATTTTAAATAGCTAAATTATCAAGCGGCGAGACAAGGCTGAGGTTATGTTGCGCCTGCGAATCTGCAAACATACATTAAAAACCGCACTTCAATCTAAAGACCCGGTCATTCTTCATATTTTTTGATCATATCGATCCAATTATTAAGACGTGTTGGTACTGCAATCTTGAATCTAGGGGATCCAAAACGAATCAAGCTGGAGTGGCTGTCTCGTTAGTTCTCGTTAGTTCTCTTTTCGCGTTAGCTTTATGGGCTGGTTAGGGCTGTTTATTCCATGAAATATCCACCTTTCGATGATGGGCAACACAATCACGAAGATATAGATTTATTAAACTCTGATATGGCACCCCTGACTCTTCAGCCATCTCTTTAAAGTACTTTATGACATCTTCGCTAAGCCTCATGGTAATGGGCTTTTTTAGTTTTGAAGCATAAGGGTTCTTACGCGATTTCATTTTAGAAAGATCATATTCTTTTTTCATGATAAGTCACCTGCGTAATACATACGCTCTAGACGCGTTGCCTTTCTCGCAGAGATTATCCGAATGGTATTACCGGAATCTCTTTCACAATGGCAAACAATCAAAATTCTTGACTCGCTACTAAGTCCAAGCATGAGAAAGCGGTCTTCTTCCAGCTCGGAGTTCTCAGAATCATAGAAGTGAACGGCAAACTCGTCATAAAATACAGACTTAGCTTCTTCAAAAGAGACGCCGTACTTTTTTAGATTTACTGTAGCCTTAGCTGAGTTCCATTCAAACCTTATCATATGTACATTGTATGTACAATTATCTCATTATTCAAGGGGCCCCAACTGGCAATTATGTAGCCAGCACTGATATTGGGATATATCTATACCCCCTCCCTTCTAGGGTGAGGAGCTTTAAGACTCAGACACAACCTGATTTAAATCATCATCCCAGAACCAGACCATTGAATCACTGTTGAGGTGCACGCCGCCAAACCAGCGGTCATAGTTATTGTGCGCCTGCCAAGATGTATGGCCTTGAAGCAGTTCCCTACCAAAATCGGTTAGTGAGACACGCCAATCGATCGGCTTTGGTGAGCTTTTAATCAGCTCTATTGCCGGCTTATGAGCCTGGGCAAGCTGATCCAGTACCAGCCAGTAACTGCTATCACCCATGAACACCAAAGGCTCATATTGAGTGGTATACCAGTGATAGAATAGTTTTGCGCCATCCTGTGGCCCCTGCTCATCAAGAATCGTCAGTGTAAGGCGCTCTGATAACGACAACCCATCCTTTAGCCAGGGCAGCTCTTTGATATGCCTTTTTACCGCCGGCATGATCTCAGGAAACGAAGCGTCATCCAGGTTGGCCAAATGACTGAAATCCTCCGGCGTGGATGCGGTGTATGCCTCCCAGCATAACTTGCCAAATTGTAGATGCCGCGCCTCAACCGGTTTGAACTGCTGCCACAACAGACGCATCGATTGAGCAGGCAGTTGTCCAATACCATGAAAGCGTTTCACACCAGGATAGTGGTCGATACAGATGAACTGGATTTTACCAGGCTGCTTTGCTGGATCGCTGAAAAAATGGAGCAGTTTGATGAATGCCAAAACATCGTAGGCATCGTGTTCAAACCAGAAGGCGACTCTTTCATATTCTCGGGCTCGCTCCAGGGATTGATAATCTGAGGTCAACTCCTTTCGTGCCTGCTCTCTCATTCGCCACTCGTTTCCAGCTATAAAATCACTGCGAATTTCTATAAAACTGTCCAGATCAGACGCAGCAGGAACCGGGCCTTGAATATAGGGGTCAGCAAAAGATAGATAATCTCCTTCAAAACCTGCAACCGCTAATTTGTACATTACATCGGTACCACAGCGGATATGTAAAGTCTGCATCTGTGCATCCAATGCAGAAGCGACACCCTCATTGATTGCTTTGGTAGCAATATCAGTAGACTCGACATGGTGTTTGAATTTTGACCAGGATTTAAAACCAAGTTCACCGGCGAGTATTGCCTGAGCATCTGCCAGCTTGATGTTCTGCGGATTCAAAGCCTGTGGATTTGGGTGAGCCTGGGTACGTTGCCACAACTCACCTTGGCGCAATGATCTGAGTAGTTCCTTTGCCTGCTTTTTACTTTGAGGCAGTGAGTAGTTAGTTGTGTTTCGAGGGTCGTCAGCGGGTAGTGTGTGGAAACTTTTCTGTTCTGCAATAAATTGACGACGCAGTTCCGGTAGTGACTGGATCATAACGAGCCCCTTGTTATATCAGGCCTTGCTTGCTGATAGGCACAAGGAAATCGCTGCAATTTGTAGAGAGTGGTTGTTGGGCTCAGCCCTTTCCGCAAGCAGGCAGCTGACAAACCAGCATGGTTGGATTATAGACTTACCAACGATCTATCAGCAATATGGAAGATCCATGCAATGGTGCTACAGGGTCACACCTTTGTTTCACTGCTAATGAAAAAGGAGTGCCTCTCACTCCTCATCCGGTGTCGGCAATGATGCCTTGCGGAAGACCGGTAGATCAGGACTCGACTCCTCTTCCAACTCCACCTTCTCAATCTTTTCAAATCGATTGCTGATCTTACGCGCAGAGACATTCACATCACTCACATCCTGATGGGCCTGTCCGATGTGCCTTGCCAGATTGTCCATGCGGGACTGAAATCGTCCAAAATCTTTCGACAATGCTCGCAAGTGCTCTTGAATGATATGAACCTGCTCCCGGGTGGCTGCATCCTTCATCACGGCTCTCGAGGTGGTAAGAATAGCCATCATAGTGGTGGGCGAAACCAACCACACCCGCTTGCGAAAAGCCTCTTCCACCAGGTCGGGGAAGTGGGCATGGATTTCAGCAAATACCGCTTCCGCCGGTATGAACATCACCGCACCATCCGAAGTCTCCCCCGGAATGATATAACGTGAAGCGATATCATCCATATGTTTGCGGATATCACTGCGAAACTGACGCTGGGCCTGGGTACGCTCCGATTCGGGTAACTGTTCATCAAGCATCCGTTGGTAGGATTCCAACGGGAATTTAGCATCGATCACCACATTTCCGGTGGGGTCGGGAAGAAACAGCACGCAGTCAGCTCGCCTACCGTTACTCAGGGTATGTTGCAATGAGAACCCACTCTCTGGCATGACGTTTCGCACCAGGGCATTCAATTGCACCTCACCAAAAGCGCCCCTGGAACGTTTATCTGATAGCACCTCCTGCAGGGAGACCACATTCGATGAGAGCTCGGTAATCTTCTTCTGCGCCTCATCTATTCGGGTCAGATGTGTGAGCACCTGATTGAAGGTCTCAGTAGTCTTTTCGAAACCTTCGCTGAGACGCTTCTCAACCTGTCCACTGATCTCCTTGAGGCGCTGATCTGTGGTCTCGGTCAAGCCCTCCACCCGCTTTCCCAGATTGTCTGCATGCTGGCTGAGGGCTTCAGCAACCTGCTTGCGAACCTCACCCATACCTGACTGCAGCGTTTCCTGCTGCTTGCTCAGACTGTGGGCCTGACGCTGATCGAAAGATTCCCGTTGCTCGGAGAGGGATCTGCTCATTGATTCACGCAACTCACCCAGCTTCTCCTGCTGCTGCAAACGGCCATCAGCGAGGTTTTCAGTTACCGCTTTTTTGAGCGCCTCGAACTGCTCTAAAAGATCCAGACGCAGACGACTGGCATCACCCCCCAAATTCTGCAGAATATCTGCAAAACGTCGTTCCAGAGTCTGGCTAAGCTTGTCGGAGTGCTGCTGCTGAGACTGCTGCATGCCATGTAACAGACGTTGCTGGGCCAGCATTCCCTTAGCAATTCTTTCAGATAGCAGATCCCTTAACTCACTCTGCTCTCGCGCACTTCTGCGCTCCAGTTCATGCAGCTGCTCTTGTTGTGACTGTTGATGATGAATCCTGACTTGTTGTTCACGTTGTTGGGTATCGAGGAGACGCGCCAGCCAATAGAGCGCCCAGCCCAGTAGAAACAGACAGGAGAGCCCCAAAACAAGCAGTAGCTGTTGAAAAGCAGAAATTTGGGTAAACCATTCCATGAGCACACTATACCCCAGGCAGAGGCTCAAAATGCGAGCCTTTAAGCGAATGCCATTGAGTTATCCCCTCAAGTTCCGACGATCTAATTTAACACGCAGCCACATATAAGTTATTGAATAAAAAGCAGGTTGGCCTTGTACATAGTAAACCGTTCATGATCAAAGAGAGACAACAAAACCAGATTGAATTGCAAACCAGTCCGTAATCCGTAGCCTGGATGGAGTACAACGGAATCGGGGGTAGTTTCGTGCGTTGATCTTCCCGGATTCCGTTGCACTCCATCCAGGCTACCTTGTCGAATAGATAACTCACTAGGGCCTGATAACACTAATCGAATCGGCCCTAAGACAGTCCCCGGCAGGTGAGAATTGAGGGATCGCGGCTAAGCGGGAACAACTAGACTTGCATAACCGCCCCATCATCATTACCTTTGCCGCTCATCTGAGAAACCTCTGAATCCCATGCGCGTTCATCTAAAGACACTGGGCTGCCGTCTCAACGAGGCGGAGCTCGAAACCTGGAGCCGAGAATTCCAGGCTCGCGGCCACCAAATGACCGGTCAGGCTGAAGAGGCCGACTTGCTGGTGGTGAATACCTGTGCGGTCACCCAGGAAGCGGTGAGGAAATCGCGAAAACTGATGAGCCGTAGCGGCCGGTTGAATCCGAATGCCCGTCTTGTGGTGAGTGGTTGTTATGCCTCACTGGAACCGGATGAGGCACTGAAGATCGAGGGTGTGGATCTGCTGATCGACAACCGGGACAAGGCCAGGCTGGTAGAAATAGTCGAACAGAAACTCGACCTGAAGCTTATGCCTGAAGCAGCTATGGAGGCTGAGACCAGTGGTATTCTGGAACGTGGGCGACAACGAGCTTTTATCAAGGTGCAGGATGGCTGCCGTTACCGCTGCACCTTCTGCATTGTCACCCTGGCCAGAGGTGAGGAGCGCAGCCGTTCAGCGGAGGAGATCATCGATGAGATCAACCGCCTGCATCGGGAAGGTATCCAGGAAGCTGTATTGACTGGCGTCCATATCGGAGGCTACGGCAGCGACATCGACTCAAGCCTGGTGCAGTTGATCAAACAGATTCTCGATCAGACAGAGATTCCCCGACTTCGCATCGGCTCCATTGAGCCTTGGGATCTGGAAGCGGGGTTTTGGACCCTGTTCGACAACCCCCGCTTCATGCCCCATCTTCACCTGCCGTTGCAGAGTGGTTCAGACGCAGTTTTGCGACGTATGGCCCGCCGCTGCCGCAGTGACGAGTACCGTCAGCTGATTACTGAGGCAAGAAGCCGGGTAGACGGCTTCAATGTCACCACTGACATTATTGTCGGCTTTCCAGGCGAAACTGAGGAAGAGTGGCAAGAGACTCTCTCATTTATCGAAGAGATCGGATTCGGCCATTTGCATATCTTCGCCTACTCACCGCGCCAGGGGACCAAGGCAGCCAGTCTGCCCAATCCAATCAGCCGTGAAATAAAACGCCAGCGAAGTGATGCACTGCATAAACTGGGCAGACAGATGAAACAGCAAACCCTGGAGGCACAGCTGGGCCAGACACTGCCAGTGCTGGTGGAAGGTTCCCCAGAACAGGGTTACAGCGGCTATACCCCCAACTATCTGCGGGTAGAGATCAGTGCCCCACCAGAAGTCGACCTGGTCAACAGGATTGTGCTTTGCCACTTGAGCGGACTCTCTCCCAGTGGAGATACTCTGCAAGGATCAATCTCCACAACAATGGGAGAGGATTGAAATTGCACAAACCGTTTGCACTCAAAACTCAAACTAAGCACTGACTCTGCATGACACAAAAGTTCGAGAGTCAGCCCAAAGGGCTCGGTTAACTGACCTTACCTCCTTTTTCAAAAACCCAAGAGACCTATGCAAGAACTCTATATCGATACTCCCAGCCAATTACTGTCACTCTGCAATCGGATTCAGCACAGTCCGTGGCTCGCGCTCGACACCGAATTTATACGCGAGAAAACCTACTCGGCCGAGCTTTGCTTGATACAAATTTGCAATGGTGAATTGTCGGCTTGCATCGACACCTTAGCACTTGAAGAGCTGACACCTCTGCTTGACATTTTTGCTGATCAAAATAGCGTGAAGATCTTCCACGCTGGCTATCAGGATCTGGAGATTTTCCACCAGCTTTGGGGACAACTCCCGGCAAACATGTTTGACACCCAGACTGCTGCGGCACTTCTTGGAATTGGAGAACAGATCGGCTATGCAAACCTCGTCGAACAGCTGCTCGGAGTCGAACTGGAGAAGGGGCACACTCGTACCGACTGGACACACCGCCCACTACATAAAACCCAGTTACGTTATGCCCTTGATGACGTCATCTATCTGGAAAAGATCTATCTAATATTGAAAAAAAGACTGCAAGAACGACAACGAGAGAGCTGGATTGCAGAAGAGATGCAAAAATTAAGCGATCCATCCAACTACATCAATTCACCGGATCAGATGTGGAAGCGTATCCGCGGACTTCATCGCGCAAAAGGGGTGAACAGGGCCGTATTACAAGCATTGTCAGCTTGGCGGGAAGTTGAAGCCGAACGAGCTAACCGTCCACGCCGCTGGATTCTTAAGGACGAAGTCCTGCTGGAACTGGCACGTCATCAACCTGCTGACTTAACAAGCCTACAGGGCATCCGCGGACTCGAACCTGGCAGCATCAAGCATTGGGGAGATGAGTTGCTTAAGCTGATTGCTGACAACAAGAGAGTCCCGAAGTCTCAGTGGCCAATCAGCAAGGCACGACCAACCCAACTCTCTTCAGAACAAGCCGCAACAGCGGATCGTCTAATGGCGTATGTTCATCAGATAGCCGAAGAAGAAGGGATCCCCCCTTCTCTCCTGATCAATCGTCGAGAACTGGAACGCCTGGTGAAGGGTGAACGGGAACTACCGATACTGAAGGGCTGGCGACGAACTTTGATTGGAGAGCAAATATCACTGCTAATGTCCCATTAACTTTCAATCTTCTCAGAACAACTAAAAAAGCCCCTCTCCCTTTACGGGAGAGGGGTTGGGGAGAGGGTGTACGCGAAGCGTTTCATATGGTTGAAGTAAGCTGGACAGTAGTGAGCAGATATATTTTTTATGGTTCTTCCATCTTCTCGATAGCAATGACAGACGATTAAAATTCGTAACTGAGAGCAAAGACCGAGCAAAATATAACGATCTTCATCTTCGGAATGATCAGGGTCGGTAATAAGCCTTGCTCTATCATCGTAAAATACCGTTTTGGCCTCGTCGAAGCATATCCCATGGTTCTTTACATCCTTAGCCTTATCCCATGTAAATTCCAGCTCACTCATAATTAAATTATTAGCAAGATCCGGGATTTACCTCTTTCTTTCAGGCACGTACATATATGCATTTATGCGTTAGATTTTTAACCCACCCCTCCTCCCGGGAGGGCGATTAATAGAACTGGCGTAGGGTGCGGCCCTGCCGCACCATTAAGGGCTGGAAAGAGTAAGAAATTGCGCTGTTTTGGATGCAAAATCTATTTGTAAATATAGGTGATTTTCTTTTACAAACCCCTCCCCGGTGGGGAGGGGGATTAATAGAACAGCCATCTTCCTGGGTGAAAGATTCAGGGGTAAGACTAGGGCCAGGTGTAGGTGTCAGCCACGCCCTCAAAAGTCACCACATACTGCGAGCAACTGATGAACTCAATCACTGCAGTTGCTCCGTCAGCCGCTTCAACACGAATACGACCAGCACTGGGGTGCCCATCTGAACAGTCGAAGGTTACCGGTACTTCAGTGGTTACAGTGACATATCCATGATCCGGATCGTAAACCCGAACAGAGACCTGATAACCCGATGACTCATTCCCGGAAACGCTGACCTCGGAAACCCGATAGGTTCGATTATCATAGCCCCGGTAGTCTGAGTAGTATTCACAACTGGCGTCTGAGCCTTCCTGGTTGGTCGCCGTACAGGTCACCGACATATTGAAGGTATCCGTGTAACTGCCATTCGGATGAGTGACCGACACAGTGAAGTTGACGTAATTTAGGGTCAGTCGATAGCCGTTGCCTACCTGAATATAGGTTCCCTCAACAGATCCATCGAGCGTGGACGAGTAGCTGTTACCATATCTGCTGGTACTGGTACATTGATTGAAATCGATACTCCAATTTCCGGCAACCCCGTTATCCGGAACCTCCATGATCACCGAGCCGCTATCACACAAGGTACTGGAGAGATCTTCAGTTCTTGCTGCCGTAACTCCACGGCCTGCCAATTGGCTATTGCGACTCAACGCTTCACCAATCACTACCCATAACTCGTCATTGATCTGCTGCCGCGTAACAGGCATATCCGATCGTTGACCGAATAGTGGCACATCATCGGAACTGATCGCCTGTTTGGAGCCTGAGGCTGCAGCGGTAGTGATTTCATCGACGTTTTCTGAGGTCAGTGAAGCCTGTTTGGTTTCACCGCTGTAGTCCAAAGATGTATTGGTTGAGCCACCATCATCGGTATTGGTGTTGCTATTATCATCATCACCTCCACCGCCGCCGCAGGCCTGGAGAATAAAAATCAGTAGTAGAAAGAGTGTCCATTTATTGAATTTTAAGATCATGATTGGTTCTCCCTTATGTAAAACATCCAGGCCACAGGTTGAATAATAGTGACTTAACGATGCGGTTTTTACCAGCATTTAGACTAGCCTGATCCCGAATAATATGACACCAATCAAAAAGTCTCGTTTAGAGAGCCGGCTCTTGATCGAAATACCACTCTGATCCTCTATCAGCGATCCATCCACCAAAGATCGCATGAAACAGATGCTCAGTGCCAAAAATCACAGTGCGCCTGAATGCTCTAAGCAACTATCAGAGTTGATTAAAAGTCGAATTCTGCCCATATCGGACAGTGGTCGGACGGTTTTTCCATACCACGTATATCGTAAGCGATACCCACATCAGTACAGCAACTCATCAACGGTTTGGTGACCAAAATCAGGTCGATACGCAAACCCCGCCTGGGTTCCCGGTCGAACCCCTTGCTTCGATAATCAAACCAGCTGAAACGATCATCCACATTCGGCTTGAGCACCCGATAGCTATCCTGCAATCCCCAATCCTGAAGCGCTTGCAGCCATTCGCGCTCTTCCGGTAGGAAGCTGCATTTACCAGTCTTGAGCCAGCGTTTCGCATTATCAGGCCCAATCCCGATATCCAGGTCCAAAGGCGCCACATTCATATCCCCAATCAGCATCAATGGCTCAGAGGCATCATGGTGGTTATTCAAATAGTCGAGAAGGTCAGCATAGTACTTGCGCTTTGCTGGAAATTTCACCTCGTGGCTTCGACTATCACCTTGGGGAAAGTAACCATTGAGCACTGTAAAGGGCTTGCCTTTTGGAGATTCGTAACGGCCAATGATCATCCGTCGTTGGGCCTCTTCCTCATCAGTGGGAAAACCCTTGTTGATCTCTAAAGGTGCCGATTTAGAGAGCAGGGCAACCCCGTAGTGGCTCTTTTGTCCGTGGTAGGCTGCCTTCAAGTCGAGGGCTTCGATCATGCCGATGGGGAAATCCGCATCCTGTACTTTGGACTCTTGAACTCCGATAACGTCCGGGTCATAGGTGGCTTTAAGCTGAGTTAACTGATGCTCTCTGGCTCGGATCCCATTGGTGTTGAATGAGACAATTTTCATAGATTCTTCTCTCCGAGGACTTCAAGGGTCTCTTTTTCACCCATTTCAAAACCGTGCCGATAGGCTTTACCCCAGGGTAAAAAACGTTGTTCATCGCTGATAGTTTCCCCCCCGCAGCCGAGCGCTTCATTGACTTCATGTTCATAACCCAGAAGCCGCATTCGACTGGCCATGCCATCAGCATATCCACGGTTATACCAGAGCTGCAGTTCGCTTTCTGTTTCAGATAGTACGGAGGTCTCCGCATAAAGATCCCCGGCCAGGTGCAGCAGTCTCTGAAATCGATCTTCTGTTGTCTGATTCATTATCCAATAGTTCAGTAATCAATATATCGGGCTAATAATATATGTTGCAGGACTATCCTGTATATCCATCGGGGAAATACGGTTGTATTTCGACGCTTCTATGGCGATGATTGTCCGATAGCCCGCAGAATCGAACTCAACCCCTGTATCAGGTTGATGTTCAGCAGATTAGAGATCAAAAGATGTTGATTGCAATTTCACCCGCCAAAACCCTCGACTATGAAACTCCGCCGGTCACCAAGACCCACACTAAGCCAAAGTTCCTCAAACAGTCGCGCCAACTGATCGATAACCTGCGAGACTACTCAGCACTGGATCTGGCGGAGCTGATGAAGCTGAGCATGAAACTATCAGAACTCAACTTCGATCGCTATCACGACTGGAGCACCCCCTTTAACCTGAAAAACGCCAAGCAGGCCGCTCTGGCCATGAAGGGTGACGTCTACACCGGCCTCGATGCAGAGACCCTTGATGAAAAGGGGTTTGAGTTCGCACAATCTCACCTGCGAATACTCTCCGGACTCTATGGGGTAATGAAACCACTTGATCTGATGCAACCCTACCGGCTTGAAATGGGCACCAAACTACCTAATGAGCATGGCAAAGATCTATATGCCTTCTGGGGAGAGTCCATTACCCAGGCGATCAACAAAGACCTTAAGGCCCAGGGGGACGAGATCCTGATCAACCTGGCATCCAACGAATATTTTAAAGCGATCAAACCCAAACTGATTAAAGGCCGCATCATCACGCCTCAGTTCAAAGAGAAAAAGAACGGCACTTATCGCATGATCGGCATCTTTGCCAAAAAAGCGAGAGGCATGATGAGTCGTTATATCATCGACCATAGACTCAACGATCCTCAAAGCATTAAGGATTTCGATGTTGATGGATATCGTTACAACCAGCAGCACTCAAAGGATGATCAATGGGTTTTCACCCGCGGTTGATCGATGCCCACTGCCACTTTGATGATAGCCGTTTCGATGTTGATCGGGCTGATGCCCTTGAACGCGCCCATCAGGCAGGTGTAGAAGAACAGATTATCCCCGCCATCAAAGCCGCTTGGTGGCCACGTCTTCGACAACTCTGCGAGACCAACCCCGGATGCTATCCCAGTTATGGTCTGCACCCTATGTTCCTTGGTGATCATGAAGAGGCGCATATTCAGGCTTTGAAAGTGTGGATCGAGCATGAAAACCCAGTAGCGATCGGCGAGTGTGGGCTTGATTTCTATATTCAGGACCCCCAGGCTGAACGTCAGCACTACTTTTTCGAGGCCCAGCTGCAACTGGCCCAGGAATACGATCTGCCGGTTATCATCCATGCCCGTCGATCAGTAGAAGAGGTCATCAACAGCCTGAGAAACTTTCCCGGCCTGCGTGGCATGCTGCATAGCTATTCCGGCAGCGAACAGCAGGCCCACCGATTGATTGAAATGGGGTTCTATCTCAGCTTTGGCGGCCCGGTCACCTATGAGCGAGCAAAACGCCTGCGGCATCTGGTTGAGTCCCTGCCCCTGGAGCATCTACTGATAGAGACAGATTCACCGGACCAACCCGATAGCCACCATCGTGGCCAGCGAAATGAACCTGCCTATCTCCGGGTGATCCTTGACCTATTCAGCCAGCTTCGTAAACAGCCCGCTGAACTGATTGCGGATCAGACCCGAAAAAACACCCAACAGCTGTTTCGGTTGTGAGCGGCCGGAACGGTGCGGCAGGGCCGGCACCCTACGGATTGTTCTGAAGTTGATCTGGTAAATTCTATTTCCAAGTTCCCACCCTTGCTGAGTGGCAGTCCGTAGCCTGGATGGAGTGTAACGGAATCCGGGAAGATTGGTGCGATGTACTTCGTAAACAGCCCGCTGAACTGATTGCGGATCAGACCCGAAAAAACACCCAGCGGCTGTTTCGGTTGTGAGC
>NZ_JBSYOQ010000075.1:0-13772 GCF_058244645.1 Candidatus Thiodiazotropha sp. AKAK3
GCCATGCCCCACCAAAAGCTTGCCGAAAACGCCATAACCACATGCAACCTTCACAGTTTCATGACTATCTCAGCAAGGTAGCCTGGATGGAGCGAAGCGGAATCCGGGATGGTTGACGCGCTGTTCCCCCCGGATTCCGTTGCACTTCATCCAGGCTACGGACTAGGCTGTAACCTGCCAGCTCTCAGCTAGTGTTGGCTGAAGTGCATCAGCCGCATCCTCAGGAGTAACATTACCAACCCCTGCAGGCACTTCGAAACTTGCCATCGCCCTCACTAGTTGACTACTTGGTGGGGCATGGCCCCACCCTACCCGTATAGGCGTGGGGTGGGGCCATGCCCCACCATTTAAGAGCCATTGGAATTCAGTCACCAACTTGACAATAGACACTTTAAAAAAAACAAATCGATAAGATTCATGATCTAGCTCAAACAAGCTTTTACTTTAATAGTCCACATACAACTGCCAAATTGACTACACTATCTATGTGCTTCGGAAACGCCAAAATGCGTATCCATCTCACAACCTCTGAATAACGATTGAGTTAAACAATAAGCCGGGAGGTAAAGGGGTTAATGGAAGAGTCACTGCAGCGATTACTTGACGCCGAAAACAGGGCACAACAGATTCACTCCAAGGCAGAAGAGCAACGTGAACGCGTCATTCAAGAAGCCTTGAAGGATGCGAAAACAAAAGAAGAACATTTTGAATCCCGAATTCCCGAACTGCACGCCAGTTTTATGGAAAAGGCCGAAAGTCGAGCTGAGCAGACCATTGCTGAATTAAAAAAGCGCTTTGACGAACGACACGCTCAGCTGCGTGAATATGCCCAGGTTAGGGAAGATGATGCACTAGAGGCGGCCTTCGCAGTGCTGATCGATCCCAAAGCTGATGAGGACTGAGCCTGACCAATGAACTCACAACGGGATCAGGCCTATCTCAAAACCCGGGTTGGTGTGTTAGCTGCCCGACTCTTTTCTCATGAAGATATCGAGATCCTGAAGCAGATGTCCCTGCATCAATTGGGCGAACGCCTTGATCTGTTACCGATCTTCGAACAGGAGATCGATACACGGCAGAAAAGTGGTCTTGTAGAACAGGCGCTACTGCAACGTCTGATGAATGAACTCAAAATATTGTTACGCCCACTGAGCGGCCGCTCCCGGGGTCTGATTCTCTACTGGCCCAGAAAATACGAACTCTATAACCTCAAGACCCTGATTCAAGGCAAATTGAATAACCTCGACATGCAGGAGATTCGACATAATCTCTATGCCCTGCCAGAGAACATCCGCCTGCCCCACGAAGCCCTGCTACAGGCTGAGAATGTGCAGGAGATGCTACGCCAGCTCGAACGGGGGCCCTATTCTCAGATTGCCCGTCAGGCGCGTAATGTCTATGAGGAGCAACATGAAAACTTCTCCCTTGGGGCTGCAATAGACCGTCTCTACTACACCGGCATGCTGGCCCAGGCTAATATCACTGACTGCAGTGACAAACGTGGGCTGAAAAAGGCCATAGGCTGCATGGTCGACCGACAGAATATACTCTGGTTATTGCGCTATCGTCTGGTCTACCACTTCGCACCCAGCGAAGCTTACTATCTACTGATTCCCTATGGGGGGCAGATACAGCGGGACGACCTGATGACCCTGGCCAACGTAGATGGGCTGGATACCGTCATCAGCCAACTTCCCGAACCATTTCACAGCTTGCTTGCTGGCAGTGTCCATATTACCGATGCACGTCAAAGACTCGATCAATGGGTCTCTGACCAGCTACGCCAACTAATGCTCAACAGCCGTGATGCCGTAGTCTCTGCGCTCTGTTATCTGATCATCCGTGATATGGATATCTGGCGTCTCTACGCCATCACTCAAAGCAAGTTACTGGAGATGGAACCCAGCCTGGTTGATGAAGCGGTAAGTGGGCAGGGTCAAAGCGGAATGCACTCTGAGGAGGTGGCATGAAGTCACAACATCTCCTGTGCAATCGATCAAGGGGGAATTGCTGATGTTCAGCCCCCTGTCCATGAAACAGATCAGCATCAAGCTGCTCACTGAAGATCTGCCTGGCGCCTCAGTAATCCTCGCGGGCCTCAACAGTTTCAGCCCCGACAACCGTGCCTATGAAGAGACGGCCTTGCCGAAGGTTCCAGGACAGAGTTTTCGTGAACAGTTCAACCAGGCAAAGAGTCGCCTGGACAAGATCTCCACCTTAGTGGACTGCTCTCCATCCCCTTCTTCAGAGGAAGTGGTACCCATCACCGAGGAACAACTCACCCAAGCAAATCAGTGGCTTGGAGAGGCCTGGGAGACCTGTTCCGAGTTTGAAGAGCGGCAACGTCAGCAAACCGAAGAGTCTCGAACTATAGACCAGCTTGAAACCAGTCTCGCCAACTTCAGTAATCTGACCATCGACCTGGGACAACTCCAGAGGGAACAACCCTTTCTCGAAACCAGTATTGGCATGATCGCGACTGCCCGGATGAACCAGCTCAAGGATGCATTGGGACTGGATGGCTATCTGCTCTTTCCCTTCATGGAGAGTGAGAAAGAGAGCTACGTGTTGATCGTAGGCGCTAAGAGAGAGCAGAATTCGAAGCTTAAATCTGTACTCGACAGCGCTGGATTCCGTCCCTTGGAGATCCCCCCTGAGCTACATACCGAACCGGAAACGGCCAAGAGTCGTCTGGCGCAACGGCGTGAAGCTGTGGAGCAGGCCTCACAGCAACTCAAGACTGAGATCAGCGCATGGCGTGCAGACGCCCAGGATGGACTAAAGCAGGCAGCCCAGACCCTCCATCTGGCAGCCCCCTATGTCGCCCTCGGAGAGGCTGCACGACAGAGTGGCAAACTGTCGCGACTGCAAGGCTGGGTTCCAGCGGAAGACATGGGCCAGGTGGAGCGAGCACTGCAAAACAAGTTGTCCAATGCCTTTGTACTGGAGAGTCGCGACCCCTTTCCTGAAGAGCGTCCACTGGTGCCTTCAGTGATGCGCCACAGCCGGCTGCTCAAACCCTTTTCATCCCTGGTCATGCAGTATGGCGTACCCCGCTATGGTGAGGTCAACCCCACCCACCTGTTCGCCCTGACCTACATCCTGATGTTTGGCATGATGTTCGGTGACATTGGACACGGGGCAGTGATACTCGGCGTGTCACTTTTCATGCGCCGTAAGCTGGGTAGTTTTACCCCATTTGGTATTGCCGCAGGCCTCTCATCGATGGTGTTCGGTGTGCTCTACGGCAGTATCTTCGGTTTTGAGCATCTGTTTCATCCTCTGTGGATAGCACCACTCAGCGACCCCCTCTACATGCTCACTGTGGCCCTGCTGTGGGGTATAGGTTTTATTGCAATATCCAACCTGCTCAACATCCTCAACCATCTGGTACAGGGAGATCGGCTCGGTGCCCTGTTTGGCGATAATGGCCTGCTATCACTACTGCTCTATAGCGGCCTGTTAGGCACCGGATACAGCCTCTATGCGGATGGTCAAGTGGGTGGTCTATGGGCGGCTCTGACGATTCTCAGCCTGATCGGTATATTTGCCCACAAACTGCTTGAACAGGAGGCCTCAATCGGTGAGCGTCTACTGGTCGCTTTCATCGAAACCTTTGAAACCATCACCGGTTACGCTTCCAACACACTCTCCTTCCTGCGTGTTGCCGCATTCAGTTTGAACCATGTTGCACTGGCCATTGCTGTCTTTACCCTGGCCGGCATGATGGGCGAAACCGGCCACTGGATCACCATAATATTGGGCAATGTATTCATCCTGGTGCTGGAGGGACTGATCGTCGCCATCCAGGTACTGCGTTTGGAATTTTATGAAGGCTTCTCCCGCTTTTATGCTGGAGATGGCAAGGCATTTAAACCACTGACGCTATAACAAACGACTGAACTGCAAATAGAAAGAGGAGCACACTATGTACTGGCTTATCGCAGTAATGACTCTCGGCATCGTTGGCCTGATCGCCACCGGCATCATCATGGAGATGCAGCCGGCAAAGGTATCCAAACCCTGGTTCAAGCCAACCATCGGTGTCAACCTGGTGGTCTTTGTCTGCGCTCAGGCGGCATTGATCTTTATCGGTGCCCAGGATGTCATGGCGGCAGTGGAGCCGGCAGTTGAGGCGAGTGGAGAGATCTCGATCGGACTGGGCCTAGGCATCATCGGTGTCGGTATCCCAACCGCCCTGAGTACCATCGGTGCGGGTATCGCGGTAGGTCCCATTGGCGCCGCCTCACTGGCAGTGCTGGCAGAGAAACCGGAGATATTCGGCAGAACCCTGATCTATCTCGGCCTGGCTGAAGGTATCGCCATCTATGGTCTGGTGATGAGTATCCTGTTGCTCGATAAGATCTAAGAGACCATGACAGAGACCACAACCCACAACGTCAGAAATATATTTGTTGGCGGCCATGCACTGACCGACGGCTTTCGTCTGATTGGATTCGAAACCCTGACAGATCCCGACAGTGCGCAGCTGGAAAAACTCCTCTCCACTCTGCTGCAAAAGAAACAACGGGCACTACTGATCATCGAGCAGTCGGTGAATCAACTCGATTCCAAATTGCTTGAACAGATTCGCAACGAAGGTGGGCGGATCGTACTTTCCGAGATACCCTCGCTGCACGACCCGGAGCATTTCCAATCGGATCTGGACGAAACCTTGAAACAACTGACCGGCGGTTAACCAGGAGATCCCATGTGAATCAGGTTGAAGCCCTTGAAAAAGCAATCCTGGATCGTGCTCAGCAAATGGCCAACGAGTGTCATAGCCGTGCCGAAGCAGGACGTAAGAATATTCTCAGCGAAGCCAGCGACAAACTCCATTTGCGGGAAGAGAAAGAGACCCTGCTGGCAAAATCCCAGGCAGATCGCGCCTACCTGCGTAAGGTTCAGGCAGATGAACTGAAACTGCAGAGCAAGATGGATCATATGCGCTGGAACCTGGTACAGGTGGTCATCGACCGACTGAAACAGCAGATGAGCGACTACAGCAAGGATGAGGAGCGCTACTTCAAACTGCTGCAAGCCCTACTGCAGCAGGCAGCTGAACAGATCGATTCTGATCAAGTGGAAGTCATGGTCAACCAGGACGATCTAAATCGGCTGAAACCGAAATGGTCACAACTTACTGCTGATCTTGCATCGAGAAAAACCTTCCTGCTGCAAGACGATACAGTCAATACCATTGGCGGCTGCCTGGTCACCACCCAGGATAGACGGGTACAGATCGACCATACCTTCGAGGGTCGCCTCTCTCGCCTTGAACGCAAGGTCCATCAGGCCTTGGTCGAACGGCTTCTGCCCCCCATCGGTGACGGACAGGCACTCTAAACATGAACAATACAATCAACAAAAAAGGCATCATCAAAGAGATAAACGGCCCCATTGTCACGATAAAATTACCCGGGGTACAAAATGGCGAACAAGTGCGTATCGGCAGCCTCGGTCTCTATGGTGAGGTGATCTCCCTGGAGGGTGAAGAAGCCCTGGCACAGATCTACGAATCCACCGAAATGGTTCGCCCAGGCGAGCCAGTGGAAGGATTGGGACATCCACTCTCTGTGGAACTCGGCCCAGGTCTTATCGGTGGTATCTTTGACGGGGTGCAGCGCCCCCTGGAAGCGATGTTTCTCAAGGCTGGGGATCAGATCCCCAGAGGACTCAGCCCCCTACCCCTGGATCGGGAAAAAGAGTGGCACTTTGTCCCCTCCGAAAACCTGGAACCCAACATGCCCATCATTGGTGGTGCCGTACTCGGCAGAGTTCAGGAGAGTGAAACTGTCGAGCACCGAATTCTGGTGCCCCCCAATATTGATGGGGAGCTGATCGAGCTCGCCCCCGAAGGCAAATACCACCTTGAAGAGAGCATCGGGCAGGTGCGCGACTATAGCGGCCAGATCCACCATCTCAAGCTATACCATCGCTGGCCTGTACGTCGTCCTCGCCCCTACCAAAGCAGGGACAACGGCATTGAGCCCCTGATCACCGGACAACGTATTCTCGACACCTTCTTCCCGCTGTTGAAGGGGAGTAAATGCGCAGTACCCGGCCCCTTCGGTGCAGGCAAAACCGTAGTCCAGCACCAGGTCGCCCGCTGGGCCAACGCCGACATCGTAATCTATGTGGGTTGTGGTGAACGCGGCAATGAACTGGTGGATGTACTCGACAGCTTTCCCAAGTTGAAAGACCCCTACACCGGCCGCCCACTGATGGATCGCACCCTGCTGATTGCAAACACCTCCAACATGCCGGTGGTGGCCCGTGAAGCCTCCATCTATGTCGGCATCACCATCGCTGAATACTATCGCGATCAAGGCTTCGACGTGGTCATGCTCGCCGACTCAACCAGTCGCTGGGCCGAAGCCCTGCGGGAGGTCTCCGGTCGCCTCGGCCAGATGCCCGTGGAAGAGGGCTACCCGGCATACCTGGCTTCTCGTCTCGCTGCATTCTATGAGCGTGCCGGACGGGTGGAGACCATGGACAGCGGTAAAGGCTCGGTGACATTAATCGGAGCCGTTTCCCCCCCAGGCGGCGACTTCTCAGAGCCGGTCACCAGCCACACCAAAGAGATCATTCAGACCTTCTGGGCTCTCTCCAAAGAGCTGGCGGATGCCCGTCACTATCCCGCTATAGACTGGGTCGACAGCTTCTCAGCCGATGTGGGCACCGCAGCCGTATGGTGGCATGAGAACATCGATCGCAACTGGGAGAAACGCAGAGCCCAGGCCCTGGGAATGCTAGCGCGGGATGCTGAACTATCACGCATCGTCAACCTGGTTGGCCCCGAAGCCCTCTCCTCAGCCCAGCGATGGGTACTGGAGGGTGCAGGTCTCATCAAGGAGGGGGTGCTGCAACAGAGCGCTCTCGATCCGGTAGATACATTCTCATCACCGGAGAAACAGTTCATTCTGCTTGACCTGATCCTGGCGGTATATGACGCCGGGGCCGAACTGATCGAACTCGGCGTACCAGTGCAGGAGCTCTCGGATATGTCGGTGCTGGCTCGACTGCGTCGTTGCAAAGAGCTCTACGACTCCTCCCAGATCGACCAGCTAAAAGCCTTCCGGGATGAAGCTCTGAACGACTTCAAAGAGATCCATTCCGAATACGCGCAAAGAGGAGAACAGACAGCATGAGTGCAAAGGAGTACCGAACCGCCTCCTCCGCCCGTGGCGGCCTGTTAACCGTAGCCAACGTACCCGATATCGCCTTCGGTGACCGGGTTCGTATCCGCGACAAGCAGGGCAACACCCGCAACGGCCAGGTGATCCGAACCTCAGACGAAGAGGTATTGATTCAGGTCTTCGAGGGCACCTCAGAGATCGACCTGGAGAGCACCTGGGTGCGCTTCCTCGATGAACCCGTTGAGATCGCCCTCTCCCCCGAGATACTCGGCCGCATCTTCAACGGACTCGGAGAACCCAGGGATTTCCGTCCCCCGATCGTCTCCAGTCTGCGCCGCAGCATCAGTGCTGCTGCCTTCAACCCGGCAGCCCGCACCTATCCAAGAGAGTTCATCCAGACCGGCATCTCAACCATCGACGGTCTCAACTCCCTGGTAAGGGGTCAGAAGCTACCCATCTTCTCCGCCTCCGGCCTGCCCCACAACCGACTTGCAGCACAGATCGTACGCCAGGCAAAACTGCCCGATGACGACAGCCGCTTCTCCGTAGTTTTCGCCGCGATGGGAGTCTCATACGCCGATGCCCGTTTCTTTCAGGAGGAGTTCGCCTCCTCAGGCGTATTAGGGAATGTGGTCATGTTCGTCAACATGGCCGATGATCCGCCGGTGGAGCGCCTCACGCTACCCCGGATGGCACTGACTGCTGCCGAATACCTGGCCTTCGATCTCGATCGCCACGTACTGGTGGTAATGACCGACATGACCCACTACGCAGAAGCCCTGCGCGAAGTGGCCACAGCCAAGGGCGACGTACCTGCAAGAAAGGGCTACCCCGGCTATCTCTATTCCGATCTGGCAGAGATTTACGAGCGCTCCGGCCGCATCAAAGACCGACATGGCTCCATCACCCTGGTGCCGGTATTGAGCATGCCCAGTGACGATATAACCCACCCGATTCCCGACCTCACCGGCTATATCACCGAGGGCCAGATCGTACTCAGCCGGGAACTGAACAACCAGGGCATCTACCCCCCGGTACACATCTCACCCTCCCTCTCTCGACTGATGAAGGACGGTATCGGCAAAGACTTTACCCGAGAGGATCACCCCCACGTCTCCAACCAACTCTACGCCCTCTACGCCAGAGCCCTGGAGACCAGGAACCTCGCCTCCATCATCGGTGCAGACGAACTCTCCACCAGAGACCGGCGCTATCTTGAGTTTGCCGATGCCTTCGAGAGTCGCTTCGTGCGACAGAGAGAAGATGAAGATCGCAGCATAGAAGAGACCCTGAACCTGGCCTGGGATCTACTCTCAACCTTCCCAGCCCAGGCACTGACCCGGGTCAACGAAACCGAAATCGCAAAATACCATCGGCAGAGCGTATGACCGGAAAACGCATCAAGGCCGCACCGACCAAAAACACACTGCTGCAACTCAAACGGCAGCTCAACTTTTTGGATCAAGGCCACAACCTGCTTGAAAGAAAAAGAGAGCTGTTGACCAGACTGGTCTACCAGCGCATCAGTGAATACCGAAAAGTACGGGATCAATCACACCAGGCAATCAAACAGGCCTACCACTGGCTAAGCCTGCTACAGATGCGTATGGGCAGCCGCGCCATCAACCAGACTGCACTGAGCATTCAACAAGTTCTGGAACTGAAGATACTCCCCAGACGCAACCTGGGTGTAGAGTTCCCATCGGTGACCGGTAAAGTAAAACCCCTCAACCCGGTTGGGCTGCTGGGTACAGATCCCAGCTTCGATGACACCCGAAGATACTTTGCAGAGGCCTCCCTGTTACTGGCAAAAATGGGAGAAGTCTCAATGAGCCTGAACCGATTGATTGCAGAGCAGAGAAAAGCACAGAAGCGGGTAAACGCACTGCGTTACAACATCATTCCCCAATATAAAGAGACGATTAAGTTTATCGAGAATGCGTTGGAAGAAGAGGAGCGGAATGCTTTGTTTCAGGTTAAGGTGTTGAGGGATCAGAATAGGATTTGAAGCTATATTGTGTCTCAGACTTCCATACACCAATCTTTATATATTTAACTATCCCTATCGTTTCCTTCTTTTCTATATCTATTTTCTATTAAATAGAAGTCCTATATTTACATAGTTTTCCCCATATACTAATACTACTTTATCACCTATATTTAGAGACGCATCAAGGATGATCCAGTTTGTTATTGATTGTTCTTGAAATTAAAGAGCAGACAAATAACAAACTAACAAGGGAGTGCTCTCCTCCATGCTCCACGAATTTAGTAACTTAGTTAATGATATCTACGTAGCTGCTACCGACTTCTCATACTGGGATGAGATAATCGAAAAACTTGCACAAACAACACAAGCAAGCAGTAGTGTTTTTCTGGTCGTCAACAATAAGCAACCTGAACTTACCTATGGTGAATTCCTAGTCAATGTTGATCCTGAGCATAGAAGACTATACGAGTCAGGATACTATAATAAGATAGATAAATTCTCTATGCAGTTAGGCAAGCTGGCAGGGAAAGTTGTCCACAGTACATGTGCAATCGCCACCAAACCGGAATATTTTTTAGAGCGTGAAGTTGAGTCTGATTTTTTCTGTAAGTATGGTTATGACAACAGAATTGGATTTGCCATTCCGCATGGCACAGATCAACATATCTGCCTATATTTGAATCGTAGTAAAAAAGATGGTGATTTTGAGGCTCCTGACAAGACAATAAAACTACTGGAACTTCTCTCTCCTCATATTAAGCGCTCAATGCAGATTTCTGAGTCTATGACAATTAAAGATGATTTGGTGAGTAGTTTAACAGACAACTTTCAGGGAAAAGATTCCGGTATTATATTTTTAGATGCAAAAGGAGAAATTATTTTTATTAATGAAATGGGAGAAGTCTTACTAAAAGAATACAATCACATTATCTCTTATTCGAAAACCATTAGATTAAACAATGGCGACAAGAGGCTTGATGGTTTAATTACAAGCTCTCTGCAGTCATTTGAAAATGGAAAGACCTCTCCAGGTGGAGTACATTCTATTTCAGGAAAGACGCCTAAACAATACTTAGACATAACAGTTTCACCAATAAAACTAAACCACTTGATTTGCACTTATTTCAAACGGGCCAAGGTCTGTATTTATCTAACACCTTCCAATATTTATTTCAACTGTAAGAATACGCTTCAACAATTGTATAAACTAACACAAACTGAATCTTCCATCCTTATTGATTACCTGAACCAGCCAGATATTAATGATATTGCAAAATTACGCCACGCCAATATTCAGACTATTAGGTATCAGATGAAATCCATCATGCGCAAAATGAATGTTAGCAAACAAACCGAATTAGTAAAAAAAGTTATGAGTGGGCCTTGTCGGTTTAGTAGCTAGATATTATTGCAAAATCTAAAGTAGTATTTCTTATAGATTTATTTACTTAAGTCATACCTGTTACATTTTCATCACCCATATGGGTGATGAAAATATTCCAATCTTGACCTATATATACAAAAGCTTTGTATTTCCGATTAGTAATTCTATTGTTACTTTGTCACCGAGTGTCAACACAACAATTAATTGAGTATAGCTAATATAGAACTAACTAAGTTTACCAACAAGCACTCTACTAAATCCATGATGATTGTAAAATGCAACAAATACCTTATTGGAAACGAGCTGCATTATGAATTAGTGACATATTTTTTCTTGCAGAAAGCTGTGTTAGAGGAAATAAACAAAAATAGAGGAGTCCATCATTTCAGATACAAGGAATGCTAAGTTTTCTAGATTATTTCTATAAATTAGAAGCATATAATGGGCATTCAATATTTGCCTGCATTACTCAAAAAGAAAGTAAGACTAGCGCAGTGAAATGATCATATAAAGCTGAGGATCATTAGGTCACCGTTTCTAGACTCACTATTTTGTATTCTATTAATATTGTTTGCTGAGTTCATGATCGAGAATTGACGCTTGGTATGATAGTAACAATCGATATACCCTTTTCTCGATTGTTTTGGTGTTTTTTATTCACATATACAATGAAGCTAATATCTTTCAGTTTAATTGTATTTACAGCAACATAGATTTATATGTTTTTTAAGCTTTATGCTTAAACAATAACAATTGCGCCTAACGACCAGTTACTTTGACTAACCACTAACGCTCCCCACCGAGCTGAACCGTAATAAGAAAAATGGCCAATGAGGTTTAATATGAGGACTATTTTAGGATTAATCTTATTAGCACTAGCTATAAAAGCTGAAGCATTTGAAATAAATATTCATTCATCTTATTCTTTAAAGGAAGGAAAATTCGAAGAAAAATGGCCCAGCTCACCAGTACATGAGAATATGCTAGTGACGGCGTTGAATCAACTACAAGATAATGATTATCTCGCTATTAATAAAGTCCAGCTAGTTAAAGAAATTTCCATCGGAGTCCGGTGGAACGACGATCCTCTAGATCTTATACGAGTAAAGAAAAAAGACGCTTTATTTTCATTTCTGGATTCATGTCAAAAAGAAAAATCTAAGGCCATTAATGCTACTTGGGATCTTATGTATCGAACTCATTGTGGAGATATGCAGTTTTTACATTCAATGGCATCAAAAGATAAAGAGATTGCAAATATTACAAAAAATAAGATTTTAGCATGGGCTGAGTTTTCATACAAAGTAGCTGTTGGCTCAATACCAGTAATGCTGAGATTCAGAAGTATTGATACAAAGATGACTGAAAATAATGCCCAGTTATTCAAGGAAATAATGATATCCAAAACAGGGGGAAGAGCAAAATGGACACCATATGTGCTTTTTTCCCAATCATGTGATCGAGATTTTAGCTTTTTTTCAAATGGGCGATTTACTAAATTAAGTTGCACACAAAGAAAGATGTCCAAAAGTCAAATTACTAACATAGCTCTAGGTTCGCTAATTCATATTATTCAAGATTCTTTTTCAAAAAGCCATACCGAGAGGAAAGATGGTGAAATAACTCGATTTGGAATCTATTCTGCACAAATCCCAAATAAACACAAAAAAGAAGATAAACGCTATGATGATTCTGATAGTAATTATAATCAACCAAAACTCATTACAGTTTTGACCGAGGTAGTAAGACTTGCGATAGATGATAGAAACAACCACTCTGATGACAACTGGGTAGAAGTCAGTAAGTTACTCGCGAATAAAGTATATAAATTAAGAGATGAAACCGCGCACCCGGGAAACATCGGGTACTGAATTAGACAATTTTCTCTAATTAATACTTCACATGGAGAAGAAAATGAAATTATCAAGCATGATTACTTTATCTACATTAGTTACCTCTCTTGCTGGCTGTACATCACTAACCCCTCCAATGGAAAGACCAATAATCGAAGATCACAGCCATGATGGTCGTATAACAACTTTTGCAACAATACCCTCTAGAAGGATGGTCGTATTAACGGAGCATGAGAAAAATAGTGGAAATATTATTCTTTGCGCAGAACCCTCTGCAGATGTTTCTGACAACATTGCTAGCAGTCTCGCTGCCGCAATAACCGCTAAAGGACCTTCATCGGATGACAAAACATCTGCAGAGTTAGCTGCAAGCATTTCGAAAACACTTGCTACTACTGCACAACACCTTTTTAAAAGAACACAAGGACTTCAGCTATATCGTGATGGCATGTATAACTTATGCCAAGCACGGATGAATGGCATCATAAATGATACTATTTTTATGGATCGCGTAGACAAACTCCTTATAAAAGCAACGAGATTAATTGAAATGGAACTCCCTTATCTCGCGAATACTCATCCAACAAATACGATAAGCATTAACCCAAATGAATCAACGGGCAATCCAGAATAATCGAATGAATAATCGAGACACCAATATTCTACTAACTAGACACCCACTCCAAATAGATTTGATTCACCCCCCAGATTCATGATGGCAGTATCGACACGTCTTAAAGATTGGTTCTATATTATCTAGAATTATAAATAATGACCGGGTCTTTAGATTGAAGTGCGGTTTTTAATGTATGTTTGCAGATTCGCAGGCGCAAGGCACTAACTAGACACCCACTCCAAATAGGTTTGATTTAGGCCCCTCAGATTCAAGATTGCAATACCAACACGTCTTAATAATTGGATCGATATGATCAAAAAATATGAAGAATGACCGGGTCTTTAGATTGAAGTACGGTTTTTAATGTATATTTGCAGATTCGCAGGCGCAACATAACCTCAGCCCTGTATAGCTGATTGATATTTTGGATTTAAAAAGGAAGACTAGTTAAGTAGCTCTATCACAGAACCTAAATTCGGCGTTCGTCGAAATTTAAGTTTATGACAGGCTGCTTTTAGTGCATGACTTGCTCCAACCAACCCTTTAAAACGACTTTCAAAATGTTGAGCCATGTAGAGCCAATGTTTGGAATCGATCTGTAGCCTATCGAGAACAGGCGGCTTATGGTCAGGTATGTAACCGCGTTTATTATCTAGGATGGCGCGCCCCGTCCAATCAACAAGCTCAAGATAGTCTACAAGACGAAAAGGTACGCCCTTAGGCATATCTTTTCTCGGGTAACCAGCAAAAGGAAGAAGGCCACTGGGAGTCTTGATTTCTTTATCACTAT
>NZ_JBSYOQ010000076.1:0-5494 GCF_058244645.1 Candidatus Thiodiazotropha sp. AKAK3
ATAGTTTGTTTATTGCCAGCAGCGTCTCTACACCGGCGCGTCGGGTGGTTTGGTTTTGGTTGGGCATGGTGCGGCAGGGCCGCACCCTACAGGTGAATTTGTTTCGGGAGATATTCCGATGCCCCCCGGCGAGTCACTTCCTCGTTGAATACGGCAACCCGTAGCCTGGATGAAGTGCAACGGAATCCGGGAGAACAGCGCACCAATCTTCCCGGATTCCGCTTCGCTTCATCCAGGCTACCTTGCTGTTCGATCTAGCCGATTTTAACTGGTGAATTTTCAGCGGCAAAAAATGATATGGAGCACAAAGCTTAGGGATATCTTTATTGACATATAAGCAGGCCAAGCGGCACTCTAAGTCACTCTAAAAACTGGCTTGAATATATATCCCGGACTAGAATGGACTCAAACAACAAGCTCTACCGGGTCTGATAATTTGACTCGCCAAGATTTTTCACCTGCAACTAAGATATTGACTAATATGCCAAAATTTAGCGCTCTGACCTGGGTGGTCATTGTCATAGCTCAGATCACCTATGGCTTGATGGTCTACGCCGTAACCCGTAGCTACTATGAACAAAAACCGGCTGTAGCAGTAGCTGCATCTGGCAATAACGGTGTCACTGCACCGCACCCAACGCCCAATCCGATGGGTGCAAGCATAACACCTGGTAAACTCGGGCTCGCGCCAGCTGCCGAAGATCTCAGTCAGGACGATCCCGCCTTGATCGCTCGCCTGGCAGACAACTACTTCGCAGAGAAAAACTACCAGCAGGCTATCGACCTCTATGAGCGTGCCATAACGATCAATCCAGACGATGTTGAATCCTATAACGATTTAGGCTTGGCTCTGCTCTATACCGGACAATCTGATCAGGCGGTTACTGTCCTGATGGCAGGCGTGCAGAAAAACTCTCAATTCCAGCGCATACAGCTTACCCTGGGTTTTGTGTTGGCACAGACTGGCGATAAGCAAGGTGCAGCTGATGCACTCAACAAGGCGATTGAGTTAGGCGCAGATAACAGTGTCGGCGTGGAGGCAAAGCGCATGCTTGGTGAGTTATAAAGTCACTGAACCTCTGATTAATTTAGAAACTGATCAGAGGTTCTTGGTTAAGGTTCACCAGCCACCAACACCACAGGGGTTCCTTAGGATTTGGATATGAATCAGCGAATGGATTTCAGCGGACGCTCAGTGCTTGTTGTCGGTGGTACCAGTGGCATCAATCTTGGTATTGCTGACGCGTTTGCCGCACAGGGTGCAGCTGTTGCTGTTGTCGGTCGTTCCCGAAAAAAGATGGAGAGTGCTCTCGAACTGCTGTCGAAAAGAGGCGGGGAAGTCATTGGACGCTGTGCTGATGTAAGGGAGCTGTCAGCGATAGAAAAAGTAATGTCTGAAATCAACGATGCCTTTGGTGGCATCGATATTTTAGTCTCCGGTGCAGCCGGCAACTTTCCCGCATCTGCTCTTGATATGTCCCCAAACGGTTTCTCTGCGGTTGTCGATATCGATCTGCTGGGTACCTACCATGTAGTGCGTAGCGCTTTTGCCTATCTCAATAAACCCGGTGCCGCTGTGATCAATATCTCTGCGCCCCAGGCCTTTATTCCGATGCCGATGCAGGCACATGTCTGTGCTGCCAAGGCGGGGGTTGATATGGTGACGCGGGTGTTGGCAATGGAGTGGGGCGAGGCGGGCGTCAGGGTAAACTCGATCGTACCAGGTCCGATTGCGGATACCGAGGGAATGAAACGTCTGGCGCCAACCGAGGAGGCGAAACGGATGATTGTTGATTCTGTGCCCCTGAAACGTTTGGGCAGAGCTGAGGATATAGCCAATATGGCGCTGTTTCTGGCTTCACCGATGGCATCCTATATCACTGGTGCAGTACTGCCGGTGGATGGGGGCTGGTCATTGGGTGGATTGAGCGTTATGGCGGCAGAGATGCAGAAACATATGAAGCCAACCCATTCCGAGAAATGAATTGACAGAAACCCGGTGCGGCAGGCCGCACCCACAACCGATTTGAATCCCGTAGAGTGCCGTCGATATGAACCCTCGTAGGGTGCGGCCTGCCGCACCATGTCCAAGCCAGAGTAACAGAGGAAACTCGCAGGCAGTGCTCAGATACAATAGATGCTCAAACAACCACCGTAGCTTTGATATTGATCTCGGTATGGCAGGCTGCACCTACAGCTGATTTACTCGCCCACACTATCCATCACCTCATCACAAATACCATTGCCACACCAATCCACCGGATAAGTCCCGTCACTAACGAATCGATGGAATGTTGACCAAGGCCAATCCCCAACCCCCCCGACCAACCCATGCTTAACCGGGTTGTAATGAAGATAATCAAGATGACGTGTGAGATCCGACTCATCACGGATCGAATGCTCCCAAAACCGCCGTTGCCAAATTGCAACCTCGCCACGTTTGCGCCTGGATAGACATGCACCACCATCGATACCGCCAGCAGCCAAGTAGCGCTTTGAGAATCTGCCTTTCACCCGATTCCATCGTAGTGAAAAATCCGAGTCCCCTTCAGGTAAGCTCCAGATGCAATGCAGGTGATCAGGTAACAGACAAAATCCAAGAGTGGTAAAAGGCATTTTCTGACCTGTTTCCAATATCGCATTACGCAAACATTGGCGCGCCAAAGGATCAGCAAACAAGGGCCGACGATTGAAAGTGACGACGGTAAAGAAATAGATACCACCCGCAACAGGATAGCGTTTGTAGTTCGACATATCGCCATTCCTTGGCAACGGATAGAGGTTGTTATTTTAGCACAGCCCACTAACGGTCCATCCGGTGCGGCAGGCCGCACCCTACGACTGATTAGAACCCTGTAGGGTGCGGCCTGCCGCACCATGTTCAAAGTCATGGCTATCGAATAGACTCATAGACCGCATTCGCTCCTATGTAAAGGTGGACGAATAAATAGCTCAATAGAATCCCACCCCCACTGACGCTGTGCCCATGTTTGTAAGGTGTTATTATGCATCGATATTGAAAGGGTAGTTCCATCCTGTTCAACCGCTTTTCGAGAATGGCACTATCTGGAAGCCAACCGCATATGACTGAATCACAAAACCCTGTTCCCCACGTCTGTCTGTTTATTCTGAAGTTCGGAGATGGTGGCGTGGAGCGCATGATGGTCAATATTGCCAGGGGTTTGGCATTGATCGGAGTAAGAGTCGATTTCATTATCAAAAGCAGGAATGCACCCTATCTGCATCTGTTACCTGATACGGTTCGAGTGATTAAGTTTCCCGTGGCGAAACAGAGTGAAGCACTGCCGAAACTGCTCGACTACCTACAGCAGAACGATCCCGATATTGTGGTTTCAGCAAAGATTATGGATGATGAGATTGCCCTGCAGGCCAAACAGCGTCATAAGGGAAAGACCCGCTTCTATCTGAGACCAGGTACCGCCCTGATATCGAGGATGAAGGCCCGAGGTATGGGTTGGCTTCGCCGCTGGTTGAAAACCCGTAATCTGGTGAAACTGTTCAATCAGGCGGATGGGATTGTTGCAGTATCCCAAGGTGTTGCCGATGAAGTGATGCAGCTCAGTAAGGTGCCAGAGGCGCGTATCACTGTCATTAAGAACCCCACCATTACACCTGAACTCTATGAGCAGTCCCAAGCTGAGATACCCGATCCCTGGCTGGCCCCCGATCAGCCTCCGGTGATACTCGGTATTGGGGGATTGCGCCGACAGAAAGACTTCCCCACCTTGTTGCGCGCCTTTGCTCAGGTGAGGCAGCAGCAGCCTTGTCGTCTGATGATTCTTGGACAGGGCAACAAGGAGGCGCAACTGAAAAAATTAGCACATGAGTCTGGTGTGAGTGACGATTTTCGTCTAGTTGGATTTGTTGATAACCCCTATGTCTATCTGAAGCATGCCGGGTTGTTTGTTCTCTCCTCTCTGTGGGAAGGGTCACCCAATGTCTTAACTGAGGCGATGGCTCTGGGTACGCCATCGGTGAGTACAGATTGCCCCTCAGGACCGTTTGAAGTCACCCGTGGAGGAGAGGTGCTGCCTTTGGTGCCGGTGGGGGATGTGGACGCATTGGCAGAGGCGATGCTAAAGACCCTTCGGCAACCCCAAGACCCGGAAAAACTAAAGTCGGCAGTGAGTGAGTACACACTTGAAAGAAGTGCCAGAAGCTATCTGGCTGCGTTTGGTCTGAAGCTTTGAGTAATCCTCCACGCATTGCCTGTTTTCTGGCGACTTCCGGTCACAGCGGTGTGGACCGGCTGATGAAGAATCTGCTGCCTGGGATGGCGGCTGCCGGGTATCAGGTCGATCTGTTGAAGATCCAAAATCATGGGCCCAGCCTAAGTCTGCCACTGGCAGATAATCTTCGGGTGATCGAGTTTAAAACCAGGCATGTCCTGACTGCTCTGCCTGAACTGATCGGTTACTTGAGAAGATATCGTCCCGATGTTTTGCTATCCGATAAGGACAGGGTCAATCGAACTGCACTGTTAGCCAATACCCTCAGCGGAAGTGGTGCCAGGACGGCTCTACGTATCGGCACCACAGTGAGCAAAAATCTGGCGAGTCGCAGTCGCTCGGATCGCTTCATACAGCGTAACTCAATGCGCTATCTCTACAAACTTGCTGGCACCCTGCTTGTCCCTTCTGCAGGCGCGGCTAATGATTTTGCTGACTACATCGGATTTGATCGGGAGCGCATTGCCGTAGTCCCAAGTCCGATCATCACCCCAGGGTTTTACCAACGTTTGCAAGAGCCTGTAGACCACCCCTGGTTCCGCCCGGGTGAGCCGAAAGTGATCCTTGGTGTCGGGGAGCTGTGCCGGCGTAAGGATTTCACCACACTGATCCAGGCTTTTGCCCTGCTTAGAGATCGATATGATTGTCGTCTGATGATCCTTGGAGAGGGGCGCGCCAGAGCGCGCCTGGAAGCTGAGGTCAAACGGCTGAATCTCGAAACGCGGGTATCACTGCCCGGTTTTGTGGACACGCCCTATCCCTATATGAGAGAGGCGGGTCTGTTTGTGCTCTCCTCCTTGTGGGAGGGACTGGCTGTGGTATTGGTCGAAGCGCTGGCGGCAGGAACGCCAGTGGCCGCCACCAACTGTCCGAGTGGTACGGAAGAGCTGTTGGGTGGACTAGAGGGAGAACCATTAGCGGAGATTGGGGATGTGGCTGGTCTGGCTGAAGCCATGGCCAGGCAGTTGGATAACCCGCTTCCGCCAGAGCAACTGAAAGCCGTTGCTGCCCCCTATACGCTGGAGAACAGCGTCGCCAGTTATCTCCGGGCGATGGGGTTGGCCGAGCCGTAGCTGGTTTGGTGCGGCAGGGCCGGCACCCTACGCTTGGTTCCCGGCCTAGTGTGGTGCGTCATATAAACCCTATATTTAGACAAGGCCTATCTCAGTTTGCGTTTAAATCACCTGCCTCGCCCTGCGGGAAGCCACTCAAGCCGCGATTGCGGCGTTGCACCCCTTGGTAAG